>NZ_JBICRM010000010.1:0-300491 GCF_043197025.1 Nonomuraea marmarensis
CTCACGTGTTACTCACCCGTTCGCCGCTCGAGTACCCCGAAGGGCCTTTCCGCTCGACTTGCATGTGTTAAGCACGCCGCCAGCGTTCGTCCTGAGCCAGGATCAAACTCTCCAAACAATGTCTGGAGGGAATCACATCCCAACCAAAAAGGAATCCGTCAAACCAATGACGGGGTCATACATGTAAAACATGCACTGGCTTTTAACACACTGTTGAGTTCTCAAGAAACGGACACGTACATCCCCACCGGAATCCTTCCCGGACCCCAGCGAGGAGGCTAACACTTCATTTCTTTCATGTTACCAGATCCGGACGATCCTTGTCAAACCGCCCGATCCGGTAGATTCCGGACTTGCCCCTCTTCGAGGCAACCCTGCTAACTTACTCCAACTTTCGCCGCTTGTCCAACCGCAAGGTCAGAGCAGCCCGAAAGCCGGGATCGATCAGAGGGATGTCAGAGCTAACCAGCCCCGCGTTGAAAACTGTAGCAGCCTCAACGGCGTTCAAGGTCCATAGTTAGGTAACGAATGGACCTTCCCCGCGTGCGTACGCTTCAAACACCGAGCCCGGCGAGCTGAGCCTCCAGCCGCGCAATGTCGGCGGACGCCTGCTCGGCCCGGCCCCTGACCTTGGCCACCACGTCTTCTGGCGCCTTGGCCATGAACTGCTCGTTGCCCAGCTTGGCCGCCGCCTGCGCGGCCTCCTTGCGCGCGGCCGCCAGATCCTTCTCCAGCCGCTTGCGCTCGGCCACGACGTCGATGGCGCCCGCGGTGTCGATCTCCACGGTCACCGCCCCCACCGAGAACCGGGCCGTGGCGTCGAACGACTCCGGCGGCTCCGTCAGGCGCAGCAGCGCGCGAATCGCCGCCTCCTGGCCGGCCAGCGGTGTGCCGGTGAGCCCGAGACGCGCGGCCACCTTCTGGCCGGGCTTGAGCCCCTGATCCGAGCGGAACCTGCGGACCTCCGTCACCAGCTCCTGCAACGCGTCGATCTCGGCCTCGGCCGCGGCGTCCGAGTAACGGGCGTCGGCCACCGGCCAGGGCGCCACGACGATCGACTCACCGCCGGTGACGGCCCGCCACAACTCCTCGCTCACGAACGGCACCAGCGGATGCAGCAGCCGCAACAACGCGTCGAGCACGTGGCCGAGCACCAGCCGAGTGTGCTCCAGCCCCTCCCCGAGCTGGATCTTGGCCAGCTCCAGGTACCAGTCGCAGACCTCGTCCCACGCGAAGTGGTAGAGCAGGTCGGACGCCTTGGCGAACTCGAACTCCTCGAACGCGTCGTCGGCGGCCGTGACGACGGTCTGCAGGCGCGACAGGATCCACCGGTCGGCTGCCGTCAGATCGAGCCCGTCGAGCGATCCGACCGCGGCGCCGTTCATCAGGGCGAACCTGGTGGCGTTCCAGATCTTGTTGCAGAAGTTGCGGGAACCCGCCGCCCACTCCTCGCTCACCGCGACGTCCGCGCCCGGGTTGGCGCCGCGCAGCAGGGTGAAGCGGGTGGCGTCGGCGCCGAAGCGGTCGATCCAGTCGAGCGGGTCGACCACGTTGCCGAACGACTTGGACATCTTCTTGCCGTACTGGTCGCGGACCATGCCGTGCAGCGCGACGACGCGGAACGGCGGCTCGCCGTCCATGGCGTAGAGCCCGAACATCATCATCCGCGCCACCCAGAAGAACAGGATGTCGTATCCGGTGACCAGCACGGAGGTCGGGTAGAAGTGCGCCAGCTCAGGCGTCTCGTCCGGCCAGCCAAGCGTCGAGAACGGCCACAGCGCGGAGGAGAACCACGTGTCGAGGACATCGGCGTCCTGCGTGTAGCCGGTGGGCGGCTCCTCGTCGGGGCCCACGCACACGACCTCGCCGCCTGGGCCGTACCAGACCGGGATGCGATGGCCCCACCAGAGCTGGCGGGAGATGCACCAATCGTGCATGTCGTCGACCCAGTCGAAGTAGCGCTTGGCCAGCTCGGGCGGGTGGATGCGGGTGCGCCCGTCGCGAACGGCGTCGCCGGCGGCCTTGGCCAGCGGCGCGACGTTGACGAACCACTGCAGCGACAGCCTGGGCTCGACCACGGTCTTGCAGCGTGAGCAGTGGCCGACGGAATGCACGTAGGGGCGCTTCTCGGCGACGATCCGGCCCTCCGCGCGCAGCGCGGCGACCACGGCGGGGCGCGCCTCGAAGCGGTCGAGCCCCTGGAAGGGCCCGTGGGCCGTGATCACGCCGCGCTCGTCCATGACGGTGAGCGACGGCAGCGAATGTCGCCGCCCGATCTCGAAGTCGTTGGGGTCGTGGGCGGGGGTCACCTTGACCGCGCCGGTGCCGAACGACGGATCGACGTGCTCGTCGGCGACCACGGGGATCATGCGGCCGGTGAGCGGCAGCTCCACCAGCGTGCCGACCAGGTGGGCGTAGCGCTCGTCGGAGGGGTGGACGGCCACGGCCGTGTCGCCGAGCATGGTCTCGGCCCGGGTGGTGGCCACCACGATCTCGTCGGAGTAGCGGATCGAGATCAGCTCGCCCTCGTCCTCGCTGTGCTCCACCTCGATGTCGGACAGCGCGGTCAGGCAGCGCGGGCACCAGTTGATGATGCGCTCGGCGCGGTAGATCAGCCCGTCGTCGAACAGCCTCTTGAAGATCGTCTGCACGGCCCGCGAGAGCCCCGGGTCCATGGTGAACCGCTCGCGCGACCAGTCGACGCCGTCGCCGAGCTTGCGCATCTGGCCGAGGATCCGGCCGCCGGACTCCTCCTTCCACTCCCAGACCCGCTCGACGAACGCCTCGCGCCCCAGGTCGTGCCGCGACATGCCCTGCCGGGCCAGCTCGCGCTCGACGACATTCTGGGTGGCGATCCCGGCGTGGTCCATGCCGGGCAACCAGAGCGTCTCGAGCCCGCGCATGCGGGCGCGGCGCGTCAGCGCGTCCTGGATGGAGTGGTCGAGCGCGTGCCCGATGTGCAGGACACCCGTCACGTTGGGCGGAGGGAGAACGATGCTGTACGGCACGCGCGAGCTGCCCGGATCGGCGTGGAAGTAGCCTTCGGACACCCAGCGCTCGTAGCTACGGGTCTCGACGTCGGCCGGTGTGTATTGGGTAGGCAGCTCTGGCGTTGTCACAGTGACCAATTCTAGGGAGGCGGAGGAGGGCGGCGCCCCATGACCCAGAGGGCCAAGGGCCGCTCATTATGCCGAAAACGCCCCGTGGCTCGAAGCCACAGGGCGCCCGGTGAGCGGAAAGAGCGGCTCAGGCCGACTTTTCGCGTGGTGTGCGCTGCTGCTTCGCGGCAAGCTGATCGCGTGGTACGAGCGTCGGGATCGCGTGCTCGAGGACCGACTCGCGGGTGATGACCACGCGGGCGACGTCCTGCCTGGAGGGCACTTCGTACATGACGGACTGGAGCACCTCCTCCAGGATGGCGCGCAACCCGCGGGCGCCGGTGCCGCGCAGGATGGCCTGGTCGGCGATGGCCTCGAGGGCGCCGTCGGTGAACTCCAGCTCCACGCCGTCGAGCTCCAGCAGCTTGCGGTATTGCTTGACCAGCGCGTTGCGCGGCTCGGTGAGGATCTGGATGAGCGCCTCGCGGTCGAGGTTGTGCACCGAGGTGATGACCGGCAGGCGGCCGACGAACTCCGGGATCATGCCGAACTTCAGCAGGTCCTCGGGCATCACGTCGGCGAAGATGTCGGCCGTGTCGACCTCTTCCTTCGACCGGATGATGGCGTTGAAGCCGATGCCCTTCTTCCCGATGCGCGACTCGATGATCTTTTCCAGACCGGCGAAGGCGCCACCGCAGATGAACAGCACGTTGGTCGTGTCGATCTGGATGAACTCCTGGTGCGGGTGCTTGCGGCCGCCCTGCGGGGGCACGCTCGCCGTGGTGCCCTCCAGTATCTTCAGCAACGCCTGTTGCACGCCCTCACCCGAGACATCACGCGTGATCGACGGGTTTTCGCTCTTACGGGCGATCTTGTCGACCTCGTCGATGTAGATGATGCCGGTCTCGGCCTTCTTGACGTCGTAGTCGGCGGCCTGGATGAGCTTGAGGAGGATGTTCTCCACATCCTCGCCGACGTATCCCGCCTCGGTCAGCGCGGTGGCGTCGGCGATGGCGAAGGGCACGTTGAGCATCTTCGCCAGGGTCTGCGCCAGCAGCGTCTTGCCCGAACCGGTCGGCCCGAGCAACAAGATGTTGCTCTTGGCCAGCTCGAGGCCGTCGTCTCTGCCCCGGTCTCCGGACTGCACCCGCTTGTAGTGGTTGTACACCGCCACCGAGAGGGCCTTCTTCGCCTGGTCCTGACCGATGACGTAGGCGTCGAGGAACTCGTAGATCTCCCTCGGCTTGGGCAGGTTGTCCCACTTGAGCTCGGAGGACTCGGAGAGCTCCTCCTCGATGATCTCGTTGCAGAGATCGATGCACTCATCGCAGATGTAGACGCCTGGACCGGCAATGAGCTTCTTGACTTGCTTCTGACTCTTTCCGCAGAAAGAGCACTTCAGCAGGTCTCCCCCGTCGCCGATGCGTGCCACCCCAGATACTCCTTTGCGTGGGACCGCCCTGCTCCCGCGAGCAGTGTCTCCGGACATCCTCCGGACTAGGCCGAACCGCTCAGGTTTCGACGTTACCGTCTTCTGGGCCCTCAGTGAGCCCCCTAGCGGCGAGTCGCACCGGAACGTGCCCTATTGGGCAGCGCCCCGGTGCGTCACGTCTCGTCTAGGAAGCCACGGCCTGAGCTCGTTTCTTCCTGGACGGGATGATGTCATCGATCAGACCATACGCCTTCGCCTCATCCGCGTTGAGAATTTTGTCGCGTTCGATGTCTTTGCGGACTTCGGCGGAGGACTTGCCCGAGTGCCTCGCCACGATCTCCTCGAGGAGAGAGCGCATGCGAAGGATCTCGCGAGCTTGGATCTCGATGTCGCTGCCCTGGCCGCCGCCCTCGGTGGACGGCTGGTGGATCAGCACCCGGGCGTTGGGCAGCGCGAACCGCTTGCCCGGGGTGCCGCCGGCCAGCAGCACGGCCGCGGCGGACGCGGCCTGGCCGAGGCAGACGGTCTGGATCTCCGGCCGGACGAACTGCATCGTGTCGTAAATCGCCGTCATGGCGGTGAAGGAGCCGCCGGGCGAGTTGATGTAGATGCTGATGTCACGGTCGGGGTCGAGCGACTCCAGCGTCAGCAGCTGGGCCATCACGTCGTTGGCCGACGCGTCGTCGATCTGCACTCCGAGGAAGATGATGCGGTCCTCGAAGAGCTTGTTGTACGGGTTCATCTCCTTCACGCCGTAAGACGTGCGCTCGACGAAGGAGGGGAGAACGTAACGGCTTTCGATGTTCATGTCAGCTCCCCTAAGAGACCGGGCCCTGCGTGGGCACCTGCCGTGCGCTGCGCACCACGTGGTCGATGAAGCCGTAGTCCTTGGCTTCCTCGGCCGTGAACCAGCGGTCGCGGTCGGAATCGGCCTCGATCTGCTCCAGCGGCTGGCCCGTGTGGTGGGCGATCCGCTCGGCCAGCGTCTTTTTCACGTAGAGCATCTGCTCTGCCTGGATGGCGATGTCGGCCGCGGTGCCGCCGATGCCGCCGGACGGCTGGTGCATCATGACACGGGCGTGCGGAAGGCCGTATCGCTTGCCATGGGTGCCCGCGGACAGCAGGAACTGCCCCATGGATGCGGCCATACCCATCACAACCGTGGATACGTCATTAGGCACGTATTCCATCATGTCGTAAATCGCCATGCCGGCACTCACCGAGCCACCAGGCGAGTTGATGTAGAGCGTGATGTCGCGGTCGGGGTCGTCGGCCGCGAGCAACAGCAACTCCGCACAGATGCGGTTGGCGATCTCGTCGTTGACCTCCTGCCCGAGCACGATGATGCGCTCCCGGAGGAGGCGCTGGTAAAGCTGGTCCTCAAGCCGGAAGGACGAGCCGTTCTCACGGCCTCGCGACTCAGGCTGATAGAAGGTCGGCGGGCTGGTCACAGCGTCACCTTCCGATGCGTCGTAATCGATTGGCTTTGCTTGTGACCCTAACGCGCGTTGCACACAGGTCATGCCCGGTCCCCCGTACTGTTCGCTGACGGCGCAGGTGCGGCTCTTGCGCCGCTCTGTTCCGGAGTGGTCGGAGCCACCGCGCGCACGGCCATCAGGGCGCCCCCTGGCGAGCCCAGGAGCCCGAGCCTCACAAAGTGAGCCCCGACGGCCTTCAGGGTCGCCACAAGCCGCCTGAGCGCCCCGCGGCACTCGCCGGAGACTCCGGACGCCCGCTTACCCGCGCCCCCGCAGCCGGAAGGCCGGGACTGGGAGCAGGCCGTGGTGCCCTCAGAAGGCCGTAGAGAGGCCGAAAGCCCCTGGGCCGGGCTGGCTCAGGGGCTTTCGGGCGGTTTGAGGGAGGTTACGCCTCGGCCTTGTCGGTGGCGGGCTCTTCCTCGACGACCTCTTCGCCGTTGATCTCGGTGTAGATCGCCTTGAGGTCGACCTCGTTGCCCTCGGTGTCGACGACCTTGGCGGCGTCGCCGAGCACGGACTTGGCCTTGTCGCGGACGATCTCGACCATGGCCAGCGTGAGCTGGTCGTTGTCGGCGAGGTGCTGGGCCAGCTCGTTGGGCTGCACGCCCATCTCCATGGCGCGGCGGACCACGAAGTTGGTCAGCTCCTGCTCGGAGACGCCAAGCTCCTCGGCCTTGACGATCTTGTCGAGCACGAAGCCGACCTTGAGCGCCTTGGCGGAGTTGGTCTCGAACTCGGCGAAGCGCTCCTCCTCCGTCGTCTGGTAGAGGCGGAAGAAGGCGTCGCGGCTCAGGCCGCTCTCGGCCACCTGGTGGTCGAGGTTGTGCTTGCGGGCGTCGACCTCGGCCTTGAGCGCGCTGTCCGGGAGCGGGATGTCGATCTGGTCGAGCAGCGCGTCGAGAGCCTTCTCGCGGGCCTGCACGACCTGGTCGATCAGCTTGTTGCGGCGGGACTGCTCGCGGATGCTGGTCTTGAGCTCGTCGAGCGTGTCGAACTCGCTGGCGAGCTGGGCGAACTCGTCGTCCAGCTCGGGCAGAACCTTCTCCTTGACCGACTTGACGTTGATGATCACGTCGGCCTCTTCGCCGGCGTTCTCGCCGCCGACCAGCTCGGTCTTGAAGCTCTTCTCCTCGCCCGCGGACATGCCCTCGAGCGCGGCGTCGAGGCCCTGCAGCACGGAGCCGGCGCCGACCTCGTAGGAGACCTCGCTGGCCTGCTGCTCCTCGATGTTCCTGCCGTCGATCTCGGCGCGCAGGTCCATGACGACGAAGTCGCCGCTGGCCGCGGGCCGCTCGACGCCGGTCAGCGTCGCGAAGCGCTGGCGCAGCCCGTCGAGCTGGGCGTCCACGTCCTCGTCGGAGACCTCGGCGGAGTCGACGGTGATCTCGGCGCCCGCGTAGTCGGGGACGTCGAAGTTGGGCCGGATGTCGACCTCGGCGGTGAACTCGATCTGCTCACCGTCGTCGATCTTCGTGACCTCGATGTCGGGCTGGCTGACCGGGAACACGTCGACCTCGTCGACGGCCTGGCCGTACAGCTTGGGCACCGCGTCGTTGAGGGTCTCCTCCAGCACTACCGCCCGGCCGAAGCGCTGCTCGATGATGCGGGCCGGAACCTTGCCAGGCCGGAACCCGGGGACGCGCACCTGCTGCGCGACCTTCTTGTACGCCGCATCCATGCTCGGGCGCAGCTCGTCGAACGGCACCTCGACAGTGAGCTTGACCCGGGTCGGGCTGAGCTCCTCGACAGCGGTCTTCACGGGAATGGTCTCCTTGATCAAGCTACGAGTGATCGCAGGCGCGTCCATCGGTACGGCTCACGCGCCGCGCCCACATGAGCGGTGTTGGGCATGCTCCGCTACGGCGGGATCCAACGCCGATGGCCAGTCTAGGGCAGATGTGTACCCAACAACGACGCCGCCACCGCCAGAACTTCGCCTGCGATCATCCGCGACCAGTCGTCAGAACTCCTCCGCTATCGACCGCAACAGCTCGATGGTCTCGTCCGGGGTGGTGCTCACGGCGCAGAGCCGCTCGATCACCTCGGTGTATCGGTCCACGTCCTCACGCTTGTCCAGGTAGAGGGCACTGGCGAGCTGCTCGACGTACACCACGTCGGGCAGGTCGGCGTCGGGGAAGCGCAGGATGCTGAACGCCCCGCCCTCCGCGCTGTGCCCGCCGAAGCTGAACGGCATGATCTGGATCGTGATGCTCGGCTGGCGCATCAGATCGATGAGGTGTTCGATCTGGGCCCGCATCACCTCGGCGCCGCCTATCGGCCGCCGCAGGGCGGCCTCGTCGATCACCGCCCAGAAGATCGGCCCGTCCGGCCGATCGAACATCCGCTGGCGCTCCAGCCGGAGATCCACCCTCCTGGCGATCTCCTCCGCTCCGATGCCCGCCGATCCGGCGGTCACCACAGCCCTTGCGTACTCCTTGGTCTGCAACAGTCCTGGCACGAACTGGACTTCGTAGGTCCTGATCCTGGCGGCGGCCTCTTCAAGGCCGACGTACGCCTGGAACCACGTGGGCAGGACATCGTTGAACCGGTGCCACCAGCCAGGCTCGTTGGCGGTGGCGACCAGCTCGAGTACGGCGGAGCGGGCCTGATGATCCACGACCCCGTACAGGGTCAGCAGGTCCGCCACGTCGCGTTCTTTGAACCCCACTCGGCCCAGCTCCATGCGGCTGATCTTGGATTCCGAGCCCCGGATGAGGTGGCCCGCCTCCTCACGAGTGACGTTCTTCGCTTCCCTGAGCTTGCGCAGTTGGGAGCCCAGGAGGATGCGCAGCGCCGTCGGCCCGGAACCCGGCTGGTTCTGCGTCACTTTGCCTCCTATCAAGGTCCGCACACACAGTGACACCACATTGCCGGGTATGACAAGGTCTCAACCTCGTGTCCGATTCGGATACCTATGCCCCAAAACGCCGCTTGCTGTTGCACAATGCAACTGCACGTGCATTTGGGTCTTGCAGCTGCAGCGATCGTGACCCATGATGGCTTAGTGCATATTCGGCCATACATGCACTAACCAAGGCTGAACGGGGAGGTATCGGCGGCATGGTGGAGGATCCTCTGGCCACTGCCGATTGCCTGCAGATCACCCGGGAAGTGGGCTTCGACCACCTTCTCACAGGCGGGAAGCCGTACGCGACCTCGTGCCCTTTACCCTTTCAAGCCGACTCCGTGAAGACGGCCAGGGACGTGACCCGCTCGACGCTGCGGCGGTGGGGGTTGCACGAGCTGAGTGACGACGCCGCGCTGGTGGTGTCGGAGCTGGTCACGAACGCCGTCAGGTACGCGATGTACACGCCGGGGCGGCGGGAGATCGAGCTGCTGCTGATGCGGGTCGCGCCGCACGTGCTGCTCGCGGTGGCCGACCCTAGCGACGAGGTGCCGCGGCCCAAGGAGCCCGATTTCATCTCCGAGAACGGGCGCGGCCTTTACATCGTCGAAACCTACAGCCAGTGCTGGGGCTGGGACCCCCTGGCTCGTGGCGGCAAGGCCGTCTGGGCGCTCTTCCGCGCCGACGCCTAGATCAAGATCCCCATCTTTTACGGCAGGGCCGAGCAGGCCGCCACCCGCCGCACGTGCCTGAGGACCTCCAGGAGAACGGCCGCTGACCGGCGCGTGGCGAGCCGCCGTTACGTGCGCCCCGTGGGCCGGCTCCGTGGTCAAAGCGTTGACCGACGATCGCTTGTGACGCGAATATCCGGGCGTGCCGGCCGAGCACGGGCTGCTGCGACGCTGCCTATGGAGGCGGCGCTGGAGCGGTATCGGCGGCTGGGGTGCTGGCTCAGGGCCGTTATTCGCCCGTGACGCCGTCGATACGCTCGCGTAGCAGGTCCGCGTGGCCGTTGTGCCTGGCGTACTCCTCGATCATGTGGACGAGGATCCAGCGGTGCGTGCAGTCCTGCCCGTTGCGGTCGCCGACGGCGTCCAGGGGTTTGGCGGCCGAGATGGCGCGGGCACACTCGATCTCGGCCTGCCAGGTGGCGAAGGCCTCCTCGACGGAGGCGGTGTCGACCTCGTTGAAGTCGGCGTCGTTGTCGCGGTCCTTGTCCCAGAGCTTGGGGAGGTCCTCGCCGTTCAGCACCCGGCGGAACCAGGCGCGTTCGACGTGTGCCAGGTGCCTGACCAGGCCGAGCAGGGACAGGGTCGAGGGCGGCACGGAGCGCAGGCGCAGCTGGTCGTCCGACAGGCCGGCGCATTTGACGGCGAGGGTGCCGCGGTGCCATTCGAGCCAATTGGTCAGGACGGTCAGCTCGTCGCCGGTGAGAGGTGGGGGAACGCGGGTGTCAATCACGAGGTCCGACCTTATCCGGCCCGGCAGGCGCCTCAGTCCGGAGGTCGGCCTGGAAGAGGCGGTAGACCGCCTCGCGTACGGTCTCGTCCCTGACGTTGTCCACGAAGTCGTCCGGGGTGTTCCCGCACAGGTGGCGTAGCCGGGGGGATTCGTCCAGGAGGTCCTGGATCAGGGCTCTCTGGGGTCGCAGGCGGCGAGGGCGGCCCTCGGGGTCTGTCAGGCAGCCGTGCTTTCCCGTGTAGACGAACGCCCGGGTGCCGTCGACGGCGATCGTGCGGCGGTGGTAGTTGGGCTCGGTGAGGTCCAGGGCCGCGAGCTGGAGTTCGTCGAGCCAGAGCACGAACAGCCTGGAGGTCTCGCCGGGGGTCTCGATCGGCGCGGCCGGTACGTAGCCCCATCTGCTCACGTGGGCGGAGACGCCTGGGGCTATGCCCGGCACGTCGGCGAGCGTCATGGGGACGATCGGGCGTACCCCATGGTCGAGGAACTTCCTGCGTACCTGGCTGGGCGCGGCGTTGGAGCCCACGGCGACGACCAGGTGGCGCGCCCGCAACGGCGGGCAGTCGAGGCGGGCCAGCAGCGCCGCCAGCGGCTCGTCCTCGGCCCGCCACTCGCCGGGCGGGACGCTCTCCTCGGCGCTCAGCGGCACGTACGCGTCGTCGACCAGGATGCCGGAGGTCGACGGGATCCGGCCGGGATAGGTGAGAGGGCGGGACATCGGATCGTCCTTGAAGAGCTCCACCACTCCAGCATGTCCGTGTCAGTTGCCCCCGACGAGTGCCCACAGCCGGGCCGTGCTCGCCCTGCGGCCCCAGGCGATCACGGCGGAGAGCGCCAGCAGGACCAGTGGCAACACCACGCCGCCACCTGATACGAACAGCTCGGTCAGCGTCGCGCAGACCGTCAGGCCGGCGAACGCCAGCCCGGCCAGACCCGCGAGCCGGGGCACGAACAACGCCACGGCCCCCGCCACCTCCAGCACGCCCACCAGGTTTCTGAACCAGTCTCCGAACCCGATCGCCTCGAACGTCGAGGCGGACGGCTCCGCGTTCGCGAACTTGCCCATGGCCGACATCACGAAGAAGCCCGCCACTGCCACCTGGAGGATCCACAGGGCGACGTTGAGCAGGCGTCCTGCGGCGGTCGTGTGCGGTGCGGTAGTCATGATCTTCAGCCTCCCCTGAGCGTCGTGCCTCCGACGCTAGGCGTGGGGATCGCCGGGGAGAATCGATCTAGGTGCCTGACAGGGGTGTACCTATCTACACCCGGGCCCTTGATCGCCTCAGAACATCGAGATGTGCACGTGGTCGTAGTGGTTCTCGGTGATGCTGCCCCGGTCCGACATCGCGCTCCAGCCCGAGCCCTGGTTGATGCGCTGCTTCCAGATCACGTACTTGACGCCGAGCTTGTCCTTGTTCTTGATGGCCCACTCCGCGATCCGGTCGCCGAGGGCGTTGTGGGCGGCGCTGGGCATCGAGCCACCGGTGCTCATCATGAAGTCGCAGGCCCGCCCGAGCGGGTGTTCGCCGCTGGAGCCCGCGCGGAAGCAGCCCACCTCGTACGGCAGCGCGAAGTTCTTCCGCACCTCCGCCCGCATCAGCTGCGTGCGGGGCGTGATGTTGTCCGAGCCGGAGGGCAGTTCGGGGGCCCAGCTGCCGTTGCCGTTGCGGCCGGGCCCGAACGGCACCAGGTCCTGGAGCTTCTTCTGGATGTCCTTGATGACGTCCTGGGCATCGTCGCGCTGCCCGGCCACATCGTCCGTGTCCGTACGGATCTGGGACGCGAGCGCGGCGGCCTCGTCGGAGGCCTTCTGCTTGTCGTCGCGGGCCTTGGCCACGCCCTGCACGACGGCCTGCTGCTCGGCCGTCAGCTGCTCCAGCAAGGCCGCGCCGCTGCCGTTCTCGGGCAGCAGGATGCCGGGCATCGAGGGGTCGGCGTTCTGGTAGCGCATCCTGGCGATCTCGCCGACGCGCTGCTCGGCCGTCGCCAGCGTCTGCTCGGCGGTGGCCAGGCGGTCCTTGGCCGACTTGGCCGCCTCCTGTGCCTTGGCCAGCTCCACGCGCTTGAGGTTGTACTTCTCGATGAGCTTGTCGACCTTGCTGTTGAGCTGCTTGAGCTGGGCGCGGAGCTCGGCTTCCGTCGGCTTGGGAGCGGCCGACGCCGCGGTCGCCGGAAGGAAGGCGACGACGGTGGCGGTGATGAGACCGATGGCAAGAGTCGCGGGGGACGAAACCGCCACGTAGATGTTTCCTCTCCCTCTGCCGGCCGGGTTAGCTGACGGGTTCGGGCATGGGAGCTGCTCCCTACCACCGAAGTGGACTCACCCCAGGTGCAATGGGTCCCCGGCTCCCGGGCAACTCGCCCGGGATTAGGCGTGCAACGGCTGTTACGGCCGGTGCATAAGGGGATATTAGTGGTAGATCACGAGTAATGCGACCTTAACTAGAAATCCATTAGTGATCTACTTGTGATCGAAGCATGCGTGCGGCCTCCTCCGGCAGCACGTCGTTGACGAAGGCGCCCATCGCCGACTCCGAGCCCGCCAGGTATTTCAGCTTCCCGGGCGCGCGCCTGATGCTGAACAGCTCCAGGTGCAGGTACGCCAGCTCCCGGTCCTGGCGCACGGGCGCCTGGTGCCAGGCCGAGATGTACGGCATCACCACGCCGAACAGGTCGTCGAACGCCCGCAGGACGGAGGTGTAGAGCGGGGCGAACGCAGCACGTTCCTCCTCCGACAGCGCCGCGAGGTCGGGCACCTGCCGATGCGGGTACACGTGCACCTCGAACGGCCAGCGCGCGGCGGCGGGCACGAAGGCCGTCCACAGCTCGTTCGAGGCCACCACCCGCGTCCCCGCGGCCCGTTCGGCGGCCAGCACGTCGGCGAAGAGGTTCCCCGAGTAGCGCTTGGCGGCCCCGAGTTGGAGCTTGGTCTTGGGCGTGACGTACGGGTAGGCGTAGATCTGGCCGTGCGGGTGGGCGAGCGTGATGCCGATCTCCTCTCCCCGGTTCTCGAAGCAGAACACCTGCTCCACGCCCTCGATCCCGGACAACTCGGCCGTGCGGTCGGCCCACGCCTCCATGACCAGGCCCACCTGGTCGTCGGAGAGCTTGGAGAAGGAGGAGGAATGCTCAGAGGTGAAGCACACCACCTCACACCGCCCCACTCCCGGCCGTACATCACTCAAGCCGCCCACGTCCTGATAAGTCCCGAAATTTCCGGAAAAAGAGGGGAAGCGGTTCTCGAACACCACCACGTCATAGTCGTACGCCGGGACCTCCGTCGAACGCGTGTCCGACGACGGGCACAACGGGCACTCGTTGGCCGAGCCCGTCGGCTGGAACGTCCGCGTCTGCCGGTGCCCCGCCATCGCGATCCACTCCTCGGTCAGCGGATCGTAACGCAGCTCGGAGGCCACCGGCCGGGGTTCGAGCGTCCGCCGGTCGATCGCGCTCCTGTCGGCGTCGTCCCGCCGGTCGAAGTAGATCAGCTCTCGTCCGTCGGCCAGGTGGGTGATGGTGCGCTTCAAGGCGAGCCCTCCGCGATGATCAGTTCTCCGGCCCGTTCGGCCAGCTCAATGCGTGCGTCGTCGGGCAGCCCGGCGTCGCTGATGACCACGTCGGCCTCGGTCAGCTCGGCGATGGTGCTGATGCCGACCGTGTTCCACTTGGTGTGGTCGGCGGGGATGACCAACCGGTGCGCGGCCGTCACCAGCTCCCTGTCGGTCTCGGACTCGAGCAGGTTGGGCGTGGTGAACCCGGCGCGCACGCTCATCCCGTGCACGCCGAGGAAGAGCGTGTCGACGTGCAGG
Organism: Nonomuraea marmarensis; assembly: GCF_043197025.1. Taxonomy (NCBI): domain Bacteria; kingdom Bacillati; phylum Actinomycetota; class Actinomycetes; order Streptosporangiales; family Streptosporangiaceae; genus Nonomuraea; species Nonomuraea marmarensis. Next base: position 14,124 of record NZ_JBICRM010000010.1, read on the forward strand.
CGGCGGATCGCGGCCACGGCCACCGGGCCGACCAGGGCGTCGGACGGCGTGCGCACGCCGCCGGTCAGCACGACGGTGCGGTCGACGCGTGGGTTGCGGTGGAAGACCTCGGCGACCGGGATCGAGTTGGTGATCACGGTCAGCTCGGGCACGCCGATCAGGTGGTGGGCCAGCGCCCACGTGGTGGTCCCCGCGGACAGCGCCACGGCCGTGCCAGGACGTACGAGGCGGGCGGCGTGCCGCGCGATGGCCTCTTTCTCCTGCTGCTGGCGGGCGGACTTGGCGGTGAATCCCGGCTCCTCGGTCGAGCCGGGGCCGAGTGCGGTCGCGCCGCCGTGCACCTTCTCCAGCAGCCCTCGCTCGGCCAGCACCTCGAGGTCGCGGCGGATGGTCATGTCTGAGACGCCGAGCTCGCGTACGAGGTCGGCGACGCGGACGCCGCCGCTGCTGCGCACGCGTTCGAGGATCGTCTGCTGACGCTGCTGTGCGAGCACGCCCGCTCCTTCCAACAGATTCCACCAAATTATGACACGGATTTGTTGGGGAATGTTAGTTCGAGCGGATGGGTTGCGCGAGTCGGGGCAGGCGAGAGACGTTGAGGGCTCACCCGATCACCGGAGGCGAGCTTATGGCCAGGCGCTCACGCAAGGGCAAGGCACGCAAGAAGAAGAAGGCGAACCACGGCAAGCGTCCCACGGCGCGTTGACGGGTGGCCGCCGGTTTTCAGGCGGCCACCCCGGTTCACCCCGGCAGTTCGGTCAGAGCCTGGTCGATGCGGTCCTGCGGGAGCGTGTAGTCCTCGAGTTGCCCGGCCAGGTAGCGGTCGTAGGCGGCCAGGTCGAAGTGGCCGTGGCCGCAGAGCGCGGTCAGGATGACCTTCTCCTCGCCGCTCTCCTTGCAGCGCAGGGCCTCGGCGATGGTCTCGGCCAGCGCGTGCGTGGGCTCGGGCGCGGGCACGATGCCCTCCGTCCTGGCGAAGCGCACGCCGGCCTCGAAGCATTCGTTCTGGGGGCGGGTGACCGCCTCGAACAGGCCCAGCTCGTACATGTGCGACAGCAGCGGCGACATGCCGTGATAGCGCAGGCCGCCCGCGTGGATCGGGTCGGGTACGAACCCGTGCCCGAGCGTGTGCATCTTGAGCAGCGGCGTGAGCCCCGCGGTGTCGCCGAAGTCGTAGGCGTAGACGCCGCGCGTGAACGACGGGCACGCGGTCGGCTCGACCGCCCGGAACACCGTCTGGATCCTGCCCGCCAGCTTCTCGCGGAGGAACGGGAAGGTGAGGCCGGCGAAGTTCGAGCCGCCTCCGGTGCAGCCGATGACCAGGTCCGGCATCTCGGGGAGCTGGTCGAGCGCCTCCTCGCCGATCACGGTCTGGTGCATGAGCACGTGGTTGAGCACCGAGCCGAGCGCGTAGCGGGCGTCCGGCGTCGCGGCGGCCACCTCGACGGCCTCGCTGATCGCGATGCCCAGGCTGCCGGGCGAGTCGGGGTCGTCGGCCAGCACCTTGCTGCCGGAGCCGGTCACGGGGGACGGGCTGGCGTGCACGGTGGCGCCGTACACGTGCATGAGCGAGCGCCGGTACGGCTTCTGGTCGTAGGAGGCGCGTACCATCCAGATCTGGCATTCCACGCCGAACTGGGAGCAGGCGAACGCCAGGGCCGACCCCCACTGCCCTGCGCCCGTCTCGGTGGTGAGCAGCCGCACGCCTTCGCGGGCGTTGTAGTACGCCTGAGGCACGGCCGTGTTCGGCTTGTGGGACCCGGCGGGTGAGACGCCCTCGTACTTGTAGTAGATCCTGGCCGGCGTGTCGAGCGACTTCTCCAGCCTGCGCGCCCGGATCAGCGGCGTCGGCCGCCAGAGCCGGTAGACGTCGAGCACCTCCTGCGGTATCGGCACGAACCGCTCCCCGCTCACCTCCTGACCGATCAGCTCCATCGGAAAGAGCGGGGCCAGGTCGTCAGGTCCTATGGGCTGCCGCGTGCCGGGATGCAGCGGCGGAGGGGGCGGGGCGGGCAGATCAGGAACGATGTTGTACCAGTTGCTGGGGATCATCGTCCCAGTCTGCGCCGGTTACCCGCCTCGGTCACTCCCCAAGCAGCAGCGCCGGGCGATCCGGATGATCGGCCCTGATCACGACGTCGGCCGTCTGCTGCGGCCGCGACTCCCGCTCGTACCGCTCGTAGGCGGGCAGCCGCCACCGCTCGTCTTCGGGGGTCCCGCGCTCCAGCGCCCCCGGCGACAACCACACGTGCACGCTCACCTCGAACGCCAGTCCCCGCCCCAGCAGCAACGTCCCGTCGACCATCAGCACGCCGCCCGGGGGCAACTCCTCGTACGGCACCCGGTACGCCCGATCGACCCGGCTGTCCCACAACGCCGGCAACACCCGTCCGGATCCGCCCGGGTCCAGGGGCTCCAGCACTTCCCTTCTGAGCGCCTTGGTGTCGAGCCAGTCCTCGTACAAGGCGTCCGGGTCGGTCCTGCCGTGCTCCAGCCGCAGCGACGCGGGCCGCAGGAAATCGCCGGCCGACACCCGCAGCACGGGCCGGCCGCGCAGCCTGAGGGGCGCGACGAGCGCGTCCGCGAGCCGCTCCGGGCGGGCGGGCGGCGCCCCGTCGACGGCCACCCGCACCCACCCCTGCCGCCCGGCGATCAGCTCGGCCAGCTCCTCGACGAGGACGTCATGGGAGATCGGTCGCGCACGCATCGGCTACGGACGCAGTCCCGCCACGAAACGGGACATGGCCGTGGTCACTTCTTTGAGCATCTCGACCGACTCGACCGGGTCGCCGGTCTCCAGGCCATGGTCGGCACCCGGGATCTCGACGTACGGGTGGTCCAGGGTCCGTGCGGTCTCGCTGTCCCACAACCGGTCGGCGGTGCCGCCCACCAGCAGCGTGGGAGCCTCGCTGCGGCGGAGTCCCTCGACGACGGTCTCCATCGTGAGCAGCGGGGTGAGCCAGATCGCGGGCAGTCCCCGCTCGGCGGCCAGCGGCGCGGCGAACGTGCCGAGCGACTTGCCGACCAGGAGCAGCTGCTGGGCCTTCTCTGCGTCGAGGGCCCGGCGCGCCTGGTCCAGGACCCACTCAGCCCGATCCTCGATGCCGGGAGTGGTCGGCGGCTCCCACCAGATCTCCTGCACGGACCAGCCGTGCTGCTTGAGCACCGCCCGGGCGTAGTGGAGGAGGGGGCGGGCCGGCATGTAGCCCCCGCCGGGGAGGAGGACGGCCACCCGATCGGGATCGCCTTCGAACCGGGTGGGGAAACCGAAGATCCTTTCAGGAGCCATTTCGCGAGTATAGGCCGGGACCGCGAAGGCCAGGCATCCTACGCGGATGACCTGGCCTTTCGTCGTGTGGAGCGGACGACGGGAATCGAACCCGCGTAGCTAGTTTGGAAGACTAGGGCTCTACCATTGAGCTACGTCCGCGCGAACCGGTCGAAGTCTGGTCTAGACTTCATCCGGTCGTCAGGGCGTAAGCGTACCGGAGTCACGGACCGCATGCGCACCGGGCGAGACGGGGCGTGGCGCAGCTTGGCAGCGCGCTTGCTTTGGGAGCAAGAAGTCGCAGGTTCAAATCCTGTCGCCCCGACAGAGTTGCCTCAGGCAGAGGGCCTGGTTCTCACGATCGAGGACCGGGCCCTGATCGTTCGACCGTCCCTCTGAACGCCTCCAGGGGACAAATGAGTTCTCCTGAGCACCTTGATCACGTCGCCATCGGCGGCAGGATCAGCACGTCGAGCAGCGTAACCGCAGCGCCTCCGGTTCCTGCAGAAGATGGAAAAGGGTGCCCGAATATCCGTCATCTGTCCGGTGCTGTCCGCATGCATCGTGGCTACCGTCCCTGTGGGGTGACCGAGGCTCGCACTCCGCGCGGCTGGCCGTCTCCCGCAAGCGAGGGTGAGGTGACCATGGCCAAGCGGAAGATCCCGGCCGCCGTGATGGCGGTCGGTCTGGCGGGCACGCTGCTGACGGGAGCGGTCCCGGCGATCGCGGCGTCGGAGGAGGTCGGGTCAGCGACGGTGGTGCCGCTGCAGGTGACCGGCCCGCCGGGGGACCGGCTGAACCTGATCATCTTAGGCGACGGCTACACCGCCGAGGAGATGCAGCAGTTCCGCGACGACGTCAACAAGCACCTCAACGTGCAGTGGAGCATCGAGCCGTTCCGCAGCTACCGCGACTATTTCAACGTGTACATGATCGAGATCGTGTCGGGGGTGTCCGGCATCAGCTGCGACCCCGACGACGGCAATGTCCGCCGCGACACGCCGCTGAAGCTTCAGTATGCGTCGACCTGCCCGGCCGGCCCGAACGCCCGCGGCGTCACGTTCGGCACCGGCGGCCAGCAAGCGCTGGAACAGTACGTCTCGATGATCCCGGGGGTGACGGCCGAGAACCGGCAGACCCTGACCATCGCCAACACCAGCACGTACGGCGGCATCGGCGGGCGCAACGCCACGACGACCGGGCAGGCGCCGCAGGGCCCGCTGGTCAGCCCGCACGAGCTGGGCCACTCGCTGGGCGGCCTCCAGGACGAATACCCGTACAGCACCCGTAACGTCCCCGGCGGCCCGCACCCGGACACCGAGCCGACGTCGATCCACCACACCCGGCTGACCGTGAAGGAGATGCGGAAGCAGCAGGCCAAGTGGTACCGCTGGCTGGGCGAGGAGAGCCTGTCCGGCGGCGTCATCGACCGGTACGAGAGCGGCCTGACCCGCTCGTCCAACGTGTGGCGGCCGAGCGAGCACTCGATCATGCGCTGGATCGGCTACCACTTCGATCAGGTCGGCCGCGAGCGGATGATCGAGCGGATCTCCGGCCGGCGCGACGTCGCGCAGTTGGCTCTGCACTCCACGCCCACCGACGAGCCGGTGTATCGGCCGGACGTGCTCTGGGTCGAGACGATGCACCCGCTGTACCACGAGCTCACCGTCACCTGGGCGGTCAACGGCAAGACCGTCAAGAAGACCGGGAACAGCCGGAACTTCGACCTCGAGGCGCACCGCGTGCGGGTGGGCGACACCGTCACCGTCACGGTGTCCGACGACACCGAGGACGTGCGTGACCCCGCCGTGGCCGACGGCGGCGCGCTCACCCAGACCCGCGAGTGGACGATCGTCGAGCAGCCGCCCGCCCCGTCCGCCGCCGAGTCCACGTCGTCGACGCCGCCCGCCCCGTCCGCCGCCGAGTTCACGTCGTCGACGGCGACCACCCACGCCGTCGGCGGTCAGGACGTCGTCTACGTCGAGACCACCCACCCGCGCGACCGTGTCCTGAACGTCACCTGGACCCTCGACGGTAAGGCGCTGCCGAACCCGCACAACAGCCGCAACCTCGATCTCGAAACGCTGCGCCTGGCACCCGGCACCTACGAACTGAAGGCGACCGTGTCCGACCCCAAGGTGCCCGGCGCCCCGGCCGACACGCTCACCTGGACCATCGACAACGCCGCGCCCAAGGTGACCTTCGAGCTGTCCGAGCCGGTCTCGGTGGCCCCCGGCACCCGTGCCCGCCCGCCACACTACAAGTTCCGAGAGTGGTTCGAGATGGGGCTGGAGGCGACCGACGACCAGGAAGGCTACGTCGTCATCGAGTTCCAGCTCGACGGCGACGGCTGGTTCAACTATCACGGCTGGCCGGACGCGCCCGAGGGCACGCCGTACCGGTTCACCCCGGCCGGCACGGTCATCAAGGAGATCGCCTACGGCAACCTCGGCAGCGGCGGCCTCACCAAGGCGCCGTTCGAACAGCTCTACCCGGACTTCAAGCCCGGCTACGGCCGCCACGAGATCGCGTACCGCGCCATCGACGCCGCCGGCAATATCAGCGCGCCGAAGAAGTTCACGGTGACGGTCACCGACACCAACGGCGCGACGCCGCTGCCTCCGGGCGCCATCGTCGTCGACTGACAGAGGAGGCCACCGTATTCGGCTCCCGCGGGCGGGCGGCCTCTGGCCGCGAATGGATTGAGGCCGCCCGCCGGCTGACGCTTTCACTTCTCCTTGCAGCTGCTACCCTTGCCCGGCTTTGGGCATTCCGTGCCCGACGTGTCCTTGATGACCATGAACGTGGCCGTACCGACACCGGAGGTGTTTCCGGCCTTGTCGGTGGCCCGGTAGGTCATGGTGTGCGTGCCGGGCTGGCCGACCGTGAGCGGCTGCGTGTACACCGCGAACGGCTGGCCGTCGAGCGAGTACTCCACCGTGTCCACCCCGGACTCGGTGTCGCTCGCCGAGATCGTCACCGTCGCGGAGCCCACGTAGTTGCCGTCCCCGTCCTTCTCCCCTGCCACCTGCGCCGTCACCTGCGGCGGAGTGGTGTCCTCCTCCTGTGGAGTCACCACGGTGAACGTCACCGAGCCCACTGGCGAGGTGTTTCCGGCCTTGTCGGTGGCCCGGTATCGCACCGTGTGCGCGCCCGCCTGATTGACCGACACCGGAGCCGAGTACGCCGTGAAAGCCCCGTTGTCGAGCGAGTACTCCACCGTGTCCACCCCGGACTCGGTGTCGCTCGCCGAGATCGTCACCGTCGCGGAGCCCACGTAGTTGCCGCTCGCGTCCTGGTCTCCCGCCACCTGCGCCGACACCTGCGGCGCGGTCGTGTCCGTACCGCCACCATCCGTGACCACGAGCTCCCCGACCATCTGGTGACCGGGAATCGCGCAGAAGAAGCGGTACTTTCCGGGAGTGAGGTTCACCTGCACCTCGTGCCGGCCGCCGCCGGCGTCGAAGGGGCTGGCGATGATGTTGAGGTTGACGTCGTGGTTGTAGCCGGGGGTGGAGATGTCGAAGGTCAGGGTGTGCGTCATACCTGTGGTGTTGCCGGTCGCCGCGCTGTTCTCGAAGACGATGGTGGCGGGTCCTGCCGTCGCCGTGCTCGGCGCCGACTTGTACGCGGTCATGCTGTCGTCGGCGGTCCAGGTGAGCACCTGGTCCGCCGCCTGAGCGGTCAGCTGCACTCGGGGCTGCGCGGCTGCCTGGACCGACGACAGAAAGAGCGCCGGAAGCGCCACGCCCAGCAGCACCACGGCCAAGCCCGGCGCCGTGGTAGCGGCTTTGAGCGCCCTCCGTAAGGTCCTGATCAGAAGGGCGGGAAGAGATCCGACATGCATGTCTCGTTGCACCTCTCACAGTCTGCGTTCCGGCTGGGGTCACCTGGATGGGATGCCGGGCGGGGGAATGCTCCCCCGCCCGATGTACCGGCCTAGAGTTCGCGCACCCGGATGTTGCGGAATTCGATCAGGTCGTTGTTGCTGTGGTTCTGCAACCCGACGAACCCGCTGATGAACTGGCGCAGATCCGTGGGCGGGTCGCCGGCGCGGGACGACGATTTACCCGGTGTGTTGTCGAACTCGTTGATCACCTTGCCGTTGCGGATGATCGTGTAGTGCTGCCCGGCCACCCGGACCTCGTAGTCGTTCCACGTGCCCTTCGGGGTGACCCCGGCCTTGTCCAGGCCATTGGGCGCGAAGTTGTAGACGGAGCCGGTCTTCTGCGGCTCCCCCGTGTCGCCGTCGTAGATCTGGATCTCCTGACCGCAGAAGATCGCGACCCAGGCGGGGGACGTACGGGCCGACCCGACCGTCCCACAGCTTCCGGTGGGACGTTGGTCCAGCGGGGTTCTGGGGTCCGGGAACCGCACGAAGACTCCGCTGTTGGCGCGGAACCCTTCGGGCGCGACGTCACGGAACTGCAGTCTCAGGGAGAAGTCGGCGTACGCCTTCTTGGAGTACCACAACATCCCGAGACCGCCCGAAGCGCGGATCGTGCCGTCCCGCTGGAGGGTGAACTGTCCGGAGGGAGCCTGGGACCATCCCTGGAGGGACTGCGCCGTCCCATCGAAGATGGTCTCGTACCCGTTCGTCTTGCCGATCTCGGACTGGGCGCCCGCCTGCTTGAGCGTGGCCGCCTCACTGTCGCTGATGACGCCGTCCTTGCGGGACTGGTTCACCACGTCGTTGAGGTGGCTCACGAACTGACCGTGGTTCGACCAGGCGCGCTCGTCGTCGATCAGGTCGTTGATCGTGCAACCGCCGCCGACCACGCGGTTGGCCACGCCGGTGTCGCTGTCGAGCAGCCAGACCGTCGACCGGGCGTCAGGCGCCGGGCAATCGACCTTGACGTCGATCGTGCCGGTGGCCACCTCGCCGTTGGCGTAGGTGACCTTCAGCGTCGCCTTGTAGGTGCCGAAGTTCGCGTAGGTGTGCGTCGGGTTGGCCGCCTTCGACGGCTTGCTGCCGTCACCGAAGTCCCACTCCCACGACACGCCGCCGGCCTTCGTGCTGGAGAAGGCCACCGTCTTGGGCGTGCTCTGCCGGACGGGACGCGCCACGGCGTCGCTCGGGTTCGGCGTCGCCGGGCCACCGTGGTAGCTGATGCGGATCAGCTTCTGGTTGGACTGGAGGCTGAAGAAGCCGCTGCCGTAGTCGAGCAGGTAGAGCGCGCCGTCCGGACCGAACTTGGCGTCCATCCACGACTGGAGCTGGGTGCTGCCGCCGCCGGTCTGGACGATGCTGCGCAGATCCTCACCGAAGGCCGGCCGGCCCGCGTCAGGGACGGTCTTCGGGTCGACGGTCACGGCGACGCGGTTGTTGCCGTTGGACTCATCACCGATGAACCACTTGTTGTCCCAGTACGCCGGCCACGCCACACCGCTGTCGGTGTCGACCTGGGAGCGGTGATAGGTCGGCCCCGACATGATCGCCTGGCCGCCGCCCCGGAGGTAGGGCTCGGTGAAGGTCTCGTCGCCCTGCTTGTACGTGGGCAGACCGCTGCCGTCGTCCCGCTTCGGGTAGACCGGGCCGCCGCCCTGCGGCGAGTACCAGATCATGTTGGCGCGCGCCGGCGGGATGTCGACGAGGCCCGTGTTGCGCGGCGAGGTGTTCTTCAGCTGGTCGCAGTCGTACCAGTCGGCGGGCTGAGTGGCGTCGACGTTGCTCCGGTCGCGGTAGGGCTGCTTGTTGCCCATGCAGTACGGCCAGCCCTGGTTACCGGCGGACGTGAGAATCGTCGCGGTCTCGTACTTCGCCGGACCCCACGTCTCGCTCGGGCCGCCGGCGTCCGGACCGACCCAACCGGCGGTCAGCCAGTTGTTCACGTTGTCCCAGGCGAACCGCGCGATGTTGCGGACACCCATCACCCAGATCTCCGGGCGGGTCTTGCCGCCTCCCCCTTCCTCACCGGTGAACAGGTTTCCCTTGGGAATCGTGTAGGTGCCGTCGGGCTCCGGGTGGATACGGATGATCTTGCCGTTGAGGTCGTTGGTGTTGCCCGCTGTACGGCGGGCGTCCTGGAACGAGATTCCCTTGTAGTCCTGGGTCCAGTTGTTGCCTGAGTAACCGCCCGAGCCGCCGGAGGAGTTGTTGTCACCGGAGCCGATGTAGAGGTTGCCGTCCTCGTCGAAGGTCATGGCTCCGCCCGCGTGGCAGCAGCTGTGGATCTGGGTGTCCCAGTGCAGCAGGTCCTTGCGGGTGCTCTGGTCGATCGACTGCTGCGCGGCGTCGTAGGTGAACCGGGAGACCGTTCGCCGGCCGATCCGCTTGTCCCTGTCGATCGACTCGTGCGGCATCCAGTAGACGTAGACCCAGCCGTTCTCCGCGAATTTGGGGTCGAGCGTGATGCCGACCAGACCTTCCTCGTTCTTGACCAGCTCGTCGCCGCTGCCGCGGTTGCCCATGACAGGGAGCGTGGTCAGGAGCTTGACCTGCTTGGCCTTCGGGTCCCACTGGTGGATGGTGCCGCAGCCGAGGCCGACCTTGGGGTCGTTCCAGTCGACGATCGGGCCGGTGGGGCAGGCCGCCTTGCCGATGTAGAACACCTTGCCGTCCGGTGCGACGGTCAGGCCGTGGGGCTCGCCGACCTGGTCGAGTTGCCCTGGCTTGTTCTGCCCGGTCAGCCGCTCGGTGGTGTAGTTCGACGCGATGGTCGCCTGGCAGTCCCCGCGGACCAGACCGGTCGCCCACCTGATGGCGCCGCTGAGGTGGCTTTGGAACTGCTTGTCGCTGGTATAGCTCGCCTTGGTGCCGCCCATGCCGGTGTAGAACGACCGGCCGCCGTCGTAGTCGCGGCACCAGGAGATCGGGTGGAACGCGCCGTGGCCGTTCAGCCCCGGGTCATAGGTGTTTTCCTCGACCTGCGCCACCGTATGGACCTTGCCCAGCGGGTTGGGGCTCCAGTTCATCCACGTGTCGGTCCGCGTCAAGGTGAAGGGCAAGCCCTTGTTCGCCGGGTGCCCGCGGTCGATGAGGTCTACGACGGCCTGCTGTTCCTGGCTCTCCGGGGGAGGTCCGGTGGTGGGGCCGAACAGCCGCAGCTCGGCCAACTGGGTCAGGGGCTCGCCGCTGTTCGCGGTGATGTTGAGCCGGTAGTACTGGTACGCCGTGGTGTTGCCGAACGTGTATTCCTTGGTCTGGAACCGCTGGGGGAAACTCTCCCCACTGCGCTTGTCCAGGTCCGTCCAGCTCGTCCCGTCCGGTGAGCCCTGCAGGGTCCAGTCCTTCGGGTCACGGCCGGGGAAGTCGTTGGCCGACGTCAACGCGTAGTGGGCCACCGCGATCGGCTTTTCGATCTTCGCTTGCACCCACCCGGTCGGCGTCCGGGTCAACCACTTGGTGTCGTTACTCCCGTCGAACAGCTTGTCTCTGGTCTCGTTCGGCGGGTTCTCCCCGCTCGCCGTACTCTCCACCACCTTCTCCGGGTTGGGGAGGCTGCCGGCGGGGCGGGAGCCGATCAGCTCGGTGAACCAGGCCGAGTCCGCCTGGGCGCGGGCGGCGTCGTGGACTCCGACGAATCCGCCGCCATCCCTGATGTACGCCTGCAACGCGGCCAGCTGGCCGTCGTTCAGGGCCGCGCCCTTCGCGGACAGGAAGAGCACGCCGCGATAGCGTGCCAAGGTGTCGGCGGTGAAGACGGCCGGATCCTCCGACTTGTCGACGGAGAAGCCGTTCTTCTCGCCCAGCTCTTTGATGGCCGCCGTGGCCTGCTCGACCGGGTCGTCCTGCTGGGCGGCCGGGCCGTGGAAGACGAGCACGTTGACCGAGGTGTCGCCGGTCGGTGCTGGGGCGCCGGCCTCGGCCTGTGCCGGTATAGCCGGGGCCGGTGCCGATGTGGCGGCGGCCTGTGCCGGTATGGCGGCCGGAGCCGCCAGTCCCAGCATCAGGGCGGCGCCCGACATCATGATCAGTACGCGGCGCCTGGCGGGTGGTCGGGGCTGCACGAAAAGGCCTCTTCGACCCATCGTTGGCTCCTTCAGCTCGGGGGGTTGGCAAACTTAGTGAGGGTGTTGAGGTCATCCGCGGTGGTGACCGGCCTCGCCGCTGCCGGACGTGGCGCCACCTCGTGATCGCCTTTCGATGTCTTGCCGATCACATGTCCTGCCTGGCGGCGACTCATGGCTCGCGTCAGTGATGCGTGTCCATGGAGTGATCCGGCATGTTCCCGGCCGCGTCGGTCACCATGAACACGCCGGCCATCCCCATGTCGGAGTGGCTCTGGACGTGGCAGTGGTACATCCACGCTCCGGGGCCGACGCGGTCGCCGGCGATCACCTGGAAGCCGAACGACTCGGCGGGTCCCGTGATCTTGGTGTCGATGATCCGGCTCGGGTCCTGCGGGCTTTCCAGCAGACCGGTGCGGTTGTCGGCCCAGCGATGCCCGTGGAGATGAAACGTGTGGAAGAAGTCACCGTGCGTGATCACGATGAACTCCACCCGCTCGCCGAGTTTCGCGACGAATTCGGGTGCCTCATGGGCCGGTCGGTTGTTGATCGACATGTCGTTGAAGACGACGGTGAACTGCTTGTCCGGTATGACGTCGCCCTTCCGGCGCACCACCAGCGGCCCATAGAGCCCCCGCCGGATGCCGCCGGTGCCGTGATCGGTCCCTACGACGTGGTCGTGGTAGTGCCAGTAGCCCGCGCTTCCGGGTTCGATGATGCCGCCCGGGCGCCGGCCCGGGGCGTGGGTGCGCCAGACGTAGGTACGCCGGCCTCCCGGTTCCAGCACGCTGTCGTTCATCCTCGTGCCGTCGCTGGCCGTGTCGTAGTCCACCCCATGCACATGCAGGCTGGCCGTCACGTCCAGGTTGTTGACCATCTCGATCTCGAGGGTCTCGCCCTCGACCATTTCGATGAGGGGGCCGGGGATCGTGGCCTTGCCGGGCTCCAGGCCGTAACCCAGCTGACCGTCCGGCAGTTGCTCGGCGTAGAGGGTGATGCGGCGGACGTTGTCCTTGCCGCCCGGCTTGTTCATAGGGTTGTCGACTAGTGCCCTGACCTGGCTTGATGCGACTAATGGTGCTAACGCGGCGAACGCCGCAGACGTGGTGAAGGCACGCCGGGAGAACAGGCTTTTGGGCATGCCTCTGCCTACCTCGGTCATGGTTCCCCAATCGGTGACGGCGCCCCGTTGCGTGAGGGCAGGGCGCAGCTGCTCGTGGTGCCGGAAGCGAGCCGACGTGGACGACGTGGTCGAGCCGGTCAGGAAGAGGAGTGCGTTGGGAGGGTGAGGGTCAGATCGTGTATCACTGCGGGTTGGGGACAGCAGTTAGGTTGACTTCCGATGGAAGTACGCGCCATTTTTGGCGATATGTCAAGACTTCCGCTTATATCTGGCCAAAGGTCTGCGTGTCTCCTGGGCGGCGCCCAACGAGCGACCGGGTACGCCGACCGCATCCGCGAGCCGCGACCGCGTCGGCGTGTCCGGCGCGGCGATGGTGACGATCGAACATGGCCGGTGCCGGGGGGGTGGACCAAGTGGTGACGGTCCTAAGCGGCACACGTTTTGACGAGCAACGATCAACTTCTGCTTGACCGTCGATAAAAGTCGCTCTTAGCATCGCGGTTACTGACACACCGGATGTACTTCGCATTCGGGATGGAGCCCGACACGTAGGAGCTTCCATGGACAAGGTCGGTGTATGGCTCATCGGGGCACGGGGATCCGTGGCGACTGCCGCGGCTGCCGGCGCCCTGGCAATCAGAGCGGGGCTTGCGCCCTCGCAGGGATGTGTGACCGAGTCCTCAGGCTTTCCCGGGCAGCTGGTCCCGCTCGCCGGCCTGATCTTCGGCGGCCATGACATCACCGGGATCTCATTACGCAAACGCGCCGAACAGCTGAGCAGGGCAGGGGTCATTCCGCCGGACCTGCCAGGGCTGATCGCTTCGGATCTGGACGCCGCCGACGCCGAAATCCGGCCTGGCCACGTCCCTGGCGACGGCGGGCAGGCCGCGGCCGCGGCCCGCCTGATCGGAGACATCGCCGACTTCCGCGCCCGGCACCGGCTGGCCAGAGTGGTCGTCGTCAACGTGTCGTCGACCGAACCTCCGGCCGACCCGCGTCCGGAGTTCGAGAGGCTGGCCGACCTCGAGGAGCTGCTCGCGACGGGGGGCGATGTCCTACCGCCCAGTGCCTTGTACGCCTATGCGGCGTTCCATGCCGGATGCGGCTATGTGGAGTTCACACCCTCCACCGGGCCGACCCTGCCCGCGCTGGCGGAACTCGCTGCCTTACGGGAGGTACCGTACGCGGGACGCGACGGGAAGACCGGCGAGACCTTGGTCAAGAGCGCACTCGCGCCCATGTTCGCCGACCGGGCGCTGCGCGTGCGCTCCTGGTCCGGGCTCAACCTGCTCGGCGGGGGCGACGGGGCGACACTCTCCGACCCGGCCACCAGGTCGAGCAAGCAGCTCTCCAAGGACCAGGTCGTCGCCGGAGTCTTGGGAGAGCCCGTCGAGGGGCAGACGCACATCGACTACGTCCCGGATCTCGGAGAGTGGAAGACCGCCTGGGACCACGTGACCTTCGAGGGCTTCCTCGGCGTGCGGATGACGCTGCAATTCACCTGGCAGGGCTGCGATTCGGCGCTGGCGGCCCCCCTCGTCCTGGATCTGGCAAGGTTGGTCGCCCGCGCGCACGAGAAGGGACGGCGCGGGGCGCTTCCCGAGCTCGGCTATTTCTTCAAGAACCCGTTGGGCACCGACGAGCACGCTCTGGCCGCCCAGTACGCCCGGCTGCGCGCCTTCGCCGAGGAGCTGTCGTGAGGGCGATGCTGGAGCTGGTGCGGGCGCCGGCCGCGCTGTCGGTGCCCGGCGACACCATGGCGGGAGCGGCCGCCGCGGGACGGTGCCCGAACCCCGGCCTGGCCGTGGCATCGGTGCTCGTGTACTGGTCGGGCATGGCACTCAACGACTGGGCCGATCACGAGGCCGACGCGATCGAGCGACCGGAGCGCCCGATCCCGTCCGGCAGGGTCCGCCCAGGCACCGCACTCGGGCTCGCGACCGCTCTCACCGGTGCCGGCCTGGGCGTGGCCGCCATCGCCGGGGGACGCCGCGGCCTCACCGTCGCCGGTCTGCTGGCCGGCGCGGTGTGGGCCTATGACCTGGGCCTCAAGCGGACGGCGGCGGGCCCCGCCTCGATGGCGGTCTGCCGCGTCCTCGACGTGCTGCTGGGTGCCGGAGCAGAGGGGAGATCCGCCGTGCCGATGGCGCTGGCGGTCGGCGTACACACCTACGGGATCAGCATCCTCGGCCGAGCCGAGGTGACGGGCGCGACACCCGGGACCGCCGAGCGCGCGCTCGCCGCCACTACCGCGGCGGCCGGTCTGGCGGCCGCGTCCAGTCTGCGCAGCGGAGCCGCCGCCCGGATGGGCGCCGGTGTCCTCATCGCCGGCTATCTCGCCTCGACCCTCCCCGTCCAGGCGGGGTTACGGGTCAACCCCGATCCCGAAAACGTGCGGCACGCCGTCCGTCTGAGCATCCTCGGCCTGATCCCGCTCCAGGCGGCGGCGCTCGCGGGGAACGGACGGTTCGCGGCGGCGGGTGCGCTGCTGTGTTCGCTGCCCCTGGGCAGGTGGCTCTCGTCCCGGCTGGCGACATCATGAGCGACACCGTGAACTGGGCTTACTGCACCAACGGTTTCGCCGACCACCGGCTCGCCGAGGCGCTCGAGGTCCTGTCCGACCTGGGTTACGCCGGTGCGGCGATCACGCTCGACCGGGGTCATCTGGACCCCTATTCCCCTGGCCTGGCCGCCGAGGTGTCCCGGATCGCCGGACTACTCGGACGCCTTGGCCTCGCGGCCGTCGTCGAGACGGGCGGGCGCTACACCCTGGATCCCTGGCGCAAGCACCATCCGACGCTCATCAGCGACGGTGCCGGCCGGAGGGCGGAGTTCCTGACGACGGCGATGCGGATCGCCGCCGACCTGGGAGCCCCGGTGGTGCACCTGTGGAGCGGGGTCAGGCCGGACGGCATGACCGAGGAGGAGGCGTACGCACGGCTGGCCGGCCAGTGCGAGCGGCTCCTCGACGAGGCGGACCGGACCGGTGTCACCCTGGGGTTCGAGCCGGAACCCGGGATGCTCGTCGCGGATCTGGACGGTTTCGAGCGGCTGCGCGGGATGCTCGGCGCCCATCCCCGGTTCGGCCTCACCCTCGACATCGGGCACTGCCACTGCGTGGAGCGGGAGGACGTTTCCGCATGCGTCCGGCGAGCGCTGCCGTACACCGTGCACGTGCAGATCGAGGACATGCGCCGGAGGGTCCACGAGCACCTGGAATTCGGCGAGGGTGAGATCGACTTCGTTCCGGTGCTCACCGAGCTGCGCGGCTACTCCGGACTCGTAGCCGTGGAGCTGGCCCGGCACAGCCACGCGGCCCCGCAGGTCGCCCGCCGATCGATCGATTTCCTGAGGAGGGCACATGAGCGAGCCGGCACAGAAGTGGCTGGCGCAGGCCGTACAGCGGGTGAAGGATGACCCGGACGCGATCCATCTGCTCTTCCCGCAGGCCGAACGGCTGGGCGGCCCCGCTGCTCGGAGCGCGCTGCTCCGAGCAGTGCACGGCGACCACCCGCTGATCCGCAGCCTGTACGAGCGCGGCGACACCGGCGAGCGGCTGGCGATCCTGTCGGCGCTGCCCGAGCTCGATCTCGGCGCGGCGGCGGTCGGGCTGGTGGAGGACGCGCTGCGTACCAACGACGCCCGGCTGGTCGCCGCGGCCCTCGGCCCTTACGGATCGGCGTGGCTTGACGACCACTCCTTCCGCCAGGGAGTGCTCAAGTGCGTCTTCATGTCGATCCCGCTGGCCTCGGTGGCCGACCTGGACCGCCGGTTCGACGCCGAACTCGCCCAGATGCTGTCGGACTACGCGGCGGAGCTGCGGGCGGCCGGCCGGCCCGTCCCGCACGACGTCATGGAGAGGATCTGAATGCGCATCTTCGACCCGCACATCCACATGACCTCCCGGACCACCGACGACTACCAGCGCATGCACGCCGCAGGAGTGCGAGCGGTGGTCGAGCCCGCCTTCTGGCTGGGCCAGCCCCGCACCAGCGTGGGCAGCTTCCTCGACTACTTCGACGCACTGCTCGGCTGGGAGCCCTACCGCGCCGCCCAGTACGGCATCCGCCACCACTGCGCGCTCGCCCTCAATCCGAAGGAGGCGAACGACCCGCGGTGCGCGGGGGTGCTGGCCGAGTTGCCGCGATACCTGCTGAAGGACTCCGTCGTCGCGGTCGGCGAGGTCGGCTACGACTCGATGACGGCCGAGGAGGAACACGCCTTCGAGGCCCAGCTCGCCATGGCGCAGGAGAACGATCTTCCCGTCCTGGTGCACACGCCGCATCGGGACAAGGCCGCCGGCACCCGCCGGACGCTCGACGTGGTGCGGGCCGCGGGGATGGCGCCCGAGAGGGTTCTCATCGACCACCTCAACGAGCTGACCGTCGGCATGGTCGCGGACTCGGGCTGCTGGATGGGGTTCTCGATCTACCCCGACACCAAGATGGACCCGGACCGGATGGTGGCCGTCCTCAAGCAGTACGGCACCTCCAGAATGCTCGTGAACTCGGCCGCGGACTGGGGACGCAGTGATCCGCTGAAGACGCGCGCAGTCGGCGACGCCATGCTCGCGGCCGGCTTCGGCGAGGACGACGTGGAGCAGGTGCTCTGGCGCAATCCGGTGGCCTGCTACGGGCAGAGCGGCCGGCTCAGCCTCGAGACCGGCACGGCGGGGCCCGACTACGCCGGCAACACCATCAAGCGGGGCTGACCATGCGGCTGCGCCATCCGGACGGCTCGACGGTCCACCTGTCCTACTGCACCAACGTGCACCCCGCAGAGGACCTCCCCGGCATTCACCGCCAGCTCTCCGGCATCGCGGTGCGGGTCAGAGAACTCCTCGGCGCCGAACGGCTCGGCCTCGGCCTCTGGCTGCCCCAGCAGGCCGCAACAGATCTGCTCGCCCGGCGCGACGAACTCGCCGCGCTGCGCAGGCAACTGACCGCGCTCGGACTGGAGGTCGTGACCCTCAACGGGTTCCCCTACCGCGGCTTCCACGACGAGATCGTGAAGTACCGTGTCTACACCCCTGACTGGGCCGACGCGGAGCGGCTGCGCTACACGCTCGGGCTGGCCGAGATCCTGGCCGCGCTGCTGCCGGACGACGTCACCGAGGGGACGATCTCGACGCTGCCCCTCGCCTGGCGAACCGGATGGACCAGGGACAAGGCGACAGCGGTCATGGCCAACCTCGACAAGGTCGCCCAGGGGCTGCGCGCACTGGCCGGCCGTACCGGCAAGGTGATCCGGCTGGGCTTCGAGCCGGAGCCCGGCTGCATCATCGAGACGACACCCCAGGCGATCGCCCTGCTGAACGACGTGGACCACGACTACCTCGGCCTTTGCCTGGACGCCTGCCACATGGCCGTGGGGTTCGAGGAACCCGGCGCAGGTGCCGGCACAGGGCTGCCGATCGTGAAGCTCCAGGCGTCGTGCGCCCTGGAGGCCCCACCGGGAGCGCAGCAGGCGCTCGCGGCGTTCGACGAGCCCCGGTTCCTGCACCAGACGCGCTCTGCCACCGGATTCGCCGACGACCTGGGAGAGGCCCTCGCCGGCGGCATGTCCGCGGAAGCGAGCTGGCGGGTGCACTTCCACGTCCCGCTGCACGCCGACCCGCCGCCTCCGCTCACCACCAGCGCACCCTACCTGCGTGGCCTGGTGCACACGCTCCTCGGCGGCGCCGCCCCGCTGACCAGGCACGTGGAGGTGGAGACCTACACCTGGAACGTGCTCCCCGATGCGCCGCCGGACATCGCCGCCGGCATCGCCGCCGAGCTCGACTGGATGCGAGGCCGGCTGACCTCGCTCGGAATGAAGGAGCAGTGATGGCACCGCTGGTCGTGATCAACGTGGTGGGGCTGACCCCCCGCCTGCTGGCGCACATGCCGAACGTGGCGAAGGTGGGCGCGGCGGCCGCGCTCCGGCCCGTGCTCCCGGCCGTCACCTGCTCGATGCAGGCCACCCTGCTGACCGGCACGCCGCCCCGCGAGCACGGCATCGTCGGCAACGGGTGGTATTTCCGTGACCTCGGCGAGGTGCTGCTGTGGCGTCAGCACAACGCGCTCATCCAGGGCGACCAGCTGTGGACCGCCGTACCCGGCCTGCGCACCGCCAACGTCTGCTGGTGGTACGCGATGGGTGCGTCCACCGATCTGCTCGTCACCCCTCGCCCCATCTACCATGCCGACGGCCGCAAGTCGCCCGACTGCTACACCCGTCCGCCCGCACTCCACGACGACCTGGAAGCCGCGCTCGGACCGTTTCCGCTGTTCAACTATTGGGGCCCCACCGCGGGGATCGCCTCGTCCGAATGGATCATCGGCGCGGCCCGCCACATCCTGGCGCGCGAACGTCCCGACCTGCTGCTGGTCTATGTGCCGCACCTCGACTACGACCTGCAGCGGTACGGCCCCGCCGGACCCGAGGCGATCGCGGCGGCCCGCGCCGTCGACGCCGCGCTGGCCCCGTTGCTCGCCGAGGACGCCGAGGTGGTCGTGCTGTCGGAATACGGCATCACCCCGGCGTCCCGCCCGGTCGACATCAACCGGGCGCTGCGCGCCGCCGGCCTCCTGGAGGTCTACACCCAGGCCGGGATGGAATACCTCGACCCGTGGGCGTCCCGGGCCTTCGCCGTCGCCGACCACCAGGTGGCTCACGTGTACGTACGCGACCCCGCCGACCTCGGCCGCGCCCGCGAGGTCGTCGCCGAGCTGAGCGGCGTGGACGAGGTGCTCGACCACGCCGGCAAGGCGAAGTACGGACTCGACCACGAGCGCGCCGGTGAGCTCGTCGCGGTCGCGGAGCCTGATGCCTGGTTCACCTACTACTACTGGCTCTCCGACGACCGGGCCCCGGATTTCGCCAGGCTCGTGGAAATCCACCGCAAACCCGGCTACGACCCCGCCGAACTGTTCATGGACCCGAAGGATCCATTCGTCAAACTTCGTGCCGCCGCAGCGCTGGCCAAGAAGACACTGGGCTTCCGCTACACGATGTCGGTGGTGCCGCGCGACCCGGCACCGGTGCGGGGCAGCCACGGCCGGCTACCCGACCTCCGCGACGACGGCCCGCTGATCATCGGCCCCTTCAAGCGCGACTCGTACGACGCGACCGAAATCAAGGACCTGCTGGCCGGCCTCGCAAGGAAGCCAGCCACGTAGGGTGGGGTGTCCAACTGCCCTCGGACGCCCCTTCCACCAACCCTGAACGTCCATGGTCAGGGCATCCGGGCGATGAGGGACTTGGGGGCGATCTGGCGGTAGGCGTCGGCCACGATCTCGGCCATCTCCGCCCAGTCCACCCCCGCCACGTCCAGATAGACCCCGAGCCACCCCCTGTGCCCCACGTACGGTGGCCTGAAGAAGCGCTCGGGATCCTCCCCCACCAACTCCTCCTGCGCCCCCGGAGGAGCCGCGCACCAGAACGCCAGCCGGTCGTCGTGATGGTGGTCGGCGAACATCACGAACGTCTTCTTGTCCCTGACGAACCACGTCGGCTCCCCGTGGCTGAGCCGTTCGGTGGTCTCCGGCAGGGCCAGGCAGAGCTCGCGCAGCCGCGCCAGGGCGTCCACCGCGGCGTCAGCCCGTCAGCGTGAGCGGGTTGACCAGGTCGGCGTAGACGAGCAGGCCCGCCATGATGATCATCACGAACGCCACCGCGTACGTCAGCGGCAGCACCTTCGCGATGTCCACGTAACCAGGCTCCGGCCGCCGCATGATCCTGGCGTAGGCCCGCTTGATGCCCTCCCACAGGCCGCCCGCGATGTGGCCGCCGTCCAGTGGCAGCAGCGGGATGAGGTTGAACATGCCGATCGCGAGGTTGAACCCGGCCAGCAGGTTGACGAAGATGGCGATCTTCTTCTCGTTGGACAGGTCGGAGGCGAGGATCTCGCCGCCCATGCGGCCCGCGCCGACGACGCCTACCGGGCCCTCGGGGTCGCGGGCCTCGCCGGAGAAGGCCGCGTCCCAGATGCCGACCATCTTCTGCGGCAGGTTGATCAGCGAGCCCGCCACCCTGCCCGTGAGCTCGCCCATGTAGCCGAGGACCTGGCCGACGCTCTGCTGCTGCATGACCTCGGTGGGCAGGACGCCGAGGAAGCCGACGTTCTTGTCGATCTTCTGCGGGTCCTCGAGGTTGGGCCGGTCCTGGGCGATGAGCGTGACGTCGAGCGTCATCGGCTTGCCATCGCGGACGATGTCGAGCGCGACGGGGCCGGGGCCGTGGGAGCGGATCAGGCGGGTGGCGTCGTCCCAGGAGGCGATCTTCTTGCCGTCGAAGGAGACCATGCGGTCGCCCGGCTTCATGCCCGCCTGGGCCGCCGGGGTGGGCTTGTCGGTGGGCTTGCAGTCGTTGCGCTGCTGCGAGATGGGGATCACGCACGTGTCGGTCTCGGGCGACACGACCGGGGCCCAGGTCGGCAGGCCGATGCCGACCAGCAGGATGGTGAAGAAGATGAACGAGAGCACGAAGTTCATCGCCGGGCCGCCGGACATGATGATGACCTTCTGCCACCACTTCTTGCGGTAGAAGACGCGGTCCTCGTCGCCCGGCCGCACCTCTTCCTGCGCGGCGTCGCGGGCGGACTCGATGAGGCCCTGGAACGGCCCGGTCGCCGTGCTCCTGAGCTTGGTGGGGTCGTCGCCGGGACGCGGCGGCAGCATGCCGATCATGCGGATGTAGCCGCCCAGCGGGATCCACTTGATGCCGTATTCGGTCTCGCCCTTGCGCCGCGACCAGGCGGTGGTGCCGAAGCCGACCATGTATTGGGTCACCCTGACGCCAAAGAGCTTGGCGGGCAGCAGGTGGCCGATCTCGTGCAACGCGATGGAGAACATCAACCCCAGCAAGAAGACGACGATCCCCACGAGATAGAGCCAGTTCATCTATGCGCGCTCCACGGCAGAAGGTCGGGGTTGGCGAAAGCTTCGACAGACCCAGACTAGTCGAACTCGCCGTACCTCACGGCTTGCTCGCCTTTTGGTTGCCGTTGACAATGTGCAATCAAACAATGACTCTAAGTGGCGACGGAGGGGGACGTCTTGATCCAGATACTGATCGCCGAGCACCTGCCCTTGGTGCGCTGCGGCCTGCTCGCCACCTTTGGCGCCGAGCCCGACCTGCGCGTGGTCGCCGAGGTCGGATGCGCGGAGGAGGCGGTGCCGGCGGCGTTGTCCAGCGGGCCCGACGTGGCCGTCGTCGACCTCGACCTGCCGGGGTTGCCGGTCGCCGCTCAGCTCGCCGAGCAGGCGCCGAGCTGCGGCGTGCTCATCCTGTCGGCGTCGCCCAATCCCGGGCAGGTGCGCGCGGCACTGGCCGGGCCGGCGCTCGGGTTCATGAGCCTGTGCGTGCCGCCCGAGCGCCTCACGGAGGGGGTGCGCCAGGTCGCGGCCGGGCGCAGGGCCATCGAGGCGAAGCTGGCGGCGGCCGCCCTCCAGTGCGCGACCAACCCGCTGACCAGGCGGGAGCTCGACGTGCTGCGGATCGCGGCGGGCGGCGCCCGGTCGAGGGAGATCGCGGATCAGCTCTTCCTGTCGGTCGGCACCGTACGCAATCATCTGTCGCGGATCATGTGCAAGACCGGCGCCCGCAACCGCCTCGACGCCGTGCGCATCGCCAGCGACAGCGGGTGGCTCTGAGCGTGACGGGCCCCGGTGGAGCCGCGCCGCTCCGCCGGGGCCCGAACCCCTAGAGGATCTCAGCAGGTCAGAGCCCGCTGCCAGTGACGGAAATCACGACCCGACCCGTGTGAAACGTCACTATGGGCGCCAGATCAACACCAGCGCGCAGTCGTCGTTGTGCCCGGAGGACATGGCGTTGACCAGCGCCCTCGCCCCGTCGCGGAACCCGGAGGGCAGCAGCCGCTCGGCCTCCCCGAGCAGCCGGTCGAGCCCGGCGTCGATGTCGCGGCCGGGCTGCTCGATCAGGCCGTCGGTGTAGAGCAGCAGCGCGTCGCCCTTGCGCAGGGTGCCGCTGTCGGGCTCGCAGTGCAGGTCGGGCACCACGCCGAGGACCACGCCCTTGGCGGAGGCGACCTGCCAGTTGCCGGTGCCCGCGTCGAGCTTCACCACCGGCGGATGCCCGGCCGAGGTGATCGTGTAGTCACCCGTCGCCAGGTCGAGGCGCACGTGCACCGCCGTCACGAAGCCCTCGTCGCCACGCTGGCGGTGCAGGTAGGCGTTGCAGGCGGGCAGGAAGTCGTCGACCGAGCCGAGCAGCCCGCCGAACGTGCCGGACAGCAGCAGCGCCCTGGTGCCCGCGTCGACCCCTTTGCCCGACACGTCGACCAGGGCGATCTCGACGGAGTCGCCGTCGCGCATGGAGACCAGGAAGTCGCCGCCGAACGAGGACCCGCCCGCCTGCTTGAGCACCACCTTGCCGCCCCAGTCCTTGGGCAGCGGGGGCAACTCGCCCTGGCTCTTGAGCCGGTCGCGCAACTCCAGCAGCATCGCGTCGCCGCGCAGCCCCTGCACGCCCAGCTTGCCCCTGGTGCGGGCCATGAGGACGGCGAGCACGGTGGTGAAGCCGATCGTCACGGTGAGCCCGAGCCCGATGCGGCCCAGGCCCAGCGTGATCGCTATATAGCCGAGCGCGGCGCCCACCGCCACCAGCAGCTTGACCAGGCTGGCCAGCCGTAGCTGGAGCCCGCCGAGCAGGGTGACCAGGATGAGCAGCGAGGGCGAGAACCACTCGGTCGAGACCTTCGCGGCCAGGAACCCGATGACGAGCGCGAGCGCGGCCAGCGTGATGAGCAGGTTGCGGTCGCGGGCCAGCGGCCCCCTGCGGACAAATCGGACAGCAGAGACGAGAAACGGCACCCGCACCAGGACCGCGCGGACCCGTGGCGGGATCAGCGGCGCCGGACGGGAACTCATGATGCGCCTGACTGTATCGGTCTGACCCGTGTTTGGGCAGCCCACTTGACCAACGCCTTGATCATTAAGCACGGATAATGGGTGGCCCTCCCCCTTTGCCCGCTCCTACCGTGGACGGATGACGTATCCGATCCGCCCGATTGACGAATCCGAGTGGCCGGCCTTCCTCCGGGTCCTCGAAGAAGGGTTCGGCTGGACGCCGCATCCACAGCAGGGAGCCCGGTTCAAGGCCGAAACCGAGTTCGACCGCACGCTCGCCGCGTTCGACGGCGACGACATCGCGGGCGTCACCGCCGTACTCAGCCTCACCATGACGGTTCCCGGCGGGCAGCTCCCGGTCGGGGGCGTGACGAGCGTCAGCGTGCTGCCATCGCACCGCCGCCGCGGCGTGCTGTCCGCGCTCATGCGCAGGCAACTCGCCGACATCCGCGAGCGCGGCGAGTCCGTCGCCGCCCTCTACGCCTCGGAAGCGCCGATCTACAGCAGGTACGGGTACGGCAGGGCCGCGCACGAGTTGTCGTTCCGCATCAACAAACACGCCTCGGCCTTCGTCGCGAACGCCCCCCAGGACCCGTCGCTCAGGCTCAGGGTGGCCAAGCCCGCCGACGTACGGGCGGATCTGGAGAAGCTGTTCGCCACCGTCGTGACCCGGCGCCCGGGACGCTACGAGCGTAAGCCGCACGCGTGGGACGGCGTGCTGGCCGACGAGGAGGCCGACCAGCGCGGGGCCGGGCCGCTGCGCTCGGTGCTCGCCGAGGACGGCGCCGGAGTGCGCGGCTACGCCCTGTTCCGCATCAAGTCGTCCTGGGACGGCAACGGCGTCCCCGACGGGGAGCTGAAGCTCTACGAGCTGGAGGCGGCCGACCCCGCGGCCTACGCCCTGCTCTGGCGCAGCCTGCTGGACCGCGACCTGGTCTCCAAGATCGACGCGGGCACCAGGCCGGTGGACGACCCGCTGATCGCGCTGCTGGCCGACCAGCGCCAGTTGCGCGCCAGTTGGTCGGACGAGCTCTGGGTACGCCTGGTCGAGGTGGACCGGGCGCTGACCTCGCGGGCCTATTCGGCGGCCGTGGACGTGGTGATCGAGGTCGAGGACGACGTGTGCCCGTGGAACGCCAGGCGCTGGCGGCTCACCGCCGACCCGACGGGCGCGGAGTGCAAGCCCGTCGAGGACCAGCCCGACCTGACGGTCCCGGTGAACGCGCTCGGCTCGGCGTACCTGGGCGACGGCCTGCTCCTGGAGTCGCTGGCGGCGGGCCTGCTGCGCGAGCACTCGCCCGGCGCGGTGCGCTCGCTGGCCACCGCCCTGTCGTGGAGCCCGAAGCCGTGGGCGGGCCTGACGTTCTAGGCGTAGGGTCGGAGGCATGGCGCTGCAAAGCCTGCAGATCACCGCGACCGTCGCGATGCGTGCCCGCGACGTGTCGAAGCCGTCGAAGGAGCAGCAGGAGGCCGCTGACCGGCGGCCCCTGCGCGACGAGATGCCCAGACGCGACCCCAAGCGCAAGGGCTAAGGAAGCGAGGGCAGCTGGCCGATCGTCTCGTAGGTGGCCAGCTGCGCGATGCGCCTGCTGTGGCGTTCGCTGCCGGAGAAGGACGTGGTCAGGAAGACCTCCACGAACCGGGTGGCGTCCTCGGTGGAGTGCATGCGGGCGCCGACGCTGACCACGTTGGCGTTGTTGTGCTCGCGCGCCAGGCCGGCCGTCTCCTCGCTCCAGGCCAGGGCCGCGCGGATGCCGCGCACCTTGTTGGCCGCGATCTGCTCGCCGTTGCCGGAGCCGCCGATCACGATCCCCAGGCTGCCCGGGTCTCCCGCGACGCCCTCGGCGGCCCGCAACACGAACGCGGGATAGTCGTCCTCGGCGTCGTAGACGAAGGGACCGCAGTCGGTCACCTCGTGACCATGATCCTTCAGCCAGGACACGAGGTGGTTTTTGAGCTCATAGCCGGCATGGTCGGCACCGATGTAGACACGCACCTGCCCAGTCTTCCACAGCGCCGCCGATCGGGCTCGCTGGCTAGAGTAAGGACTCCTACCGTTCTCCAGTCCTTACGAAAGTAGAGATCCATGCGTGAGATCCGCGTCATCGGCGATCCGGTCCTGCGCACGCCCGCCGAGCCCGTGACGGACTTCGACCGCGAGCTGCGCCGGCTGATCGACGAGATGTTCCAGGCGATGTACGCGGTCGACGGCGTGGGGCTGGCCGGCCCGCAGATCGGCGTGTCGCGGCGGCTGTTCGTCTACGACATCAACGGGCGCAAGGGCCACCTGGTCAATCCGCGGCTGACCGTCGACGACCCCGAGGAGGTGCTCGACGAGGAGGGCTGCCTGTCGGTGCCGGACAAGCAGACGAGCCGGCCGATCTACGCCCCGGTCGCCCGGGCCGCGGGCGTGACCGTCGAGGGGCTCGACCGGCTGGAGCGGCCGGTGCGGATCAAGGCCCGCGGCTCGCTGGCGCGGTGCTTCCAGCACGAGACCGAGCACCTCGACGGCAAGCTCTATGTCGACCGCCTGCCCAGGAACGAAGCCCGCAAGATCATGCTGAGAGCATAGGTTGAGCCGTATGAGCGTACTTTCAGGAAAGGGCGCACTGGTCACCGGAGGCTCCAGGGGCATCGGAAAGGCCATCGTGGAGCGACTGACCGGCGACGGGGCCGAGGTCGTCTTCTGTTACGAGCACTCCGCCGAGGCGGCCCAGCAGGTCGCCAAGGAGACCGGGGCGCGGGCCGTACAGGCTGATCTGGCGAGCAAGGCGGATCTGGAGCGGTTGTTCGCCGAGGCGGAGGCGCGGCTGCCCGGGCTGGACATCCTCGTCAACAACGCCGCGACCGCCGAGGCGCAGAAGCTCATCGCCGACGTCACCGACGAGGACTACGAGCGGGTGTTCGCGGTGAACACGCGGGCCGTGTTCCTGGCCACGCAGTGGGCGGGGCGGGTGATGCGCGACGGCGGGCGGATCATCAGCATCTCCACGCTCAACACCCAGGTGCCCGCGCCGACCCTGGCTCTCTACTGCGGCAGCAAGGCGGCCATGGAGCAGTTCGCCAAGGTCGCGGCGCGGGAGCTGGGCGGGCGCGGGATCACCGCGAACGTGGTCTCCTCCGGCGCCACCGACACCGACATGTTGCGCGGCGCCAACCCGCCGGAGGCACTGGAGCGGACGCCGGCGTTCACCGCGCTGCAGCGGCTGGGCCGGCCCGACGACATCGCCGCCGTGGTCGCCTTCCTGGCGGGCCCGGACGGGCGGTGGGTCACCGGGCACAACGTCAACGCCACCGGCGGGATGATCATCTAGGGCTACAGCTGCAGGGCCTTGATCTCGAGGAACTCCTCCAGCCCGTATTCGCCGAGCTCGCGGCCCACCCCCGACTGCTTGTAGCCGCCGAAGGGCGCCAGCGGGTTGAACCTGCCGCCGTTGACGGCGACCTGGCCGGTGCGCAGCCTGCGGGCGACCGCGAGCGCGCGCTCCTCGGTGCCCGCCCAGACGGCGCCGGCCAGGCCGTATTTGGTGTCGTTGGCGATCTGGACGGCCTTGTCCTCGCTCGTGTACGGGATCAGCGACAGGACCGGCCCGAAGATCTCCTCCCGCTCGATCGTCATCCCCGGCTCCACCCCCGCGAACACCGTGGGCTCCACGTAGTAGCCCCGCTCGTGCGGCCGCTCCGTGCCGCCCGCCACCAGCCTGGCGCCCTCTTCCTGGCCCCGGTTGATGTAGTGGATCACGCGCTCGCGCTGGGTCGCCGACACCAGCGGGCCGATCCTGGTCGACTCGTCGAAGGGGTCGCCGACGGTGTAGCCGCGTGCCGCTTCGACAGCCAGGCGGACGGCGTCGTCGTACTGGTCGCGGTGGACGATCATGCGGGTCCACGCCGAGCAGGTCTGGCCGGCGTTGACGAAGCAGTTGGCCACGCCGACCTTGACGGCCAGGGCCAGGTCGGCGTCGGGAAGGATGATATTCGCCGACTTGCCCCCGAGTTCGAGCGCGACTCTCTTGACGGACTCGGCCGCGAGCGAGGCGACCCTGCGGCCCGCGGCCGTGGAGCCGGTGAAGGAGACCATGTCCACCTCGGGGTGGGCGGCCATGGCCTCGCCGACGACCGGGCCACGCCCGCTGACCAGGTTGAACACTCCGGGGGGCAGGCCCACCTCGTCGAAGATCTGCGCCAGCGCGTACGCCGCCAGCGGCGCCACCTCGCTCGGCTTGAGCACGACGGTGCACCCGGCGGCCAGCGCGGGACCGACCTTGCAGATGATCTGGTGCAGCGGGTAGTTCCACGGCGTGATCGCGGCGACCACCCCGACGGGTTCCTTGACCACCAGCGAGTTGCCGACGCGCGACTCACGGGGGTGGCTCTCGGCGAGCCGGGCGTAGGAGGACAGGACGGTGGCGGGCATGAGCGTCTGCACCTTGAGCGCGAAGCCCAGCGGCGAGCCCATGTCGGTCGCGATGGTCTTGGCGATCTCGTCGGAGCGCTGTTTCAGCAGCTCCGCCGCGTCGCCGAGGAGCTTGCCGCGCTCCGCGGCAGCCGTCTCCGACCAGGCTGGGAAGGCTCTTCGAGCGGCGGTGGCGGCTGCCTCGACATCGTCGGGAGAGCCTGCGGGAACTCGGTCGATGATCTCTTCCGTGGCCGGGTTGGCGACCTCGATGGGCTCCTCCGACGCCGAAGCGGTCCAGGAGCCGCCGATATACAGCTGACGCATAGCCACCATCCTGTCAGCGCCCCTGGTGGCATGCGAGGGCTCATCCCGAGTGGGGATGAGCCTTCTCCACCGCCACGGGTCTTCTTTCAGCCAGAGTACGACGATTGGTCAGTCGAACTGCGGCCTCTTGGTACGGGAGCGCTTCAACTCGAAGAAGTCGTCGAACGCGGTGACGGCCAGCACGCCGTCCCAGAGCTTGCCCGCGTCCTCACCCCTGATGATCTTGGTGATCACGGGTCCGAAGAAGGCGTTGGCGCCGACGCGGATGACCGGCGTGCCCACCTCCTGGCCGACGAGGTCGATGCCCTCGTTGTGCGAGGCGCGGATGGCCTCGTCGTACTCCTCGGACTCCATGGCGTCGGCGAGACTCTTGTCGAGCCCCGCGGCCTCGAGCGCGGCCTCGATGGTCTCGCGCTGACGCTCGGGCTCCTTGCCCAGGCCCTCGTTGTGCAGGCGCGTGCCGAGCTCGGTGTAGAGGGGACCGACGGCCTGGTCGCCGTGCTTGGCGGCGGCCGCGGCCACCACCCTGACGGTCTTCATGGCCTTGGCGATGCCCTGACGGTATTCGTCCGGGACATCCTTGTCCTCGTTGAGGACCGAGAGCGACATGATGCGCCAGCGGGGCTCGATGGGCCGAACCTTCTCGACTTCGAGCAGCCATCGTGACGTTACCCACGCAAATGGGCAGGCAGGATCGAACCACAGGTCCACGGGAATCTTTTGAGTCACGTCTGGCCATAACCTGAGGGGGTTCGGGTCCTATTCCCGGCATGGCAGGATACGGACAACCCCGACGAAGTGCTGAAAAGGAGCGCAACTTGGCAGGCAACCTGACCCGGGACGAGGCTCGCGAGCGCGCCCGGCTGTTGAACGTCGAGTCGTACGAGGTCGCACTCGACCTGACGGAGGGAGACGAGCGCTTCGAGAGCGTCACGACGGTCCGCTTCACCAGCACGCGCCCGGGGGCGTCCACGTTCATCGACCTGCACGGCGCGCAGGTGCGCCGGGTCACGCTCAACGGCGAGGACCTCGACGTGGGCGGCTACGACGGCGACAAGGGGCGCTTCCCGCTCCCCTCGCTGGCCGAGTCCAACGTGCTGCGGGTGGACGCCGGCTGCGCCTACATGCGCACGGGCGAGGGCCTGCACCGCTTCGTCGACCCGGTGGACCAGCGGGTCTACCTGCACAGCCAGTTCGAGACGGCCGACGCGCACCGCATGTACGCCTGTTTCGACCAGCCCGACCTCAAGGCCACGTTCCAGCTCACCGTGCTGGCCCCCGGCGACTGGGAGGTCGTCTCCAACGCCCAGGCCTCCGATGCGGCGGAGCAGGGGCCGGGAGCCAAGCGCTGGGAGTTCCCCGCCACGCCCGTCATGTCGACCTATATCACTGCATTGGTGGCAGGGCCCTATCACAAGGTGACCTCGGAGCACGACGGCATTCCGCTGGGCATCTACTGCCGGGCCTCGCTGGCCGAGCACCTCGACGCCGGCAACATCCTCGAGGTCACCCGGCAGGGCTTCGACTTCTTCCACCGGGTGTTCGGGGTGCGCTACCCGTTCGGCAAGTACGACCAGCTCTTCGTGCCCGAGTTCAACGCCGGCGCCATGGAGAACGCGGGCTGCGTGACCTACCTGGAGGACTACGTCTTCCGCTCCCGGGTCACCGACGCGGTGGTCGAGCGGCGCGCGGAGACGATCCTGCACGAGATGGCGCACATGTGGTTCGGCGACCTGGTCACCATGCGCTGGTGGGACGACCTGTGGCTGAACGAGTCGTTCGCCACCTACATGTCCGTGCTCGCCCAGGCCGAGGTCACCCGGTGGGGCAAGGCGTGGACCACGTTCGCGAACGTGGAGAAGGCCTGGGCCTACCGTCAGGACCAGCTCCCCTCCACGCACCCCATCGCCGCGGACATCCCGGACATGCAGGCGGTCGAGGTCAACTTCGACGGCATCACGTACGCCAAGGGCGCCTCGGTGCTCAAGCAGCTCGTGGCCTACGTCGGCCTGGACAACTTCCTGGCCGGCGTGCGGGACTACTTCGCCGAGCACGCCTGGGGCAACACCGAGCTGAAGGACCTGCTCAACGCTCTGGAGCGGACCTCGGGGCGCGACCTGTCCTCTTGGTCGAAGGAGTGGCTGGAGACCTCCTGGGTCAACACGCTGCGGCCCTCCTTCGAGGTGTCCGAGGGCCGGTTCACGAGTTTCGAGGTGCTGCAGGAGGCGCCCGCCGACTACCCGACGCTGCGCTCGCACCGGGTCGCGATCGGCCTCTACTCGCTGGCCGACGGCGTGCTGACCCGGACCAGGCGGGTCGAGCTGGACGTGGTCGGCGCCCGTACGAACGTGGCGGAGCTCGCCGATGCGGAGCAGCCGGACCTGGTGCTGCTCAACGACGACGACCTGACCTACGCCAAGATCCGCCTCGACGAGGACTCGCTGCGTACGCTGGTCAACGGCGGCATCGCCAAGTTCGCCGACTCGCTGCCGCGCGCCCTGTGCTGGTCGGCGGCCTGGGACATGACCCGCGACGGCGAGATGTCCACGCGCGACTACGTCAGGCTGGTCGTCTCGGGTGCGGGCACGGTCTCCGACATCACGGTCCTGCAGACGGTGCTGCGGCAGGCGCGCATGGCCGTGCAGCAGTACGCAGATCCCGCGTGGCAGCCCGAGGGCCTGGCGCTGCTGGCCGCGGAGCTGCGCTCGCTGCTCGGCTCGGCCGCGGCGGGTTCGGACCGGCAGCTGGCCTTCCTGCAGGCGTTCGCGCCGGTGGCCATCTCCGCGGAGGACCTGGCGCTGCTTGAGGGCATCCTGAACGGCTCGGCGGTGCCCGAGGGGCTGACCGTGGACGCCGACCTGCGCTGGACGCTGGTGCACGCGCTGGTGTCCGGGGGCAGGCTGGCCGAGGCCGACATCGACGCGGAGCTGGAGCGCGACCCCACGGCGACGGGTGAGCGGTCGGCGGCGCAGTGCCGGGCCGCGATCCCGACGGCCGAGGCCAAGGCCGCCGCCTGGGAGCGGATCGTGGGGGGCGAGCTGGCCAACCACATCGCGCGTACGACGATCGGCGGGTTCCAGGATCCGCGCCATCCCGAGTTGCTGGCGCCGTTCCGGGAGAAGTACTTCGAGGTGGTGGGGCCGCTCTACGAGAAGTGGACGTTCGACCAGGCCGGGAGCTTCGCGGTGGGGTGCTTCCCCGCGCTGCTCATCGAGCATGAGACCGTGCAGGCCGCGCAGGACTACCTGGCCGAGTCCCAGCCGCCGCAGGCGCTGCGCCGGCTGATCCTGGAGGGCGCGGACGGCGTCAGCCGCGCGCTGCGCAACCGGGAGAAGGACGCCGAGTCCGCCTGACGTTCGCCTTTCAGAGGCCCCCGCCACACCTGGCGGGGGCCTCTCGCGTTTCCCGGAGGTTTCCGGGTCTTGACAGCCGGGTCACTCCGGGCTCATTCTTTCGGGACTAACTTTATGTCTAAAGAAAGTCCTCATTCATGGCAGGCACTGACCGCGGCGACCTCACCAGAACGGCGATCCTGGCCCTGCTGGGCACGGTCGGGCCGCTGAGCAGGAGCGAGATCGCCCGTGAGCTCGACCTCAGCCCGGCCACCGTCACGCAGCTCACCCGCGAGCTCATGAGCCACGGGATGCTGGCGGAGCTCGACCTCAAGCCGTCGCGTGGCGGGCGGCCGGCGCAGCGGCTCGGGCTCGTGGGGAGCGCCGGGCGGGCGCTGGGCGTGAAGGTGACGGCCGATCACCTGGTGATCGTCGACGTGCGGCTCGACGGGGAGGTGCTGGGGTCGTGGGAGCTGCCGTTCGACCCCTCCGCGCGGGACGCGCTCGACGAGCTGGCCGCCGCGGTCGAGTCGGTGGTGTCGAGCAGCTCGGCCGGTGAGGAGGTCCCGCCGCTGCTGGGGGTCGGGGTCGGGGTGCCGGGCAGCGTGGACGACCAGGCGGTGGGCACGGTGAACGCGCCGACGCTCGGCTGGCAGGCCATGCCGGTCGGCGAACGGCTGCGACGGCGGCTCGCGCTGCCCGTGCTGGTCGAGAACGACGTGAACGCGCTGGCGGCGGCCGAACGGCTGTACGGGCGGGGGCGTACGCACCGGGACTTCCTCGTGGTGACCATCGGGCGCGGCGTCGGCGCGGCGATCGTCGCGGACGGGCGGGTTTACCGGGGGGCGAGGGGCGGCGCGGGCGAGTTCGGCCATCTGCCGGTGGATCCGGACGGGCCGGAGTGCGGGTGCGGCGCCCGGGGATGCCTGGAGGCGTTCGTCGGCTCCGCGGGCCTGCTCGCGGCCGCACAGGACGCCACCGCACGTGATGGGGACACACGTGATGGCGGCGCGCCTGACGGCGGCGACCAGCGCGATCCGCTGGGCGCGGTGGCCGCGCTCGGGCGGGCCGGCGCGGACGGGGATCCAGTGGCGCGGGCGGTGTTCGCCCAGGCGGGCGCGATCCTGGGGCGGGCCACCGCCGGGCTGATCAACGTCGTGGACCCCGAGGTCGTGGTCGTGCTCGGCGAGGGCACGGCCGACTGGCCGTTGTGGCGGGACGGCTTCGAGCCGGCGCTCAGGGCGCAGCTCTACCCGGGCAGGCGCGACATCTCGGTCGAGGTGGAGAGCTGGGACGACACCAGCTGGGCCCAGGGGGCGGCAGCCCTCGTGCTGGCCACCCCGTTCGACGCCGCGGGGGCCGCGGGGGAGCAGGGCCGCCTGGTGCGCGCCCGCCTCATCGGGGCCCAGCCGTGAGCCGCCGTACCAGCGAGGAGCCGAGCAGATGACGCTCACCGCGGCCCCGCCCGAGGCGCGGGCCACGCAGAGGCGGGTCAGGCCGCGCAAAGGCTGGCGGTACGCCGGGACCGTGGCGGTGTTCCTGCTGCCCAGCCTCGTCCCGCTGACGCTCTACACGCTCATCCCCATGATCGGCTCGCTCTGGACCAGCCTGCACGAGTGGGACCTGATCACCGAGATGCGGTGGGTCGGCCTGGGCAACTACGCCGAGCTGATCGGCGATCCCGAGACCAGGGCCGCGTTCCTGCACACGCTCTACTTCATCGCCGGCTACCTGCCGCTGGTCTACCTGGGCGGGCTCGGCCTGGCCGTGCTGCTCAACCGGGCGATGCGGGGCCGCAGCCTGCTGCGCGGCGTGTACTTCCTGCCGGTGATCACCAGCTGGGTGGTCGTCGCGCTGATGTGGAAGTGGCTGCTCAACCCGGCCAGCGGCATCGTCAACTGGGCGCTGGGCCTGATCGGGGTCAGCGGTCCCGGCTGGTGGACCGATCCGGACTGGGCGATGCCGTCGATCATCCTCGCCTCGGCCTGGAAGGACCTGGGCTTCGTGATGATCATCCTGCTGGCGGGCCTGCAGGCGATCCCCCGCGAGTACCAGGAGGCGGCGATGGTGGACGGCGCCACGGCGTGGCGCAGGTTCCGGCACATCACGCTGCCGCTGCTGTCCCCTTCGACCTTCTTCGTGGTCGTGATCTCGCTGATCAACGGCTTCCAGGTCTTCGACCAGGTCAAGATCATGACAGGTGGCGGTCCCGGCGGGGCGACGCAGGTCGTCGTGTCGCAGATCTACGACCTCACGTTCAGGTACGGCAGGGCCGGCGCCGCCTCGGCGTTGTCCTGGCTGCTGTTCGCCCTCGTCCTGCTGGTGACGATCGTGCAGATCCGCGGCCAGAGGCGGTGGGTGACTTATGGGTAAAGCACTCCGCTACCTGCTGGTCGGCCTGGGCGCGCTGGTGATGTTGTTCCCGTTCGCCTGGGCGGTGATCACCTCGATCACGCCGAGCGACGCGGTGCTGGCCGTGCCGCCCGACTTCACGCCCGACGGCGCCGGCCTGGACGCGTACGGCAAGCTCCTGGAGACGCTGCCGTTCTGGCGGATCGTGCTCAACAGCGCCTGGATCGGCGCCGCCTCGACCACGTTGCAACTCGTCACGAGCGCGATGGCGGCCTACGCGTTCGCCCGGCTGCCGTTCCCCGGCAGGGGCGCGTTGTTCGCGGTCTACCTGGCGACGCTGATGATGCCGCTGCCGGTGCTGGTCGTGCCGCTGTTCATCGAGATGCGCACGTTCGGGCTCGTGGACACGTACTTCGCGTTGCTCGCGCCGACCATCGCCTCGGCGTTCGGGGTCTTCCTGCTGCGGCAGGCGATCAACCAGGTGCCGCGGGAGTTCGACGAGGCGGCCGTGCTGGACGGGGCCGGACATTTCAGGATCTTCCTGTACGTGGTGCTGCCGCTCATCCGCCCCGCGCTGGCCACGTTCGCCATCTTCGGTTTCATGGCCAGCTGGAACAGCTACCTCTGGCCGCTGATCATCATCAAGTCACCCGAGTTCATGACGCTCCCGCTGGGCCTGGCCACGCTGCACGGCCAGTTCACCACCGAATGGGACGTGGTCATGGCGGGCTCGGTGATCAGCGTCGTACCGATCCTCATCCTCTACGTCTTCGCGCAGAAGCACGTCATCGCCAGCGTCGCGCAGAGCGGGCTCAAGTAAAGGAATCCCCCCATGTCCAGACATTTCCCCATCGCCACCGTCGTAGCCGTCGCACTGCTCGCCACCGCCTGCTCCCAGGGCTCCGCCACGAGGGGCACGACCAGCGATGACGGCAAGATCACCCTGCGGTACTTCACGTTCTCGGCGGCCCCCGACCACGTCAAGGATCTCGACAAGATCGAGAAGGCCTTCGAGAAGGAGAACCCGAAGGTGGACGTGGTCGTCGAGACCGCCCCCTTCGACGAGTACTTCACCAAGCTCCAGACCAGCATCGCCGGCGGCACCGCGCCCGACGCGTTCGAGCTCAACTACGAGAACTTCGTCACCTACGCCAGCGCCGGATCCCTCCTCGACCTCGGCACGGTGGCGGGCGACGGCGACACCTCGGTGTACGCCAAGGAGTCCCTCAACGCGTTCAACCGCGACGGCAAGCAGTACGCCCTGCCCGCCTCCTTCTCCACGGTCGTGCTCCTGTACAACAAGGACCTGCTCAAGCAGGCCGGGGTGGCCGAGCCGACCGCGGACTGGACGTGGGCCGACGAGCAGGCCGCGGCCGCCAAGCTGACGGACAAGAAGAAGGGCGTGTACGGCGACTTCCAGCCGGTGCAGTTCTTCGAGTTCTACAAGACGCTCAAGCAGGCGGGCGGCGAGTTCCTGTCGGCCGACGGCAAGAAGTCCACGTTCAACAGCCCGGCGGGGGTCAAGGCCGCCGAGTGGCTGGTCTCCAAGGTGGGCAAGACGATGCCCACCGAGGCCGAGATCGGCGGCACCGCCGACTACGACACGAACCTCTTCAAGTCCGGCAAGCTCGCCATGTGGCACAACGGCATCTGGCAGTTCGCGGGGCTGAAGGACGTGCCGTTCGAGTGGGACGTGGTCGTCGAGCCCGGCGACGCCAACAAGGCCAGCGCGGTCTTCCACAACGCCGTGGCCGCCTCCGCCACCACCAAGCACGGCAAGGAGGCCTGGGCATGGGCCCGCTTCCTGTCCTCCTCCGGCACCGCCGCCACCACCCGCATCGAGTCGTCCTGGGAGTTGCCGCCGGTCTCCGACCAGCAGGTGCTCTCCGGCTACCTCAAGGACCCGAAGCCGGCGAACCGGCAGGCCGTGTTCGACTCGCTGGAGTCGATCGCGCTGCCGCCGGTCATCAAGCGCCAGCAGGAGATGCAGGACGCGGTGACCAAGCAGCTCGGCGAGGCCGCCGCCGGGCGCCAATCCGTCGAGGACGCGCTCAAGGCCGCCGCCTCCGACGTCGACGCCCTGCTCGGCTAGCCATATCTACGTACTCAGGAGAGATTCGTTGTCCCTCGTCGCGCACAGCCTCGACGTGATCAAGAGCTTGCAGTCCCCCACCGGGGCCTATCCGGCCTCGCCCACCTTCTCCGCCTACCGCGGCTACTCGTGGTTGCGGGACGGGGCGTTCATCGCCGAGGGGGTGAGCAGGCACGGTGACGTGGCCGGGGCGGACGCCTTCCACGCCTGGAGCGCCCGCGTGGTCGGGGACCGGGCGGGGCAGGTGGACACGCTCGTCTCGCGGGCCGCCCGGGGTGAGGTCATCCCGGTCGCCGAGATGTTGCCGACCCGCTTCACCCTGGACGGGGCGGACGGGAACGACGACTGGTGGGACTTCCAGCTCGACGGGTACGGAACGTGGCTCTGGGCGCTGCGCGAGCACGCTGTGAGGCACGGGAGTGCGGTGCCGGAGAAGGGCGTCAGAACCGCAGCCCGTTACCTGACGGCGTTCTGGCACCTGCCCTGCTACGACTGGTGGGAGGAGCACGTCGAGCAGCGGCACGTGGCCACGCTCGGCGCGATCCACGCCGGCCTGGGCGCAGCCCTCGCTCTCGGGGCGCTGAGCGCGCCGGAGTCGGCGGCGGCCGCCGAGGCGGTCGAGGGCATCGCGGCGCTGGTGGAGCGCGAGGGGCTGGTCTCCGGGCGGTTGACCAAGTGGCTCGGCAGTGAGGCCGTGGACGCCGACCTGCTCGCGTGCGTGGAGCCGTTCGGGCTCTACCCGGCCGGTCACCCGGTCGGGGCGGCGACGGTGACCGCGGTCGAACGGCAGCTCGCCAGGGACGGCGGCGTGCACCGCTACCTCGCCGACACCTTCTACGGCGGGGGGCGGTGGGTTTTGCTGGCCGGGTTCCTCGGCTGGAACCACGCCAGGGCCGGGCGGCCTGACGAAGCCCTGCGCTACCTGGAGTGGATGGCCGCGCAGGCGACGCCCGACGGGGACCTGCCCGAGCAGGTGTCCGACCTGCTGCTGGCTCCCGAACGGCTCCAGGAGTGGCTGGACCGCTGGGGACCCGTGGCGACGCCGCTGTTGTGGTCGCACGGGATGTACCTGATCCTGGCCGGCGAACTGGGGGTGCGGGCATGATCCGGCATCGGCCGCACGGGTCGGGGCACCCCTACGCCACGACCGAGGACCAGCGGGTGCCCGCCAGACCAATGGACGGGGAGGCGGTGGAGCTGCGGGTCCGGGCCTCGGCGAACGTCGTGGCGGTGGTGTGCGAGTGGACCGCCGACGAGGGCGCACCGGTCGAACTGCCGCTGGCCAGGCGCGACACGGATGCGGGTGCAGGTGCGGGTGCCAATGCCAGTGCAGGTGCGGGAGTCGGCGGGGGGCATCTCGCCACTGCTCAGGCGCGAGCCGCTCGGGCCGCCGCCGGGTCCTGGAGTGTGCGAACGCCCGTTCTGCGTGCCGGGCACCGCTACGCCTACCGCTTTCGTGCCTCCATGACCGATGGCGCGAGCCGTACCAGCAGGTGGT
Source organism: Nonomuraea marmarensis (assembly GCF_043197025.1). NCBI lineage: Bacteria > Bacillati > Actinomycetota > Actinomycetes > Streptosporangiales > Streptosporangiaceae > Nonomuraea > Nonomuraea marmarensis. The sequence continues at coordinate 51,309 of NZ_JBICRM010000010.1, forward strand.
TCGAGGTGTCGGCGGCGAGGTGGTCGGACGTCGGCGGGAAGCTGAACGTCGGCGGCGCCGACCGGGTCGTGCCGGGGAGCGTGCGGTGGCTGGCCGACGGTGACGGCGTGCTGCGGGTGCGGTTCGAGGTGGCGCTCGGGCCGGACGAGCACGCGGTCGGGTTCGGCGAGCGGTTCGACGCCGTGGACCAGCGCGGCCGGGAGCTCGACGCGGTCGTGTTCGAGCAGTACAAGGGGCAGGGGCGGCACGGGCGCACGTACCTGCCGATGCCGTTCGCGCTGGTCGTGGGCGGGGCGGCGAGCTGGGGGTGGCACGTGGAGACCTCGCGGCGCACCTGGTACGACGTCGGGGCGTCCGAGCCCGGCAGGGTGCTGATCGAGGCGGAGGTCGGGCCGGGCGGCGAGCTGGGCGTGCGGTTCTACGACGGCGACGGGCCCGCCGACGTCCTGCAAGGCTTCCTCGGCGACGTCGGGCGGCCGGCCGAGCTGCCGTCGTGGGTGTTCCGGCTGTGGGCCAGCGGCAACGAGTGGAACACGCAGGAGCGGGTGCTGGCCGAGATGGACCGGCACCGCGAGCACGGCATCCCCCTGGGCGCACTGGTCATCGAGGCGTGGAGCGACGAGACGACGTTCACGGCGTTCAGAGGGGCGGAATACCAGCAGTCCGAGGAGCCGCACCGGCTGGCCGACTACACCTTCCCGCAGGACGGGCCCTGGCCCGACCCCAAGGGCATGGTGGACGAACTGCACCGCAGGGACGTCAAGGTGCTGCTCTGGCAGATCCCGCTGCAGAAGACGCGCCCCCATCCCCGGCACCAGGCCGCCGTGGACGCCAGGCAACTCGTCGAACGCGGCTACGGAGTGCGCGAGCCCGACGGCCGGCCCTACCGCAACCGGGGCTGGTGGTTCCCGCTCGCGCTCATGCCCGACCTGTCCGCCCAGGAGGTACGCGACTGGTGGACGGCCAAGCGGCGCTACCTGGTCGAGGAGGTGGGCATCGACGGGTTCAAGACGGACGGCGGCGAGCACGCCTGGGGCCACGACCTGCGCTACGCCGACGGGCGCGACGGCGCGGCGGGCAACGGGCTGTTCCCCGTCCACTACGCCCGGGCCTTCGGCGATCTGCTCCGGTCGTGCGGCAAGCCGCCGGTGACGTTCAGCCGGGCGGGGTTCACCGGGTCGCAGCCGCACGGCGCGTTCTGGGCGGGAGACGAGGATTCGACGTGGGAGGCGTTCAGGTCGTCGATCAGGGCCGGGATCACCGCTTCCGCCTGCGGGATCGTCTATTGGGGCTGGGACCTGGCCGGGTTCTCCGGCGAGGTGCCGGGCGCGGAGCTGTATCTGCGGGCGGCGGGGGCTTCGGCGTTCATGCCGATCATGCAGTACCACTCCGAGTTCAACCACCATCGCACGCCCATCAGGGATCGCACGCCATGGAACATCGCCGCTCAAACCGGTGACGAGCGGGTCATCCCGGTGTTCAGGCGGCTGGTCGAGCTGCGGGAGCGGCTGGTGCCGTACCTGGCCGAGCAGGCCCGCGCGGCCATCGGCGGCAAACCGCTCATGCGCGGCCTGTTCTTCGACCACCCGCACGATCCGAACGTCTGGCGGCATCCCCTCCAGTACAAGCTCGGCGACGCGCTGCTCGTCGCCCCCGTGACAGAGCCTGATATTTCGGAGGTTACGGTTTACCTCCCTGAAGGTGAGTGGGTCGACGTCTGGACCGGAGCCGCCCTGCCCGGCGGGCGGGAGGTGACGCTGCCCGCCACCGCACTCGACCGCCCGCCCGTCCTCTGTACGGCCGAGCACTGGCCGCGCCTCTCCCCCGTTTTCGCCGATTTCGCCGATTGAGCGACTTGGCGATTGCATCTGGGCTGCGGTGTTAGCCTCAAGGACGTGCTAGGCGCGGGGACCACCCTCAACGACCGCTACGTGCTGTCCGACCGCCTCGGCGGCGGCGGCATGGGCGAGGTGTGGCGTGCCGACGACACGGTGCTCGGGCGGGCGGTCGCGGTCAAGGTGCTCATGCCCGCGCTCACCGAAAACCCCAAGTTCACCCAGCGCTTCCAGAACGAAGCCAGGGCCATGGCCACCCTCAGGCATCCCGGCGTGGTCGACGTCTACGACTACGGCGTCTGCGAGGTCGAAGGCCGCCAGGTGAGCTTCCTGGTCATGGAATACGTGCGGGGCGAGTCGCTCGACCGCGTCCTGCGACGCGGCCCGCTCGGCTCCGCGGCCACCATGCGGCTGGTCGCGGAGGTCGGCGACGCGCTGGCCGCGGCGCACGCGCAGGGCATCGTCCACCGCGACGTCAAGCCGGCAAACCTCATGATCAGGCCGGACGGAGGCGTGGCGCTCACCGACTTCGGCATCGCCCACTCGGCGTCCGCCGGTCACCTCACGGCCACGGGCACGATGCTCTGCTCGGCCGGCTACTGCGCTCCCGAGATGGCCACCTCCAGTGACGTGACGCCCGCGGTCGACGTCTACGCCCTGGGCGTGGTGGCCTACGAGTGCCTGACCGGGCAGTTGCCATTCCAGGGCGACACCCCCGTACAGATCATCTTCAAGCACCTCAACTCCCCCATCCCACGCCTGCCTGACGACGTGCCCCCGGGGCCGCGGCAGGTGGTGGCGCGGGCGCTGGAGAAGACGCCCGACGCGCGCTGGGCGACGGCCGCGCAGATGGCCGAGGCCGCGCGCAAGGCGATGGCCTCCCCCGGCACGCTGCCCACGCCGCGGCGGCGCCGTACGCTGCGGGCGGTGCTCACCATGGCCGCCGCCGTGGTCGTGTCGGCGGCCGTGGCGGGCTCGGTGTGGTTGCGCCCGGCCGAGCCCACGACCAGCGAGGTGGCGCCGACGGTCAGTGAGACCGCCGTTACGGCCTCCCCCACGCCGTCGGCCACCGCCAGGAAGCCGTCCGCGTCGCCGACCAAGCGGGTGCCCAGCACGCGGCCGACGCGCGCCACGCGCGTGCCGAGCCCCAGCGCGACGGCCACCACCGCGCCGACCAGGACGCCCAGCGCCACACCCACCACCTCGGAGCCGGATCCGCCCACCGAAGAGCCGACCACGCCGGGCCCCGAGGAGCCCACTTCGGAGCCCACCGTCGGCAAGCCGACCAGCGACATCCAGTGCATCCGGGCCCCATGCCCGTAGTGCGTCCGAGCCGCTGCGCATAGTGGGCCCAATGTGCTCAACTGCTCGCCGATCGTGAGAAAGTCATCGCGTGGATACGACTCGGGACCTGCTCATCGCCCTTGCCCGCCGCTACGCCTTCGCCGACCTCGGTGCGCTCGCACCGGCGACGGAGATCGCCGAGGTGTGCGAGTTCGGGCAGCGGCTGCTCTCGCTCGATGCCGAGGACTTCGCTGCCGAGGCGAAGGGCGTGCCCTCCGACCTGCGGCGGCGCGCGCGGGCCTGCCACATGCCGCAGACGCCGCGCGAGCAGCCGCGGGGGGCGCTCGAGTCGCTGCGGCCCGCGTACGGGCTGCTGCTGGAAGTGATCGCCGTACGGTGGCACCGGCGCGAGCTGAGCACGATGATCGCGGCGGTGCACATCGCCAGCGAATACCTCCCGCTGCTGGCCTTCGAGCCCCACCTCGGGCACGCCGGGGATCCTGCCCGGTGGCCCGACGGGCTGAGTGCGACGGGGAGCCGGTTCGGTGTGATCGGCGATCGTGAGTGCGACCACACCAAGTCCGAACAGTCCGCCACCAACCGGACGTTGCGCGTGTCGACGGAGCCGGCCGAGGGCTGGCGCGCGTACTTCGACCGGCAGCACAGCCAGGTGGCCGGCGCGCTCGGCGTCTGCGTCGCCACGTGCCGCAACCCGTGCACGGCCATGGACTGGATCTCGCCGGAGCCGCGCGCCGACCTCCAACTGCGCGCCCGCACGGCGCTGGCCTTCGCCGAAACCCCTCTCGTACGGCTGCGCCACGCGGCTCCGGTGGGACACGGGTTCGGGGTGCCGTCGCCGGAGGAAGTGCTGGACGCCTGGGAACGCAGCCGGGCGGGGCTCGACAAGAACGCGGTCGGCTCGTCGGCGCTGAAGGACGACGGGTTCCCGCTGCCGGGGCTGCCCGCGCTGTTCTCGGCGATCGCCGCCGCGCCGATCGAGCCCGCTACCTTGATCGGTGGAGTCAGCGAACACATCGCCGGCCTCCTCGAACGGCTCTGACCTACCGTCCGAACCGGGCGGGTGCGGTCAGCGGCGGGCGGTGGCTTGTTCGCCGAGGGCGGCGATGCCGTACAGGAGGCCGCCCACCAGGTCCCCCACGCTGAACGCCGTCGCCATCGACATCGCCGTCAGGCGGCACGCGCTGTCCGTCAGCCGCCGCTTGGCGCTCTCGCCCGTGACGATCTCCAGGGCCCGGCCCGTGACGTCCACGAAGACGACCACGGCGTTGTCGGCCTCCTCGCCCAGGGCGGCATGCAGGCGTTCGGCGAAATGGCGCCGTGCGCCCACCGGCTCCCCGAGGAACAGGCCGAACCTCAGCCCGCTCCGCCGTTCGGCGGTGAGCAGGGCCTTCCTGACGTCGTCAGCCTGTGCGGTGGTCAGTCCTCGCATCGTCACCTCACCATCCCGCCGAAGCCCCGCCGACGCGCCTGCCGGGCTCCGCCGTCTCGGCCGCCGCCACCCAGTCGTGCTCGGGAATGTCCGCCCAGTGCGCCACCCGGTCGGCCAGCACCAGGCCCGACGTGCTTACGCCACGCTCGCTCCTGGACGGCCCGCCCAGCCACACCGGGCCCGACTCGATCCGGCGTGCCGCGCCGCGCCCCGGCACCATGACCAACAGGCTGATCAGCACGAACAGCCCCAAGGACACGCCGATGAGAAAGAGCAGAATCTCCGCCGCGCTGTTCACAACAAGAACGTAATCCTCGTTGGCTGGTCCGGCCAGACCCCTCTGGGAGTGTCCGCCAGGCCTCTTCGGAAATGTCCCCGCCAGACAGGCGGGGTCGAGCCCCGGCCGGCACCAGGTTAAGATCTTTTGCGGGGATCGGGCGTGCGGATCTCTAGAGAACGTAAGACATACCCTGAAAACACGCGTGGAACACGATGAGCTGGGCCATAAAACTATGGACAGGGCAACACTAGGAATCGATCCGATCTCCGAGCTACGGTGAGTTACGTGGACTCCGACATCCAGCGAGAAGACGGTCACAACGCGTCACCAATCTGGGTGAGCGACCGGCCAGAAAGTGAGCAGACCGCCGCCGCGAAGCCTTCGGCGCCCACCTCCACGTACGCGCCCGTCGAGCGCGCGTCCGTGCGTAGCCTGCTGCAACAACCGCGCTTTCGCCGCCTGCGCAACCGTGCGCTCCTGGCGATCGCCGTCGGCTTGGTGGTGGGTTTCCTTGTGCGCGACTGGCGGGTTGGCGTCACCGCAGGTGTGATCGCGGCCATCCTCGAGGCGGTCTATCGTGCGCGCTCCAACTCGTCCGTGCCGGCCTGGCGGCGGACGTCCGTGGCGGAGCGCCGTACCGAAGCGCAGTTGCGCAAGCTAGAACGCAGCGGCTACCGCACGCTGCACGCCAGGGCGATCCCGGGCAGCGACGCCCAGATCGACCACCTCGTGGTGGGCCCCACCGGCGTGTACGCGGTCGACTCCGAGAAGTGGGACAAGCGACTGCCCGTACGCGTGCAGATGGGCAAGAAGCTCTTCCACGGCCCCTTCGACATGAAGGCCCGGATCGCCGAGGCCAACCTGGAGGCGTCGCAGGCCAGCGAGCTGATCACCAAGGCGTTCGGCCGCGAGGTGTCCGTCGTGCCCTCGCTCGCCATCTACGGGCCTCCGGTGCCGTGGAAGATCATGACCATTCGCGGCGTGGACGTCTACCAGGGCGACCGGGCACGCAAGTGGATCACCAAGCGGGAGCGGGCGCTGACCGAGGGCGAGATCGACCGCATCTACGACATCGCCGCCCAGGTCCTGCCCGCCAGATACGGCGAAGGTTAAGGCTGGTTAACCCAAGCCAGGACCTTCACCGGCATCCGGCGAGGGTCCTGGCGGTGTCACCAAGGGTTGAGGGCGCCCCTGCCCGTTTGATGCGGACGGATCGCGGTCACGTTGCCGGCGTCCGGTGGCCGCCCGTCCCTGCCTCTCAGCGACGTGAGCGGCTGCGTCGGGTCGAACCAGGCGAGAAGCCAATCTCGCCCGCACGCTGGACTTGGAGCCGTCCTCGGCCCGCGTCGTCGATTTCCGCCACTCTCATTTCGGGGGACAGCGCAAGAGCGCGGTCGCGCGGGAATAACAGGTGGGGGGCACGCGACGAAACCAGGAAAGTGCTCGCGACATATTGCCAGCCACCGAAATGCGACAATACCCCTGGCGTTCGGTGCGACTCGGGACATATCCTCCACTGCTGAGCCCGTCGGACACGCCGACCGAAGGGACACGGGGAACCCGAACTAAGGTCCGCCGTCTGGGCGGAGGAATGCGCCAACCCGTTATTGCCGTGGCATTCGATGCATTCATCAATGATCTCCCGAATGGTGTGGGCAATTTTACTCCCGCGATTCGGGGAATTTCCGTGGCGACCATCCCCTGACCCCACTCGATGCCGGTGTTCGGCCATACCGGTCTGGACTCCCTGAGCGCGGGAGATCCCACCGAGGCTGGGCCGTCCCGGCTCGCCTCCGGACGCCGTGTTCCCGCGGCCATGGCATGCATTGCTGCGCCTGGCGCTCGGGCCAACTACAGAGAAGGGCTGAAGTGCCGTCGACCGGACCTACTCGTGCTGGATCGCACGCCTCATTTCACTCCACGGCGATGCCGCTAAATGGGGCGAACTACACCGAGGCGCTCCAAAGAGGGCCGAACTCTCCAAGATCATGAAAGATCAGGATTAAGGAACGTCGCTTTTATCTTGGCATAGCATCTATTTGCCTTTATCGAATATGCAGGGACGTGTCCGCGTTTGGCGGGTCGGGTATCTTCGAAAACGCATCGCCCATGGCGCGATGACCAGAAATCCAATCCTCATCATTGGAGGGAAATCAATTGATTTCTCGAAGGAGCGGCGCGACATCAGGCCTGGGTGTCAGCGGTCGCCTGCGGGTATTGGCCATCGCGACGGCGATGGCCTGTGGAACGGTCGTATCGTCCGGTTCGGTGGCCATGGCCAGTGCCACCACCACGACGAAGGCCGACCTCGCCGAGCACCAAGCGAACACGACCGGATCGATGATTCATAAGCCGTCGGCGTACCAGGACCTCGACTCCGTCGGCATCGTCCTCACGGGGGACACAGCGCCGACGGTCTTCCGCGTCTCAGCCAACGCTGGCGTGCCGTGGATCCATGATCCTCGGAACGCGGCCGGAGACCGCTGGCTGAGTCTCAGAAACGTGCCGAACAGCCAGAATGGTTACGTCATCAACATCACCGTGACCGAAGGCGATCCCGCGACTGCTCCTCTCGCGGGAACGCCTCCAGTCGCCGCGACCGACGCCCTGCGGATCACCGCGCGGACCGCCGCCGGTATTTACACCACCCAGTGCACCGTCGCGACCGCTGCGGGCGACATCAACTTCCCGGCGACGGGGGATTTTGCGAACTGCGCGTCCTGGGCAGCTCTCCCTGCCTGATGCAGCAGGCGACAGAGTGACGAGCAGGGCGAACACTTCGGGTGCTGGACCGCACCCGCCAGGTGTTCGCCCTGCTCGTCATGGCGCTCGATCACCCTCCGCCGTCGAGGTCCGCTTCCCCGTGGGGCTCGTCCCCGCGGGCTCTCTTTTTGTGGGCCGCCAGCCGTACGCCGAAGTCGTCCAGTTCGGCGACCAGCTCCGCGCTCGGCGGGAGCGTCTGCGGGAGGCGCGAATACAGCGCGGTGCCGAATCCGGCCATGCGCACGATGTGGTCGATCAGCGCCTCCCTGTCGCGCGGCCACGGGAACGACGGCTGGGCGATGAGCAGGGAGGCGCAGCCGTGCACGGCCGACCAGAGGCCCAGCGCGAGCTCCTCAGGATCGCCTTCGAGCACGCGGGTCTCTACGCAGGCCGAGACCGCGTTCACCATGTGGCGGAAGCATTCGGCGGCGGCCGGGGGCACGCCGGGCCCGGTTGACGGCCGCATCATCAGCACGCGGTACTGGACCGGATGGTCGAGGGCGAACCGGGCGTACGCGCGGCCGCACTTGCCAAGCGCGAGGAACGGGTCGCCACCCAGGTTCTCGGTGAACAGCCTGCCGAGGTCGTCCCACACCCGCATGCAGACCGCCTCGACGAGCGCCTCCTTGTCGGCGAAGTGCAGGTAGACCGAGGGCGTGGACACCCGGGCTCGCAGGGCGACCGCGCGCAGCGTGAGTGCGTCCTCGGTGCCGGACTCGGCCAGCAGGTCCTCGGCCGCGCGCAGGATCTCCTCCCGCAGCAGCAGCCCCTCTCCGCGCCTGGCGCGTACGCGTCTGGTGGTCATGGATCTCAGGTTGACGCCGTCAGGTTAGCGATGTCAATCTGAGCTCCTGCGGAAGGGATTTACGAAAAATGGGGACTTTTCGGGAAGCAACCGCATTGACCGCCCGGGGCGAGGGCGAGTTCGGCGCCGTGCTGGACGCCCAGTGGAGCGTCGGCACCCGGCTGCACGGCGGTTACCTGCTGGCGGTGCTGGGCCGGGCCGCCTGCGAGAGCGCGGCGGGCGCCGGGCATCCGCATGTGACAGCCGTCAGCGGCTCCTTCGTCGAGCCGCCCGAGCCCGGCGAGGCCGTCGCGCGGGTGGAGACGCTGCGGGTGGGCAGGAGCGTGGCCCAGGTCAGGGCCGCGCTGGTGCAGGACGGCAGGACCCGGGTCGAGGCGCACATCACGCTCGGCCTGCTGGACGACTCGGACCCCTGGTGGTCGTCGCACGAGCCCGTGGAGCTCCCTCCCGAGCAGGACTGCTTCCTGGCCCCCATCGATCCTCCTGGCGCGAGCTTCCCGGTGCCGCTGATGGCCGTGGTCGAGGAGCGCATCGACCCCGGCCACCTGGCCTTCGCCTTCGGGGCGCCCTCCAGGCGCGGCGTCATCGCAACCTGGCAACGGCTGGCCGACGGCTCCGACTGGGACCCGCTGAGCCTGCTGGTGGCGTGCGACCCGGTGCCGCCGGTCTCGTTCGACCTGGGCCTGTCGGGCTGGGTGCCGACGATCCAGCTGTCGGCGTACATCCGCAGGTTGCCCGCGCCCGGCCCGATCAGGGTGCGACTGACGGCCACGGACGTCGGCGGCGACCGGATGGACGAGGTGGCCCATGTGTGGGACGACAAGGGTCGTCTGGTGGCCCAGGCGACCCAGCTCGCCGCCGTCCGGCTGCCCGCCTAGACCAGGCCGGTGGTAGATCATCGACTGTCCGAGGTGTGGACAGGCGTCTCAGTTACCGGGCGGTGGTCGTACCATGGGAAGACTCGCTAGCGATGGGAGATGCCCAATGCCCGCCCTCAGGTCACGTACAGTCACCCACGGCAGGAACATGGCCGGTGCCCGGGCCCTGCTCCGGGCGACCGGCGTAGCCGGGAGCGACTTCGGCAAGCCCATTATCGCCGTAGCCAACAGCTTCACCCAGTTCGTGCCTGGTCACGTGCATCTGCGCGAGGTCGGCGACGTGGTGTCCGCGGCGATCAGGGAGGCGGGGGCGATTCCCCGCGAGTTCAACACCATCGCGGTCGACGACGGCATCGCGATGGGACACGGCGGCATGCTCTACTCGCTGCCGTCGCGCGAGCTGATCGCCGACGCCGTGGAATACATGGTCAACGCCCACTGCGCGGACGCGCTGATCTGCGTGTCCAACTGCGACAAGATCACGCCGGGGATGTTGCTGGCCGCCTTCAGGCTGAACATCCCGACGATCTTCGTCTCGGGCGGGCCCATGGAGGCAGGTCGTGTCGGAGGCGCGCAAAACAACACAGCGACGCCGGGCAAGAAGCTCGACCTGATCGACCCGATGATCGCCGCCGCCGACGACTCCGTCTCCGACGCCGAGTTGCTGGAGATGGAGGAGAGCGCCTGCCCGACCTGCGGCTCGTGCTCGGGCATGTTCACCGCCAACTCGATGAACTGCCTGGCCGAGGCCATCGGCCTGGCGCTGCCGGGCAACGGCACGATCCTGGCCACGCACAAGGCGCGCAAGCAGCTGTTCGAGGACGCGGGCAGGCAGCTCGTGGAGATCACCCGCCGCTACTACGAGGACGGCGACGAGTCGGTGCTGCCGCGCTCGATCGCGACCCGCGAGGCGTTCGAGAACGCGATGACGCTCGACGTGGCGATGGGCGGCTCGACCAACACGATCCTGCACATCCTGGCCGCGGCCCGCGAGGCCGAGGTCGACTTCGGGCTCAAGGAGATCAACGAGATCTCGCTGCGGGTGCCGTGCCTGTGCAAGGTGGCCCCCGCGACGAGCAAATACCACGTCGAGGACGTCCACCGCGCGGGCGGCATCCCGGCCATCCTGGGCGAACTCGACCGGGCCGGGCTGCTGCACCGCGACGTGCCCACCGTGAACGGCGGCACGCTGGCCGACCTGCTGGCCTCCTGGGACGTGCAGTCGCCGTCCGTGTTGCCCGAGGCCGTCGAGCTGTGGCACGCGGCTCCTGGCAACGTGCGCACGGTCAAGCCGTACTCGCAGGACAACCGGTGGGACGACCTCGACCTCGACCGCACGGCCGGGTGCATCAGGGACCTGGAGCACGCGTACTCGGTGGACGGCGGGCTGGCGGTCCTCTACGGCAACATCTCGCGTGACGGCGCGGTGGTGAAGACGGCCGGGGTGGACGAGTCGATCTGGAAGTTCAGCGGGCCGGCGGTGGTGTTCGAGTCGCAGGAGCAGGCGGTCGAGGGCATCCTCGGCGGGCAGGTCAAGGAGGGCGACGTGGTGGTCATCCGCTACGAAGGCCCCAAGGGCGGTCCGGGCATGCAGGAGATGCTCTACCCGACGTCGTTCCTGAAGGGCAGGGGGCTCGGCAAGGTGTGCGCGCTGGTCACCGACGGCCGCTTCTCCGGTGGCACGTCCGGGTTGTCGATCGGGCACGCCTCGCCCGAGGCGGCGGAGGGTGGCGCGATCGCGCTGGTCGAGGACGGCGACCTGATCGACATCGACATCCCCAACCGGACGCTGGAGCTGCGGGTGCCCGAGGCCGAACTGGCCGCGCGGCGCGAGCGGCTGCTGGCCGACCTGGGCGGCTACCGGCCGCGCGACCGCAACCGGCCGGTGAGCGTGGCGCTGCAGGCGTACGCGGCGATGACGACCTCCGCCTCCACGGGCGCCTCGCGCGACCTGTCGCAGCTTTCGCGCTGACACGGCCTGTGCGGCGGGCGACGGGGGTTCTCGCCTGCCGCACAGGTTTTCGAAAATTGTCGGTGGTCGTCCCTATTCTTGGGGTATGACGACAGTCGTGAAGCACGATACTCGCCCGCTGACGACCGCCGAGATCGCCGCCCTCGCCCTCTCCCTCGCCCACCTCGGATCAGGCCCGCAGGCCGTCACCGCCAGGCGCGGCCTACAGCACGCATTCGAGCACCTGGAGCTCGACGACGACGTCATCGCCACCACGCTCGCGACACTGACCGAGCCGCTGCCCGTGGAGGTCGCCTCCAGGGCCAGGCTCATGGCCGACGCCATCACCAGCCGTCTCATGGTCCGCCTGCACTACCGAGACGCCTCCGGCAACATCACCGCTCGTGACGTCGAGCCGGTGACGTGCCTGGTCCACCGCGAATACTGGTATCTGGTCGGGGTGTGCAGGATGCGCCGGGCGATCAGGGCGTTCAGGTTCGACCGGATCATCGCGGTCGAGCCCACGCTCACGCCGTCCCGTCCGCACCTGGCCGACCGGTTCCTGCCGTTCCAGCGCCGCAGGCGCCCCAGGGCCGCGTAGGAAACTGGCCGAGGCTTGACCGGCCGGAACCCCGGACGTTGGGGTGGCGGGTGGCAGGCTCCCGGACATGCGCGTTCGGGGGATCTCGCTCTTCGCCGCCCTGCTCCTCGTGCCCGGCTCTGGCACCTCGATCACGACGCCGCGCCCGGCCGTCCCGGTCCCGCAGCCGGGCGGGGTCGTCGTCGAGAGCGCGCTGCCCGTGGCCGCGCGGCGCGCTCTCGACCGCTCGCTGGACCGTTACCTGCGCCGCCGTCCCGGCCGCGCGACGCTGGCCGTCTACGACCGGACCACCGGAGCCAGGTACGCCTTCCGCGAGCGCACGCCCTTCATGCTGGCCAGCGTGGCCAAGGTGGACATCCTGCTGGCCCTGCTCCTGCACCGGCCCCGAGGCCTGGACGCCTACGAGCGCAGGCTGGCCTCCGGGATGATCCGCCACAGCGACAACGACTGCGCGCACGAGCTGTACATGAGGATCGGCGGGCGGGACGGGCTGACCAGGGTCCTGCACCGGCTGGGTGTCGAGCACACCTCGCTGGGATCAGGGCTCTACTGGGGTTGGACCCGCAGCCGGCCGTCGGACCAGGTCAAGGTCCTGGAGCGGCTCACCGATCCCGAAGGACCCGTGTCGGCCCGCAACCGGCGCTATGCGCTGGAGCTCATGTCGTCCGTGCACCCGTCGCAGGCGTGGGGTGTCAGCGCGGCCGGGGGCGAGGTGGCGCTCAAGAACGGGTGGCTGCCCGCCCACGTGCATGACGGCCTGTGGACGGTCAACAGCGTGGGGCGGCTCGGCGTACACGGTCATGAGCTGCTGATCGCGGTGCTGTCGGAACGGAGCCCGAGCATGGAGACGGGGATCGCCACCGTCGAGCGGCTCGCCCGGCTGGCGGTGGACGCGCTGACGCGGACCCCGGTCACGACCGCCTAGGAGCAGCAGCCTCCGCCACAGCAGCCGCCGGCCCTGGGTGCGGCCGCGCTGCCCGTCATGGACACCGTGGACAGTAGCTTCACCGTGTCGTCGTGCCCCTCCGGGCAGGCCGCCGGGGCGTCGGAGGCCGACATGGGGCGGGACACCTCGAATGTGGAGCCGCAGGCGCGGCAGCGGAAGTCGTATCGCGGCATGAGCTAAGCGTAGCCGCACACTCCGCTGGAGGCGGCCCGCCGTAGCCGCAGACTCCGCTAGCTGCGGCGGACCGTTGAACGCGGCCCGCCGTAAGTGATGTGGGCGTAGTCGGAGACGGGCTGGTAGCCGATCGCCTGGTAGATGGCGTTGCTCGTGGGGTTGTCCAGATCGGTGAAGAGGACGACCTGCTCGCAGCGCTCCGCCAGCCCGACCTGGCTGGCGAACGCCGTGACGGCGGCGCCGTAGCCGTTCCTGCGGCATGAGGGGGGCGTGTAGACGGGACCGACGCGGCAGACCCCGCCGGCCGCCGGGGAGAGCGCGGCGAGCGAGACCGGCGCCCCACCGGCCTCCCACACGAACAGCTCGCGGGCCGCCAGCCGCTGCGCGACCCGCTCGGCCACGTCCTCGCCCTGGCCGAGCATCACCTCGTCGCCGAAGGCCTGATACCAGCTGACCAGCAACGGGAAGTCGGCCGGAACAGCCTGCCTGCCGTGACCGGGCACGTCGGGGACGGCGAGCGGGCCGAGGCGGTAGAGCCGCTCCGACACCACCCTGTCGGGCGTCCCCCGTAACCGGATGATCTCCTCCGCCAGCCTCAGCAGACCGACGACCGCGTGGACGACGCCGAGCGCCTCCAGCAACGGCGCGACGGCCTCGACGGGCATGCCGGTGAGCCCGACGGGATGCGGCGGCGTGCGGAACACCGCGCCGAGCACCTCGCCATCGACCGTCCACCAGCCGAAGTAGGGATCCTTGGCAGGCATGCCCGCCCTCAGGTTGGCCAGGATGGTCAGCGGGACGGTGTTACCCACCGGGTCGCCGAGCAGGAAGGGCTCGGCGACCGCAGCATATTCCCCAACGTCCGAGGTAAAGGTCCACATGCCTGCTCATGCTGTCAGGCACCGGGGGGAGCTCGCTCCCCCCGGTGCCTGACAGCGCGGGGAGCTCGCTCCCCGCGCAGACAAAACGCCTCTTCCATGCCTTTTTTTGGGGGGGTCGCGGGGGGCAAGCCCCCCGCGTGTCAGGCGGCCGCCTCCAAGTACGGTGCCCACAGGGGGTCTCCGACGAGCGACGCGCCGATGAGCCGCCAGTGGGCGCCCCGTGGGACCGCGGGGCTGACGCGTAGCGTCCACCCCAGCTCCTCGAGGTACTTGTCGGCCTTCCTGTGGTTGCACGTGGTGCAGGAGGCGACACAGTTCTCCCACGTGTGCGCGCCACCCCTGGACCGGGGGATGACGTGGTCGATGGTCTCGGCCCGCTGGCCGCAGTAGGCGCAGCGGTAGTCGTCGCGCCGCATGAGAGCGGCCCTGGTCAGGGGGATGCGCGACCGGTAGGGGATACGGACATATCTTCGGAGCCTGATCACCGAGGGGACGTCGAGCGTGCAGCTCGCGGAGCGCAGCACCGCGCCCCTGCCGTCACGGTGGACGACGTCGGCCTTCTCCCGCAGCACGAGCACGATGGCGCGGTGCAGCGAGAGAGTAGTCAGTGGCTCATAGGTGGCATTAAGCAGCAGGACTTGGCGCATCATCGGGCCTCTCCCTGCTGCGCGCGTATCAAAGGGGACATGCCGCGGCATGTCCCGCCTGTCGGCCCCTCCTGGGGCACTCGTGCTTCCGTCACGTGGACCTCCGCCGGACGGTCCAGCGGATGGTCACCACGGCACCGTCCTGTCACCAAGTCTGGCGTTTGCACCGTGGTCCCCGCCACCCCAAAACCTCCAGCCGGAATGACTAGAGGGACGCACGATACGTTTTATGCCCGCTTCACCAGGGCTTTACGCATGCTCATTGGCAGTAGGGTTCCTGCATGACGCGAGAGCTCTACCCGACCGCACGCCGCGAAAACACCGTCGACCTCCTGCATGAAACGCCCGTGCCCGACCCTTATCGGTGGCTCGAGGATCCCGACAGTCCGGAGACCAAGGGATGGCTGCTCGCGCAGGCCGAGTTGTACGCCGAGCGCCGGGGGCCGCAGCGGTTCAAGAGCCGGATCGCCGAGCTGCTCAGGTCGGGCTCCGTGGGCACGCCGTCCTGGCGCGGCGGCCGCCACTTCTTCATCCGGCGCACGCCGGACCAGGAGCACGCCGTCTACTACGTCGTCGAGCCCGACGGGACAGAGCGGGCGCTGATCGACCCGATGGAGCTCGACCCCTCCGGCCTGACCACACTGGACGCGGTGCAGCCCGACAAGGAGGGGCGGCTGCTGGCGTACCAGATCTCGGTGGGCGGCGACGAGGAGTCGATCCTCTACGTGATGGACGTCACGACGGGGGAGCGGGTCGAGGGGCCGATCGACCGCTGCCGCTACTCCCCCATCGCGTGGCTACCCGGCGGCGAGGCGTTCTACTACGTACGCAGGCTGCCGAGCACCGAGGTGCCGGAGAACGAGACACAGTTCCACCGCCGCGTTTACCTGCACCGCGTGGGCACCTCCACCGAAGACGACAAGATGCTCTTCGGGCAGGGCCTGAAGATGACCAACTACTACGGCGTCTCGGTGTCGCGCGACGGCCGCTGGCTGCAGGTGTCGGCGCACGAGGGCACCGCGCCGCGCAACGACATCTGGGTGGCCGACCTGACCGCGTCCCCGATCGACCGGCCGGAGCTGAAGGTCGTACAGGAGGGCGTGGACGCGCAGTCCGGGCTGGTGTTCGGCCGCGACGGCAGGCTCTACGTGCACACCGACCGCGACGCGCCCAGGGCCAGGGTGTGCGTCACCGACCCGGCCGAGCCCGGCTTCGAGACCTGGCGCGATCTGATCCCCGAGGACCCCGAGGCGGTGCTGAGCGACTTCGCGATCCTCGACGACCTGGAGCGCCCGGTCATGCTGGTGGGCTGGACCCGCCACGCGATCAGCGAGATCACCGTGCACGACCTGGAGACCGGCGAGCGCGTCGGCGAGGTGCCCACGCCTGGGCTCGGCTCGATCGGCGGCATCGCTGAGCGTCCGGAGGGCGGCCACGAGGCGTGGTTCGGCTACACCGACAACACCACGCCGCCCTCCATCCAGCGCTACGACGCCAGGACGGGCGAGACGACGCTCTGGGCGGCCTCCCCCGGCGCGGTCGAGGTGCCGCCGGTGCGCACCTCGCAGGTCGTCTACCAGTCCAAGGACGGCACGGACGTCCGCATGCTGATCATCTCTCCCGCCGACGACACGCCGGGGCCGCGGCCCACGATCCTGTACGGCTACGGCGGTTTCGGCCTGTCCCAGACCCCCGGCTACTCCGCCTCGATCCTGACCTGGGTGGAGGCCGGCGGCGTCTACGCGATCGCCAACCTGCGCGGCGGCGGCGAGGAGGGCGAGGAGTGGCACCGCGCGGGCATGCTGGCCAACAAGCAGAACGTGTTCGACGACTTCCACGCCGCCGCCGAGCACCTCATCGCCACCGGCGTGACCACGGCCGGGCAGCTCGGCATCTCCGGTGGCTCCAACGGCGGCCTGCTGGTCGGTGCCGCGCTCACGCAACGCCCTGAGCTCTACGCCGCCGTCGTCTGCTCGGCGCCGCTGCTCGACATGATCAGATATGAGCAGTTCGGGCTCGGCGCCACCTGGAACGTCGAATACGGCTCCGCCGAGGATTCCGAGCAGTTCGGCTGGTTGCGGGCCTACTCGCCATATCACCACGTACAGGAGTCGGTGCCGTACCCCGCGACGCTCTTCACCGTCTTCCAGTCCGACACGCGCGTGCACCCGCTGCACGCGTGGAAGATGTGCGCGGCGCTGCAGCACGCCTCGACGGCCGAGCGGCCGGTGCTGCTGCGCAACGAGGCCGAGGTCGGGCACGGCGCTCGTTCGGTGAGCAGGACGGTCGACCTGTCGGCCGACGTGCTGACCTTCCTCGCGCGGCACACCGGCCTATAGTCTCGAAAGCATGAGCACGCTGGGGCTGGCCATGGTCGAGGCCGCGCCCAGCGCTGCGCTGCGGCCCTATGTGACGCGGCTGTGCGCGTACCGCGAGGACTACGGCTCGCCGGTGACCCGGTCCGAGATGGCCATGCCGGGGGCCGTGCTGATCCTGGCGTTCGGCGCGCCGATGGAGGCGGGCGGGCAGCGGGTCACGGCGTTCTCGGGCGGGCTGGGTGACCGGTTCACCGTCACTCGCACGGTGGGGCCTTGTGAGGGTGTGGAGGTGGTGCTCACGCCGTTCGGGGCCAGGAGGCTGTACGACGTGCCGATGCGGCACCTGACGAACCTCGTGGTGCCGGTCGGCGACCTGCTCGGGCCGTGGGCGGACATGGTGGTGGACCGGCTGGCCTCGACGCTGTCGTGGCGGGACCGGCTGACGCTGACCGAGCGCATCCTGACCGAGCGCATCCTGTCCGGGCCTTCGCTCGGCCCTGAGCTGCCGTGGGCGTGGGCGCGGCTGCTGGAGTCGGGCGGCCGGCTGGGTGTGTCTTCGCTGGCGGAGTCGCTCGGCTGGAGCCATCGCCATCTCGTCGCCCGTTTCCAGGACCAGATCGGGCTACCGCCGAAGACGGCTTCTCGGGTGATCAGGTTCTCGAGGGCCATGCGGCTGTTGCGGTCGGGTGATTCCATCGCGCGGGTGGCGGCGGATTGCGGCTTCTACGATCAGGCGCACATGAATCGCGAGTTCCGGGTGCTCGGCGACACGACGCCCGGTCAGATTCGTCCAAGACCCGAGGAGCCCCAGCGGGCATCCTGAGGCCATGCGAACCGTGTACGCACTAGCCCGTTACCAGGACTGCCAGGCCGGGATCGACTTCCTGACCAGCGCGTTCGGATTCCGGGTGCACGAGGTGTCCAAGAACGACTCCGGCGTGGTCAACCACGCCGAGCTGCTGGTCGGCGACGACCTGATCATGATCGGCGAAGGTAAGTCGGGCGGGCCCGGGATCTACGTCGCGGTGGACGACGTGGACGCCCACCACGATCAGGCCAGGGCCGCGGGGGCCGAGATCACGATGGGGCTGGTGGACCAGCCTTACGGGTCTCGCGAGTACGGCTGCAAGGATCCGGAGGGCAATCCCTGGTACTTCGGGACGTACCGGCCGTGAGCCTTTGAAGGTCGGACGATCGGGGCCGCCGCTCATCGGCCCCATCTGACCGATCACGCGCGGCCAGTTGGTCCGGAGGCCGGTCGGGTCATGGAGCCGTGGAGGCGGGTCCGTCGGGCGGGGCCAGGGAGCGTGGGGCGGGGACGGGCAGCGGGTGAGCGGCTTCCGGGCGGAGGCCGTCGAAGATCATGCTCAGGTAGCGCCGCCAGAGCCCCGGAGCCGTGTCGCCCAGCGGCACGAACATATGAGGGGGAAACTGGTCGTCGTCATCGGCTAGGGAACGCGGGCCGTTCTGTCGGTGGCGCCTGCCAGTATCTGGCGGCATGACGACCGATCCGCTGGCCTCATACCGCTGGCTGCAGGCCTCCAACGGAAACCCGGCCAATCCCCTCAACGACATTTACTGCATCTCCTTCTTACGCGGGCTCGGTCCCGACGAGGCGCTACGCCGCTTCGGCCCGGCCGAGCCTCCGGGACGGGAGATGAGCTTCGCCGAGCTAGACGAAGTGGTCTACGAGTTCGTCCAGAAGACCGACGGCGGGGATGGCGGCGGCTACGTCGGGGCGATCCTGGCCGGCGAGTGGTGCGTCGCGGTCGAGCTGTGGGGCTGGAAGGCGGCGCTGCCGGAGGTGCTGGCGCGGCTGTCCGAGGGGTGCGAGGTGGTGACCGTCGCTCGGCACGACTACGCGGAAGACGATTTCAGCTACGCGGTCGACGGCGACGTCGTCACCAGCTTCCGGCCGATCATGCCCAGCGATCGGCACGGCAGCGACAAGGATCGGCTCAACCGGCTCATGCGTGAGGTCGGGCTGCCTCCGGAGGAGGACGGTGACGATACTTGGGAAACGAGATGGGAGGACATGTCGCACAACGGCCTTGCAAGGGCCTTCTCCCTGGCGGCCAAGATCACCGGAGTGTCGTTCACGGCCGACTTGCTGAACGGGCCCCTGCTCGTAGGCGCCATCGCCGACTGACCACCACGGTGAACCGGCCACGAGCCGACAAGCGGGTCTAGCGGGGGAAGATGATGGTCTTGTGGCCGTCCAGTAGCACGCGCTGCTCGGCGTGCCACTTGACCGCCCTGGCCAGTGCCACGCACTCCACGTCCCGCCCGATCGCCACCAGGTCCTCGGGCGAGTGGCTGTGGTTGACCCTGGCCACTTCCTGCTCGATGATCGGCCCTTCGTCCAGGTCGGAGGTCACGTAGTGGGCGGTGGCGCCGATGAGCTTGACGCCGCGGTTGTGTGCCTGGTGGTAGGGCTTGGCGCCCTTGAACGACGGCAGGAACGAGTGGTGGATGTTGATGGCCCGGCCCGCCAGCTTCTCGCAGAGGCCCTCGGAAAGCACCTGCATATAGCGGGCCAGCACCAACAGGTCCACCTGATAGTGCTCCACCAGCGCCAGCACCTCGGCCTCCTGCCTGGCCCTGGTCTCGGGCGTGATCGGCAGGTGGTGGTAGTCGATCCCGTACGACTGCGTGAGCGGACGCAGGTCGGGATGGTTGGAGGCGACCGCGACGATCTCGATGTCCAGGGCCTTCGACCTGACGCGATAGAGCAGGTCGTTCAGGCAGTGGTCGAACTTGCTGACCATGATCAGCACCCGCGGCTTCCTGGCCACGTCGCGCAGCCTGAACTCCATGGCGAAGTCCGGGGCGAGCGTGGCGAAGGCCGTGTTGAGCTCGTCTTCGCTCAAGGGTCCCGCGAACTGTACGCGCATGAAGAAGCGCTGTCCGATCCTGTCGCCGAACTGCTGGCTCTCGATGATGTTGCATGCGTGCCCGGCCAGCAGGCCGGAGACGGCGGCCACCACACCGGGGCGGTCGGGGCAGGACAGTGTCAGGACGTATTCGGCGGGACTGGTCATGCCTTCACTCTCGCGGACGTGGGATCGTTGGGTGCCTTGCGGCTGGTCTGGGCAGAGTACAGGTCGCCGGCCAGGATCGAGATTACCTGGAGCGACGGGTTGGCGACGCGCGTTCGGTCTCGCGGCTGTTCGCCGTGGACGGCGTTATCGGGCTTGCCTCGGCTGAGCCGGGCGGGTTGGGATGGGATGCGTGCCTTTGGATGCCGTCGTACTGGTCGTGGTCGCTGTCCTTTTCGCCGTCGTGTCCGGGATCAACGACGGCGGCGCCCTCCTCGCGACCGGGCTCAAGCTGCCCACCGTACGCCCGGTGACCGGCATTCTCGTCCTCGCGCTGCTGGTGGCGGTCATTCCGCTGGTCACGCATCGGGTGGCACTGACGTTCGTGACGAGGCTGGCCACCTTCGACGATCCCGGCGGCAAGATCGCGATGACGATCGCGGTGATCTCGTCGCTGGCCGTGGTGGCCGTGCTCAGCGCCAAGGGCCGTCCGACCAGCCTCACCCTGGCCGTCGTCGGCGGTCTCACCGGGGCGGGGCTGGGGTGGGGGCTGCCGGTCTCGCCCGGGTCGGTGGTGCTGGTGCTGGCGTTCGGGCTGGCGGCGCCCATCGCGGGCGGGTTGCTGGCCTGGGTGCTCATCCGGGTGCTGGTGGTAGTGACCACGGCGCGGGGGCTGTAGCGCTGGCACTGGGTGGGGTTCCTGCTGCAGACCCTCGCCTACGCGGCCAACGACGCGCAGAAGATGCTCGCCGTGTTCATGATCGCGTTCGGCTTCTCGGACGCGCCGCTGCCGTACACGTCGCTGGCGGCCGCTCTGTTCGCGTTCGGCACCTTGTACGGCCTCCCCAAAGCAGGCCGTACGCTCAGCCGGGAGATCATCGCCTCCAGACCCCCGCACGGAGTCGCGGCCGAGCTGGCCGCGGGTGCGGCGGTGATCGCGTGCGCTGCCGTGGGTATGCCGGTGAGCATGACCCAGGCCATCGCCGGCGGGCTCATCGGCGCCGGCGTGGCGCAGGGCGGCGGCCGGGTTCGCTGGTACGCCGCGGGCAAGATCGTCGCAGCCTGGCTGCTGACGCTGCCGGCCAGCGGCTTGCTCGGCTGGGGGCTGGCCGCGCTCGTGAAGGGGTTCGCGGGCATGGAGCTCCCGTGAAGGTAACTGATGGAGGCATTGCAAGCGTGAGTGCGGATGTGAAGGGCCGTTGCTGCTCGAAGGCGGCCGGGCGGTGAAGCGGCTGCGGCGGATCCGGGACCTCATGACCGGTCGCATGGACAGCGCGCTCACGGAGGCCCTGCTCGGGCAGCTCCAAGCCACCAAGGAAGGCGCCTGGCTGGCGATGGCCATGATCGGCGGCGAGGTGGGCAGGACGGGGGCGCACGAGCAGATGCGTTCGATCGAGCACCTCGGCGACGAAGAACGCGCCCGCCTCATCGACGAGCTCAAGACGGCCCTCATCACGCCCATCGACCGCGAGGACCTGTTCCGGCTGTCGCGTTCGATCGACGACGTGCTGGACTCCTTGCGAGACTTCGTACGCGAGTCCCACCTCTACCGCGTGCCGGACCAGATCCGCTTCACTCCCCTGCTCGACCAGGTCATCGTCGGCATCGACGCCCTCGAGAACGCCGTCCGCGACCTCGCCTCCCGCCCCTCCGTGGTGGTCCAGGACGCCCTGGAGGCGAAGAAGGCGGGTGGGGCCATCCGGCGGATGTACCAGTACGAGATCTCGCGCATCTTCTCCGGCGAGCTCACGCCGGACGCGATGAAGGAGCGAGAGCTGGTACGCCGCCTGGAGATCGTCGGTGTGGCCATCGGCGACGCGGCGGACGCCATCGCCGACGGCGCCATGAAACGGTGACGACGGGCGCCGGTGGGCCGCATGTGGAGCAGCGGTCAGGGCGTTAGGGCGAAGGCGTTGACGCCGGTGAGCTCGGCGGACAACGTCCACAGGCGGGCCGCCTGCCCGGGGTCGATCGCGTAGTCGCGCACCCCCGACGGTGCGCCCTCCGTGAAGCGCTCGGCGATGTCGCAGTCCTCGCAGTAGACGCCGCCCATGCCCGCCAGCTGCGGTGACGTCGCCGCCCACACCTGCGTGGCCGCGCCCTGCTCGGGCGTCTTGAACGCGGGGTCCAGCGCGTTGCCCTCCTCATCGATCCAGCCCGCGGCGACCATCTCCTCCTTGGCGAGGTGGCGCTGCAGCGGGGTGAGGATGGAGCCGGGGTGCAGCGAGAACGCGCGTACCCCCGCGTCCCGGCCCAGCAGGTCGAGTTGTACGGCGAACAGGATGTTCGCGGTCTTCGCCTGCCCGTACGCCTGCCACTTGTCGTAACCCCGCTCGAGCTGGACGTCGTCCCACCGGATGCCCGAGCGGCGGTGACCCCCGGACGAGACGGCCACGACCCGTCCCTGGCCTCGTGCGATCGCCGGCCAGAGGCGGTTGACCAGCGCGTAGTGGCCGAGGTGGTTGGTCGCGAACTGTGCTTCCCACCCGGGACCGACCCTGGTCTCCGGCGAGGCCATGATCCCGGCGTTGTTGATGACGATCTCGACATTGCGGCCGGTGGCGAGGAAACGCTCGGCGAACCGGCGCACGCTGTCCAGGTCGGCGAGGTCGAGCTCGTCGACTTCGACCCCGTCAATGCCTCCGACCGCCTCCTGCGCTGTGTCGGGACGGCGGGCGGGGACGATGACGTGCGCACCGGCGCGAGCCAGTGCCCTCGTGGTCTCCAGCCCGAGGCCCGAGTAGCCGCCGGTGACGATCGCCAGCTTTCCCGACAGATCGATCCCTTGGAGCACGTCGTCCGCAGTGCTCCTGGCTCCGAAACCCGACCCGATCTTGTGTTGCGGCGTTGTCATGAAGCCAACGTTACGAATTAGAGCGCACTCCAGGTCAAACGCGGCACCGCCGAAGTACAGCGCAACGCCACGAACCGGCAGCGCCGGTACGGGCACTACAGGCCGAGAGGCAGGGCGAGGTGGGTCAGTTGGGTGAGGGCGTCGGCGAGGTTTGGGGCGTCTGGGGAGAGCGGTTGGAGGGCGACGTGGTCGGCGCCCGCGTCCAGGTGGGCTTGGACCCGTTTGGTGATGGCGCCCGCGTCGCCCCAGGCCACGATGGCGTCCGTCAGGCGGTCGCTGCCGCCGTCCGCGAAGTCGGCGTCCGTGTAGCCGAGCGTGCGCAGGTTGTTGAGGTAGTTGGGCAACGTCAGGTAGTAGGCCATGTGGGTGCGGGCGATCGCGCGGGCGCGGGTGGCGTCGGACTCGAGGACGACCGCCTGCTCCGGGATCAGGAGGCGGTCGGGGCCGAGGATCTGGCGGGCCTGGGAGGTGTGCTCCGGGGGGACGAAATAGGAGTGGGCGCCGTCTGCCTGCTCTCGTGAGAGCTCCAGCATCTTCGGTCTCAACGCCGCCAGGATCCTGCGTGGCTTGGCCTTGGGGAGGATCTCCTCCGCCTGGTCCATGGCGTCCAGGTAGGTGCGCATCGTGCTCAGCGGCTTGGTGTAGTCGTGGCCTCGGTAGGAGACCAGCGGGCCGTGGCTGACTCCTATGCCCAGCAGGAAACGGTCTGGATATGCCTCGGTCAACGTGACCCCTGCCGCCGCCATGGACGTGGCGTCTCGGGCCCAGAGGTTGGCGATGCCGGTGCCGACGGCGACGCGCTCGGTGGCCGCCAGCAGGATCGCGGACACGGCGAACGGATCCTTGCTGCCCAAGCCCTCGTTGACCCAGATCGAGCCGTAGCCCAGCTCCTCGATCCGCGCCGCCGCCCGTCGCGCTTCCTCGGCCGGGACCTTGCTCAGAGTCGGATGCCACACTCCAACGCGCCCGATGTCCACGGCCGCTCCCCTCGCGTAGGATGTTCGATCGAGATGGAACACTACACGGATGTTCGACCGCAGTCGAACAGGACGCGCAACCTGACCCACACCTCGCCCCTCGAGGTCTCCCTCCAGGCCGCCCTCGACGCGCTGGGCGACCCGGTGCGCCGCCGCATCGTCCGCGAACTGGCCGACGTACCCGACTGGACGCGGCCGTGCGGCACGTTCGCCCACCTGGCGGTGGCCAAGTCCACGCTCAGCCACCATTTCTCGGTGCTGCGCAACGTCGGCCTGCTCGAACAACGCGACGAGGGCACCCGCCGGCTCAACCGCCTGCGGCGCGCCGAGTTCGACGACCGTTTCCCCGGCCTCCTGGGGCTGGTCCTCGACGAGGAAAAGGATGGCTGACCGCCGGCCCGCCGCGCGCGTCGTCTGCCTCGATCGCGACGGCAGGGTGCTGCTCATGCACTGGTACGACCCCGTCAGCCGGATGGACGTCTGGGAGCCGCCGGGCGGCGGGATCGATCCGGGCGAGACGGCGCTGGAGGCGGCCAGGCGGGAGCTGACCGAGGAGACCGGACTGCCGGGCTCGGCCGTGCTGGATCGGTTCGTCGAGGTCGCACGCGACTTCTCGTGGCTCGGCGTCCGGTACGTGAAGACCGAACCGTTCTTTCTCGCCAGGTTCGATGGGGTTCGGCCGGAAGTGGACCCCGGAGACCTCACCGAGGAAGAACGCCACGCCTTCCGCGGCTACGAGTGGGCCGAACAGCTGCCCGAGCGAGTAGAGCCGCCGAACCTGGCAAAGGTCGTCGAGACCCTCGTAGTGGGTCAGCCGCCATCCCTTGGGGAGTGACCCAGCTCGGCCAGCGCCGTCGTCAGCAGCCCGCGCAGCAGCGCCCCCGCCACCTTCTCGTGCTCGGCCTCCACCGACAGCCCCTTGGCCACCTTGTCCTGGTAGATCCCGCGTTCGCGCAGGTCGGTATAGGGCAGCGCGGTCATCCCGACCACCACGGTGGCCCTGGTGCCGCCCCGGGGCAGGACGGCCACGGCATGCGTACGCAGGCAGGTCTCGTCGGGCGCGCCGTACCAGCCGCACTTGACCCCGGCCTCCGGCGACTTGAGCGCCTCGCGAGCCCCGAACGCCTGAGACGTCCCGACCTGCCGCATCCACTCTAGAATGGTCCCCGCGACCGGGTCGCCCGCGGCGGCGGCCTGGGCGAGCACCGCGTAGGCGGTCGCCACCTCGTCGGCCGCCACCTCCACGGACCCGAACCGCGAAGGGTCGCCGTTCGGCGGCGACCAGGCGACGCCGGTGCGCTGGCGGAGGTCGTCGAGGATGACGCGCGGGCCGACGGCGAGCCACAGGTTGAGCGTGTCGGCGTTGGAGGAGATGACCACGGCGGGCTCGGCATGGCGGCGCCACCGGTCGGCGTCGGGAATGTGGGCCGCGCTCACCCAGGCGTAGAGGGGCTTGAGGAGGGAGGCACAGCGCAGCCGCGCCAGGCCCGATCGCACGCACACCGTACGGGCAGGGGGCCCGCCATAGCCGCGTCTGATACCCGCGGCCTGGGCGCTGGCACTGTGATCAAGGTCCTTGAGCAGCTCGTTGAAGCCCACACCTCAACCGTAGACCTACGGGGCACTCCCCCAGCGCGCTTCGTACCACTCCATGCTCGGCGGTTCATCGGGCAGCTCAGAGGCGCCCGGGGCGCGCAGCCCGTCGAGCGCGATGGTCAGCAGGCGCGCCTTGACGTTCGGCTGCTCCCGATCGGGGGCCGGGCGGCTGAACTGCTCCATGAGCAGCGAGATGTCGAGCGTGGTCACGTCGCTCCTGAGCACTCCGGCCTCGCGCGCCCTGGCGATGAGCCCGCCGGCCAGTTCGGTGGCCTTGCGCGAGGTGCGCCACATCTCGTCGGTGACCTCGATGGTGCCCGCGACCGGCGCCAGCGCGCCCGACCTGTTGGCCACGCAGGTGCGCACGTAAAGAGCCAGGCCGTCCCACGGATCCGCCTCGGCCATGCCTGCCTCGGCCGCTTCGACGGCCCGCTCCATGGCGATCAGGCACAGGCGCTGGAGCAGCTCCTCCTTGGTGCGGTAGCGGCGGTAGAGGCTGCCCATGCCCACGCCCGCCTCCTTGGCGATGGCCGACACGGGCGCGTCGAACCCCTGCGTCGTGAACACCTCGTGCGCCGCCCGCAACAGCCGCAGATCGTTTCGCGCCGCCTCGGCCTGCCTGCCGCGTCTCGCCATGCCGTACAGGATATTGCCAGGCTACAATTTCGGAGCGAATCGCTCCGAATAACGGGAGGCATGTCATGCGTGCGGTGGTCCTGAGGCAGTACGGCGGCCCGGAGGCGCTGGTCGTGGAGGAGGTGCCGGATCCGGTTCCCGGACCCGGGCAGGTGCTGGTGGAGGTGTCCGTGGCGGGCGTCACGTTCGTGGAGACCCAGGTACGCGCGGATCGAGGCCCGCGGCGCGCCGAGTTGCCCGCGATCCTGGGCAACGGAGTCGCGGGAACCGTGCTCGCCGTGGGCGAGGGCGTGGACAGAGCGCTGACCGGCACGCGGGTGGTCAGCACGCTGGGCGGTTACGGCGGTTATGCGGAGCTGGCGGTGGCCGCCGCCGACGAGCTCATCCCCCTGCCCGAGAAGTTGTCACCGGAGGTCGCCGTGGCGCTGCTGGCCGACGGGCGTACCGCCGTGGGCCTGATCCGCGCCGCCGCGCCGCGGCCGGGCGAGTGGGTGCTGGTGCAGGCCGCCGGCGGCGGCGTGGGCAGCCTGCTCGTGCAGCTCGCCCGCGCCGCCGGGGCCCGCGTGGCCGGCGCGGCGAGTAGCGCGGCCAAGCGCGAGCTGGCCGCGAGCCTGGGCGCCGAGCTGACGGTCGACTACACCGACCCGGGCTGGACAGACCTGGTACGCACCGCTACAGGCGGCCTGGACCTGGTCTTCGACGGGGTCGGCGGCGGGATCGGCGCGGCCTCCCAACGGCTGCTGAAGGACGGCGGCAGGTTGAGCGTGTACGGCATGGCGGGCGGCCCGATGACCACGCCGGACCCGCGCGTGACGGCCGTCGCCTGGCCATGGACGGACCTGCGCGAGCTGGCCATGGCGGCCATGGAGGAGGCCGCCGCCGGCCGCCTGCGCACCACGATCGGCGCCACGCCCCCCCTGGAGTCCGCCGCCGCGGCGCACGCCGCCATCGAGGCGCGCGCGGTCACCGGCAAGACCCTGCTCATCCCGATGGCGGCCGCGAACCGGTAGGAGCTCACGCCAGGGCGGCCTCGAACCGGGCACGCAGCTCGGCCAGGCGCTTGACGGGCTCGTTGCTGAAGACCAGGCGCACGTACCGGGGGGCGACCGTCTCGCCCCATGCGGTCATGGGGGTGGCGGCGACGCGGCCGCGTTCGAGGAGGCGCGCGGACAGGTCGGCCGCCGTCAGCCCCATGGCCTCGGCGTCCACCAGGCAGGACCAGCCGCCGCCCGCCCGCACCACCGGCAGCCCGTCGAGCTGCTGGATGACGGTGTCGTGGCGGGCCTGGTACTCGGCCACCGCCTCCGCCACCCCCGACGGCTCCTTGACCGCGGCGGCGGCGCCGAGCTGGTGGAACCCGCTGGCCACCGTCGTGTTGTAGATGGCCGCCACCATGATCCGCGACATGATGTCCGCGGGACCCGCGACCCAGCCGATCCGCCAGCCGATCATGCGGTATTCCTTGGACACGGAGCCGACGATGATCGTACGCCCGGCGAGCCCGTCCACCTGGCACGGGTTGACCCGCGGATGGCCGTCGAAGACGATGCGCTCCATGGCCGCGTCGTAGATCAGGTACGCGCCGGTACGCTCGCAGACCCTGGCAACCGCCTCCCAGTCGGCCCGGTCGAAGACCACCCCCGACGGCATCGAGGGGCTCATCAGCAGCAGCGCCGCCGCCGCGGGCACCCGGTCGAGCGCCTCGCGGTCCAGCCGCCAGTGCCCGCCGTCCACCCGCAACGGCACCAGGTACGGCCGCGCGCCCGCCAGGCGTACCCGCTGGAGCAGCCCGGCGTACGTGGGGTCAGTGAGCACCACCGGGTCGCCCGGCTCGGTGGTGGCGAGCAACACCGGCATGACCGCCGACGTGCCGCCCGAAGTGATCACCACCTGGCGCAGCGGGTCGAAGTCCAGCCCGGTACGCACACGCAGGTCGGCCGCCACCGCCTCGCACAACGCCGGCAACCCGGTCAACGGCAACCAACTGTTGCCCGTCATCTCCGCCAATGCCTCCCTGGTGGCGGCGACGGCGACGGGCGGGGGTGGTACGTCGGTGTCGAGGTTCTCCAGCCGCAGCACGTCGGGATCGTCCCCGGCCGCGGCCGCCACCTCGTCGAGGCCGATCGGCTGCACCTGCGCGAACCGGGAATTGGGCCGCATGACTGCACCTCCACAGAGCCGTTCCGTATACGGAACATCCTCCATCGGCAGGCGGGTGTCAAGCCTCAGGCGCGGCGCTCGTCGGCCTCGGCCTCGGCGTCGCGGCCCAGGGCGCGCAGGGCGACAGCCCGGTTGGCGTAGAGGTCACCCTGGGGCTGAAGCTCGATGGCCCGCGTCAGGTCCTCGACGGCGCCCTCCAGATCGCCCGCGGCGTACCGCAACACGCCCCGGTTCCCCCAGGCGGACACGAGTCCGGGCGCGGACTCCACCGCCAGGTCCAGCGCCGCCTCCGCCTCGGTGAACCTGCCCGCCGCCGTTTCCACCTGGCCCAGCACCGTGAGCAGGTGCGGGTTGCCCGGCGCCAGCGCGAGCCCGGCCGCGACGTCGGCCCTGGCCTCCTCGTCCCGGTCGGCGGCGGCCAGCAGCCCCGCACGGTTGATGTAGGCGTCCAGATAGGCGGGGTCCAGCTCGATCACCCGCCCCAGGTCCGCGAGCGCCCCCTCCACCTCACCCCGCACGGTACGCAGTTCAGCCCGGTTGTAGTACGCCTCCGGCAGCGGCGGCCCGGCCCGCATGGCCCGCTCGAAGTCCGCCAGCGCCTCCTCGTGCCGACCCAGCCGGAACAGCAGGTTCCCCCGCTCCAGGTAGTAGTCGGGAAAGTCGGGGTCCAACGCGATCGCGGCGGCGTAGTCCTCCAGCGCCTCCTTGGTGCGCCCCAGCGCGGCCAGCAGCTGAGCCCGGTTGGCCAGCAGCACCATCCGATGCAGCGGATGGTGCTCCCCCAGCTCGCGCGCCAGCTCGATGGCCGACTCGACCAGCGACAACGCGGCGTCGAGCCGGCCGTGCCGCAACTCGATCAGCGCCAGGCCGTTGCGGTCGAAGCCGAGCTTGAAGGCCCGGTCCAAGGGCTCTGGCAACAGGCTGGAGATGGCGATCGCCGTGTTGATCCAGGCCCTGGCCCTGACCAGGTCGCGGCGCGCGGGGTCGGGGTGGCGGGCGTCGAGCATGGCGGTCCCGTACGCGCTCGCGGCGTGCATCGCCGGATCCTGGCTGGCCCCGCGCACCCGGTCCCACAACGCGCGGGCCTCCTCGACGCGCCCGAGCCCGCCGAGCGCGGTCGCGGTGCGCTGGGCGAAGCGCCACCAGCGCGCGCCGCCCGGCTCGGTGCGGGACATGCCGCGCTCCCCCAGCTCGACGACGGCGTGCAGGAAGCCGTCGCGCACGCATCGGTCCACCACGGCCCACAGCTCGTCGGCGTCACGCGTGTCGGGCGGGGGCTCGGGGCCGTCCGAGTACAGCATGATCATGAGGGTCGAGGGCGGGATCCGCCGCATCATGACCTCGAGCAACTCGATGTCCGTAGGGTCCGCCGCGGCGCCGTTGCACACTGCGATCGCCCGCCCGGGGCGTACGGCGTCGCGGAAGAACTCCGCGAGCCCGTTGGCCAGCCGCAGCGTACGGCCGGGCCCCGGCACCAGGATGCGCTCGTCGTCCGTCAGGCCCGCGTCGATCGTGACCCGCCTGGCGGGCACGAGCTCGGCCAGTTCGGGCGCGGCGGCCAGGATCTCGATGTCGTGGGCCGCCACCAGGTCGCCGGCCCGTTCCAGCGCCTGCGGCACCAGGTGGCGCAGCAGGGCGGCGGCGACAGTGTAGGGGCCGCGCGGCCGCCGATGCCCGTCGATCAACGGCATCAGCAGCGGCGCGGCCCCCCATCGGGCGGGTGGTTCACCCTGAACTGTGAGGTGGGACCTCGCCTCAGTCACCCCTTGTGAATGACGCTGGAGGTCCCAGCGAGCCGCGCGGTGCCAGGCTTGCGGACAACGATGCGCTTCATGACGTACCTCTCCACTTGGGGGTAATTCACCATTATTAGGGCACACCACCGAATATCAAGCTTTATGGCGAATAAGTGGGAGGTTAAAGGATAAAAAGCACTTGCCTTTTGATTAGCATGGGTGACCTACTTGGACCGAAACCACCGCGACACCGCCGTCGTACGCGCCTGCCCGGATTCTTCCATAAGGTGGCACAGGCAGCGCCCGAGGAGCGTGACCGACCGGCAGCAGCCGAGCCCCGGCAGGTGCTTGGCACGGACGATGACGGTGGCCCGCTCGATCAGCCGCTCGAGGCTGGGCTCCCCGCCGCCCTTGAGCGAGCGCGTGTGCCACGGGCACGACTCGACGTTCGCGCAGGCGCTCTTGGCGATGAACGGCGCGGCTGGGGCCTCGAGCTTCAGCAGGTCCTCACGCCTGATCCGCCGGTTGGCCAGCGCCCTGGCCGCCCGGCCCGCGATCCAGTGAAGATCTCGGCGCCGGCGTCCCATGCCCAGGGCGGCGGTCCTGGCGGGCAGGGCGAGCAACATCGCGCCGGCCATCAGGCCGCCGCCCACGATCATGCTCCACCCCACCTGCTCCTGGAACCCGATCACCGCGATCGCGGCCACCCAGAGGGGCTGCGACGACATCAGGATCGCACTCGGCACCGCGGGCACGTGCGCCTGCCCGTACGAGCGGGCCAGGAACCCCAGCGCGCACGACACCACGGACAGATGCGCCAGGATGATCCAGTCCGGCGCGCCGCTCGGCAGCACGATCCCGTCCCGCACCGCGACGGTCCCGGTGAGCAGCCCGATGGTGAAGAGCTGGATCACGGTCAGCGAGTACGCGTGAAAGCCCGCCCCCCGCTTGGACAGCTGGGCCAGCAGCAGCGTGTGACCCGAGTAGAGCGCGGCGGCGGTGAGCGTGACCCCGAGCGCGAGCACCGAGATCTCGTTGTCCTCCACCCCACGCAGCAACGTGAACACGGCCATACCGGCCAGCGCCAGCATCACCCCGGCCCAGATCCGCCACGGCACCTTCGCCTTGAACAGGACGAGCGCCAGGATCGGCGTGATCACCACGCTGCAGCCGACGGCGAACCCGGACACGGCCGACGGCAGGCTGTGCAGCGCGATGGCCTGGCCCGCCTGCCCCACCCCGAACATGACCCCGAGTACGACCCCGTAGATCCACGTCTCGCGCGGAAGCCCCCGAAGGCAGCCCGGCCTGATGAGGAGCAGCGTCAGGCCCGCGATCACATATCGCTCGGCAAGCAGGTCTTCGACCGGTAACCGATGGATGAGATCTTTCATCAGCGGGAACGCCGACCCCCAAGCGGCGCTGACGAACAACAGAAGCACGGCTCCCAGGAGGGGCCGGGGAGCGGGCACGACTGCCATGGCAGAAGCATCTCACTACTATTCACAGCCGGTGATGTACAGGCAGCAGCCGGTGATGTTCCTCTATACCTCGGTGGTAAGAGCCTCACCCGCGGGTTCGTACATCCTTATCTGGGGAGGCCGGCAACCGGCCGATTCCGGCGTTTGCCCTCTTCAGGAATTCGGCGGATGCCGCCCGGCAAGAAGTGTGCGAGGAGGGGGATCGGCGGCGAAGTCACGCCGAGAGAGTCCGGGAGAGGTCACCGGAGGGGACGGCCCAGGAGGGGTGAGTCCGGAGCCGAGGGTTCTACAGTTCGATGACCGCCGGGGGGAACAGGCGTTTCTCCCCGTAGACGACGATCAGGTCGCCCACCTGCTGTCTGGAGAGCTCGCGCCAGCCCTGGCGCACGTACAGCGCCAGTGCGGCCTCCTGGTTGAGCGTGGTGTCACCTCTGACGCTGTGGAACCCGAGCTCCATCGCGCGCTGCTCCAGCGCGAGGAGCATGGCCGCGCCGAAGCCGCGCCGCTGGAACTCGGGATGGACTCTCAGCCGGCAGACCTCGGCCGTCCTCGTGTCAACGGGTTTCAGCCCGCCCATGGCGACGACTCGCGAGCCGACCTCGCCCACCAGGAAGTCCCCGCCGCAGGCCAGGTAGATCTCCTGGATGCGCGGGAAGTCGTCGTCGTAGTAGACGCCGTCGCCGGGGACGAGCCCGACTCCGGCGAGGCAGATCTGGTGCAGCGAGAGGATGGTGTCGAGATCGGACCAGCGATAGCGCCGGATCTTCAGCTTCATGCACCGCCCCCTTCCACCTGGCGGACCCTGGTCCGGCGCAACTCGGCCCGGTAGCCGTCCAGTCCTGGAGCGTGCGCGTTCCGCGACATGATCGCCTGCTCCAGCGCCAGGGCGGGACGCACGATGAAGTCGGTCAGGTATTCGTCGCCGACCAGGCTCAACGCCCGCGTCCCGATGTTCAGTGCCTCGGTGACGTCGCCGTCGATCAGCTTGCACTGGGCCTGGTCGAGCCGGATCAGCGTCTGGTCGACGATGTGGTCTTCGTACTTGTCCAGTGCCTGGTCGAGCACCACTTCGGCCTCGATCGTCTGGCCGAGCTTGGTGAGCACGTCGCCCTGGTAAAAGTAGAGCTGCCGCTCGGTGTAGCCGAAGGCCAGGTCCTCCTGATCCTCGGTCTTCATGTGCGAGAAGGCGTTACGCGCCCTCGCGAGCGCGCGTTTGGCCTGGTCGACGACCTCTTTCTTGCTGTCGGTGCCCGACAGCATGGCCAGCGCCCTGGCCTCGACGACCGGCGCCATGGTCTGCGCTGGGCACGGCGTGGAGCCGGCCAGGTCGCGGCTCTTCTTCGCCAGGTTGAGCGCCTCGCGGGCGTCGCCGAAGTAGAGGGGTACGAGCGACTCGCGGGCCGTGATCCACGCGCGGAGCGCACGGTCACCCGTCTCGTCCGCCGCGGTGCGCCCGGTGCGGAAGAACGAGCGCGCCAGCCGGTGGTCGCCTAGATTGATCATGATCATGCCGCTCAGCCCGGCGAGCTGGGCGGCCATCCTGCAGAGGCGATCCTGCAGGTCGTTGGGCTGACGGCGGGACATGGCCGTGCGGACCGCGCTCAGCTCGAGCATCACGTCGCACAGCAGTCTGAGCGGACCCGTCGTGGTGTATTGACGGCCGAAGCTGATCGTCGCCTCTTCCCACTGGTCGAGCATCGCGGCGGACACGGTGGCCGAGACGAGCGTCTCGTCCATCCGGCGCCTGATGCCCTCGCACGCGCCGAGCACCGGTCCGTCCAGTTGCTGGGTCAGGTTGGTGTCGGTGTTGAGCAGATTTAACAGGGTACGGCGAAGGATGTTCTCGTCTTCCTGGGCCTCCGGCTCGGTGATCATCGGCTGGAGGTTCAGCTCCCGCTCGGTGGGCAACAGCGGATCTTTCCGCTCCGCGCCGCCCAGCACCCCCGGCATCCGGTGGCCGTGGCCACAGATGCACGGCCCGTCGAAGCCGAGCGCGGCGGGCTCGACCCGGTAGACGGTGCACAGGTAATGCAGGTATTCGGGTCCTGGGCGCTTGAGCCCGCTCTCGTACGCCGAGAGCAGGGTCTCTCCGATGCCGGGCATCGCTTTCGAGTCACGCTCGAACAGGGCTCTGATCTGCTCGATGACGTCTGCCAGCGCGATTCCGAAGGATAGGCGGTGCGCCTTTATCCGGGTCGTGCTGAACAGGGACGTACACGACTCGTGGATCTCATCAGCTATCTGGGCCGACGTGCGCCCGGCTGCCAGGCCCTTGGCCCTGACCCGCCGGGCGATCTCCGTCTCCCTATGCTGTCTGCCGGACATCCCGGCCCCTCTCACGCATGTCTCGACCGGTCCGCAACTGGTGACTTAGCGTAGCCCCTATGTTGCTGTGCGCCTACCCATGACTATGAACCAATGACGGCGGGATGGGAATCGCCCGCATCCACCGTACGGTTAAGGATCGTCCTCCGAGGGACTGTTTCTTAATACCCATGAGGGAGAAGCAACGCCCTGTGAGCAGGGGACCCTCGTTGCGCCCCGCCTTGACATGAGACATCTTTGGCCCACCAGCAGCGATTCCTAGGAGGGCGAACGGTGGGGGACGACAACTTCGAGCACCTGGAGCGTCTGGTGACCGAGCTCGACGCCCGCGGAATGCTCGCACGAGTGGTCCAGACCCAGAACGGGCGGATCTTCGTACGGGTGATCAACCCGAACGCGACGAGCCTGTCGGAGAACGTCACCTGTCGGCCGACGAATGTGTCCGACATGCCGGACTGGTGGTACTGCTGGTCCTGGGGCGAACGGATGCACACGGCCGACGACCCGGCTGGTGCGGCGACGAAGGTCGCACGCGTACTCGCCGCCGTGGGGGAGTGATGACGTGGTGAACCGGGTGGAGCGCAGCCACCGCGGCTCACCGCACCCACGGCGGCTAACACGGAGCCGGCGGAGTGACCGGTGCGGAGGGTCTCCCGTATGCCGGAGCCCTGGTCACTCCGCCGGTTCCGGCCCGAACCCCGAGGCCCTGGCCACCCCGCCGGCCTCCGCCTGCGCCCGCGGCCGCGTGCCGCACTCACAGAGCAGCCCGTCCGGTACGCCGGGCGGGTGTTCGGGGGATCCCTCCCGGAACCGGCACGGGACATGCTTCCGGGTGTGTGTCCCGCCCCGAGCCGTCCGTCATAGGAGCGTCCGCTCTCTCCCTCCGCGGCCCAGAGAGTTGGCGACCCCGTCTTCCCCGGCGTGATGTGACGGCGGGCGGTTCGGTCGGCGGTATTTTTGGATCGCAACGGTCCAAAGCCGACCGAACCGTTTCCGGAGGGGGATCCACCCAGTGTTACTGCTGGTCACACCGTCGCCATCGCCCACACCGACGCCGTCGTCCGATGTGCTGGACTTCGCGAGGATGAGCAAGGATGCGGCGGCGATGTGCCAATCCGACACCGTCATTTGCTCTACCCTCGTGAGGGTGTTGGACAATGCGCCCTGGGCACCCCTGGTGGCCAGTGCGATCACCGTCGTCCTGATCCTCGTGCTGGGGTTCGTACTCCGCAACGTCTCGCACCGGCTGATCACCAGAGTGGTCAACCGTGCGGCCACGGGTGGCTCCATCACCAGCAGGTTCCGCAAGGACACAGCGACCGACGGGATCGACGCGCTGCTCAACGAGCGGCGCAAGCAGCGGGCCGAGACCATGGGCTCGGTGCTCAAGCACGTCGCCTCCATCGTCATCCTGGGCACCGCGGTCCTGACCGTGCTCGATCGGCTGACGATCCCCATCGCGCCCCTGCTGACCAGCGTCGGCATCCTCGGCGTGGCCATCGGCTTCGGCGCGCAGGAGCTGGTCAAGGACTTCATCGCGGGCATGTTCATGCTGCTCGAAGACCAGTACGGCGTCGGCGACGTGATCGACGCGGGCGCCGCGGTCGGCACGGTCGAGGCGGTCACCCTGCGCGTCACCAGGCTGCGCGACGCGGACGGCCGCGTCTGGTACGTGCGCAACGGCACCATCACCAGGGTCGGCAACGAGTCACAGGGCTGGTCGCGGGCCTACATGGACGTCCCGGTGGCCTACGACGCCGACGTCGTGGGCGTACGCGTCCTGCTGGAGCACGTGGCGGAGGAGATCTGGGCCGACCCCGAGCTCCGCGAGAGCAAGATCGTGGAGCAGCCGCAGGTGTTCGGCGTGGAGCAACTGTCCGACAGCTCGCTGGTGTTCCGCATCACCGCCAAGACGCTGCCCGCCCAGCAGGCGGCGGTGTCCAGGGAGCTCAGGCTCCGGGTCAAGGCGGCGCTCGACTCCGCGGGCATCGCCATGGTCTCCACCGCATAGGCTAAGAGCGTGACTGAGACCTCCTTCTACGACGCCGTCGGAGGCGAGGAGACCTTCCGGCGCCTCGTGCACCGCTTCTACGAGGGGGTCGCAGAAGACCCGTTGTTGCGGCCGCTCTACCCGGAGCCCGACCTGTCGGGCGCCGAGGAGCGGCTGCGGGGCTTCCTGATCCAATACTGGGGCGGCCCCAAGACCTACAGCGAGCAACGCGGCCACCCCAGGTTGCGGATGCGGCACATGCCGTTCGTGATCGGCAAGCCGGAGCGGGACGCCTGGTTGCGGCACATGCGTGACGCGGTCGACTCGCTCGGCCTGACCGAGGAGCAGGCGACCCAGCTCTGGGACTATCTGGTCTACGCGGCCCACAGCCTGGTGAACTCACCTACGTAAACGGGCATGACACGCCACATGGATATCCCCTGGTGGCGTGATGCCGTCGTCTACGAGATCTACGTTCGCAGTTTCGCCGACGCCTCAGGAGACGGCGTCGGCGACCTGGCCGGGGTGCGCGAGCGCCTGCCGTACCTCCAGCGGCTGGGGGTGGACGCCATCTGGTTGACGCCGTTCTACCGCTCCCCCATGGCGGACGGCGGCTATGACGTGGCGGACTACCGTGACGTCGATCCGTTGTTCGGGACGCTGGCCGACTTCGAGGCGCTGGTGGCCGACGCGCACACGTACGGGCTGCGGGTGATCGTGGACATCGTGCCCAATCACAGCTCCTCCGAGCATCCCTGGTTCCAGGCAGCGTTGCGGGGTGAGCAGCGCGATCGGTACA
Organism: Nonomuraea marmarensis; assembly: GCF_043197025.1. Taxonomy (NCBI): domain Bacteria; kingdom Bacillati; phylum Actinomycetota; class Actinomycetes; order Streptosporangiales; family Streptosporangiaceae; genus Nonomuraea; species Nonomuraea marmarensis. The sequence goes on from NZ_JBICRM010000010.1 coordinate 87,714, forward strand.
TCTTTCGCGACAAGACCAACAACTGGCAGTCCACGTTCAGCGGGCCCGCGTGGACGAAGGTGGCGGACGGGCAGTCTTACCTGCATCTGTTCGCGCCCGGGCAGCCCGACTTCAACTGGCGCAATCGCGAGGTGCACGCGGAGTTCCTGGACATCCTGCGGTTCTGGCTGGACCGGGGGGTGGACGGGTTCCGTATCGACGTGGCGATGGGGCTGTACAAGGCGGAGGGGCTGCCCGACGTGGGCGACCAGTCGTTCAAGACGGCCTCGCCGGTGTGGGGGGCAGCCCGAGGTGCACGGCGTCTACCGCGAGTGGCGCAGGCTGCTGGACGGCTATCCGGGCGAGCGCATTGCCGTGGGCGAGGTGTGGACCGACAGTTCCGAGGACCTCGCCCGCTACGTGCGGCCCGACGAGCTGCACCAGAGCTTCAACTTCGCCTGGCTGCAGGCGCCGTGGTCGCCGGCGGCGTTCAGGAAGGTGATCGACGACACCCTCGCGGCGGTTCCGTTCGCGACGTGGGTGTTGTCCAACCACGACGTCGTACGCCACCGCACCCGCTACGAGACCGCCGACCCCGGCACGGGGTTGTCGCGGGCCCGGGCGGCGCTGCTGACGATGCTGGCCCTGCCCGGGTCCGCCTACCTCTACCAGGGCGAGGAGCTGGGACTGCCCGAGGTGACCGACCTGCCCGACGAGGCCAGGCAGGACCCGGTGTTCGTCCAGTCGAAGGGCGAGTTGCCGGGGCGCGACGGGTGCCGGGTGCCGATTCCGTGGACGGTGGACCCGCCCTCGCACGGGTTCTCGCCCGACGCGGTGGAGCCGTGGTTGCCGCAGCCGGAGACGTTCGCGGAGCTGAGCGTGGAGAAGCAGGAAGGGGACGCCGGCTCGACGCTGGAGTTCTACCGCCGGGCCCTGGCCTGCCGCCGTGACCTGGCCGGATCCATTCCTTACACGCTGGAGTGGCTGGAGTCTCCCCCGGGTGTGCTTTTCTTCATCCGCGGCTCGCTGACCTGCGGGATCAACTGCGGCCTGAGATCGGTACCCCTGCCGGAGCACGACGACGTGCTGCTGTCGAGCGGGCCGTTGAAGAGGGGAATGTTGCCGCCGGACACCGCGGTGTGGCTCATGAGCGCTCGCCGCGGAGAGGGATGACGGGCAACGAGATCAGCGCGCACGCCAGGCCCGCGGCGAAGCCGGCCCAGTACCCCGTGTTCGTGATCAGCACTCCGGCCAGCGGCGTGACGGCCAGGGAGACGGTGTTCTGGATGGTGTTGTGGGTGCCGAGCACCCGGCCCGCCCAGGCGGGGCCCGCCAGCTCGCCCGCCGCGAGGTAGGCGAGCCCGTTGCCCGCCACGGTCATCACCGCGGCCAGCGCGAGCATGGCGGGTCCGAGCCAGGTGCGGGTGAGCGTCCCTGCGATCAGCAGCGCCAGCACGCCCAGGGTGCAGAGGGTGAGCAGCAGCAGGGGCCGCATGCGCAGGCCTGTCCTGTCGGACCAGCGGCCGACCGCGATGCGCACCGCGGCCCCGCCGATCGCCGCCACCCCGAACAGTTGCCCGGCCCCCACGCTGTCCCACCCGTACAGGCGCACGAGGCAGGTCACGCCGTACGTGCTGACCACGATCTGCGGCACCACGTGTAACGCGCTGGTGGCGTGCACCCGCCACAACGTCGGCTGCCGGTACGGCGTGCCCGCCGGCGCCGTGCCCGACCCCGAGATCGGGTGCGGCGGCTCGGCCAGGAAGAGCGCGGCCAGTACGGCGGCCAGCAGGCTCACGCAGGCGCAGACGACGAGCACGCCGGGCAGGCCGTGTGCCTGCGCGACGGGCGGGAGGGCGAAGGCGCCGACGGCCATGCCGAGGGTGAAGGAGACCTGGCGCAGGCCCATGGCGACGCCGCGCTCCGGCGGCCGGAACCAGCGCAACACGATCCGGCCGCCGCCGACCATCGCGGCCGAGCCCGCCGCGCCCGCCAGGGCGAGCAGCGCGATCACCGCCCAGGACTGCTCCACGAGGGCGACGGCGGCGAACAACACGGCCGCCAGCCCCACGCCGGCGCCCAGGACCAGCCGCTCGCCGTGCCGGTCGGCCAGCGCGCCCCAGGCGACGAGGGCGACCAGAATACCGATCGCCGGGGCGTTCGCGATGATTCCGGCCACCGCCAGCGGAACCCCGAAATGTCGCTCTATTTCGGGCATGACGAGGGGCAGGCCGAAGAGTCCCAGAGTGACGCTGGCGTGGGCGTTGACGCCGAGCGCCAGCATCAGCCAGCGCTTCACGAGAAGCGTTTGAGGTAGGCCAGCTCGCTCTCGGTGAGTCTGCGGGGTGCGGCCCGCTCGACGTCGTAGGCCGCGAGGACCGACTTGGCGGTGACGAACACGTCGGCGTCGTCGCGGATCTCGTACTGCAGCGTGAACCGTACCGGCCTGATCTCCGTCACCCACGTCTCGACCCGCACCGGGTCGGCGCGGAAGCCGAGCGGGCGGCGGTAGTCGATCTCGTGGCGGGTCACGACCAGGCCCTTGAACGGCTCGTCACCCGCGTTGTACGGATCGATGTGGAACATGCCGAACCGGGCGTCCTCCAGGTAGTCGAGGAAGCGGACGTTGTTCACGTGTCCCTGGGAGTCGATGTCGGCGAATCTCACCGTCCGGGGGTAGACGTGTCGGCGGGCCTGGGTGCGTTCAACCACGTCCGCAACCGTACCCGCCGCGGTCAGGTGGCCCGGCGGCGGGCCAGGCAGGCCAGGACAGTCAGCACCGAGATCGTGGCCATGGACGCCAGCGCCCAGCGGTAGCCGGTCACGAGCTGCTCGACCGCGCCGCCCTGGAGCTGGGAGAGCGTGCCCGCGAAGACGCTCTGGTGCAGCGCGGCGGGGAGCGGCGCGATGATGATCGACAGGACCAGGCCGGTGCCGACGACGTTGCCGGTGTTCTGCAGCATGAGGCGCATGGCGTTGACGATGCCGAGCCGGTCGGAGGGCAGGCCGTCCAGGATGGCGGTGGTGTTGGAGGGCAGGAACACGCCCGAGCCGGCGCCGATGAGCACGAGCCCGAGCGCCACGGCCGCGTACGGAGTGGTCGAGGACATCACGGCGAGCATGACCAGCAACCCGCAGGTGGTCGTCGCCGCCCCGGCCACCGCCAGCGTGCGGGCGCTCATCAGGCGCTGCAGGAAGCCCGAGCTGACCGACGCGGTCATGGCCGCGACGGCCAGCGGCAACACCTTCAACCCAGCCTGTACGGGGTCATCGCCGCGCACGGCCTGGAAGTACAGCGCGACGAGGAAGACCATGCCCATGCGCGCGACGGCGTTGAGGAAGGAGGCGAGCGTGCCGAACGCGAACGCCCGATCGCGGAACAGGCTCATGTCCACCACCGGATGCGCCGCCCGCGACTGCCTGGCCACGAACAGCGGCAACCCGACCGCGAACCCAGCCAGCCCGGACAGCACCACCGGGTGCTCCCACCCGAGCCTGGTGAACTCTGACAGCGCCAGCAGCAACCCGCCCAGCGTGACCAGCACGAGCACGTTCCCCGGCACGTCCAGCCCACGCTCGCCGTCGTCCGATGACTTCGGCTGGAGTACGAGCGCTCCCCACACGAGGCAGACCAGCCCGATCGGCACGTTGAACCAGAACACCCACCGCCAGCCCAGACTCTCGGCGAGCACCCCGCCCAGAGTCGGCCCGATCAGCCCCGCGATCGAGAACGAGGCCACGTAGACCCCCATGCCCTCCCCCAGCCTCTCGCGCGGGAAGGCATCGCTGACCAGGGCGGCGCTGTTGGTGAGCAACATGGCGGCCCCGGCCGCCTGGACCACCCGCATGACCACGATCACCCAGGCGTTCGGGGCCAGGCCCGCGAGCAGGGCGGCGACCGTGTACGTGGCCAGCCCGAGGAGATACATCCTGCGCCGGCCGAACATATCCGCCAGGCGCCCGAATACCACCATGAGGACAGTCGTGGTCAACTGGAAGCCCAGGAGGATCCAGCTCGCGGCCGAGGCGTCCGCCCCGGTGCGCCTGGCGATCTCGGGCAATGCGACGTTGATCGCGCTGCCACCGAGACCGGTCAGCACGCTGGCCAGGCTGACGACCGACAACGTGCGCCAGGCGTAGCCGATGGGGGTGGTCGTCGCCGGCAAGGGCCTGTCCTTTCTAGATTTTGATACTAGAATCTTATTCAGATCGTCAGCCGGTCAAGGATCGAGGTGTCGGATGAGCGGGATAGTCGAAGGCCGCGTGGTGATCGTCACGGGTGCGGCCAGGGGCATCGGGCGCGGGCACGCGCTGGAGTTCGCCAGGCAGGGCGCCAAGGTGGTGGTCAACGACCTGGGCGCGGAGGTCGACGGCACCGGCTCGTCCGGGGCAGCGGCCGAGGTGGTGGCGGAGATCGAGGCCATGGGCGGCCAGGCGGTCGTCAACGGCGAGGACGTCTCCGACTTCGACGGCGCGCAGCGGCTGGTGCGCTCGGCCATCGACCACTTCGGCGGCCTGGACGTGCTGGTCAACAACGCAGGCATCCTGCGGGACCGGATGCTCGTCAACATGACCGCCGACGAGTGGGACGCCGTGATCAAGGTGCACCTGCGTGGCACGTTCGCGCCGCTGCGCCATGCCGCCGCCTACTGGCGGGCGAAGGCCAAGGCGGGCGAGCCGGTGGACGCCCGGATCATCAACACCACTTCGTCCTCCGGCATCTACGGCAATCCCGGGCAGGGAAACTACGGTGCCGCCAAGGCCGGCATCGCGGGCCTGACCGTCATCGCGGCGCGCGAGCTGGAGCGGTACGGCGTGACCGTGAACGCCATCGCCCCCGCCGCGCTCACCCGCATGACCGAGGGCCTGATGCGTTCCGGCGCGACCGGCGCGGACCCCGACGACATCGCGCCGCTGGTGGTCTGGCTGGCCGGCGCGGAGGCCCGGGGGATCACCGGGCGGGTGTTCAACGTGCGGGCGGGCGTGATCAGCGTGGCCGAGGGCTGGCACGCCGGTCCCGGCGTCGACAAGGGCGGCCGGTGGGACCCGGCCGAGCTGGGTGCGGTCATCCCGGCCCTGGTCGACAAGGCCGCGGCCAACGCCCTGACCAACGGCCGCATCCCGGGACGGGAGGACTGACATGCCGCTCGACCACACCCTGATCGGTGTCGAGGGCCCTGCCCACGAGCGCACGTGGACCTCGAAGGACACCATGCTGTACGCGCTCGGCGTCGGAGCGGGCACCTCCGAGCTGGAGTTCACGACGGAGAAGGGGCAGCGGGTGCTGCCGACGTTCGCGGTGCTGGCCGCGCAGGCGCCGGGGCGGCGGCTGGGCGACTTCGACCCGGCCCTGCTGGTGCACGCCGAGCAGGCCTTCGAGCTGCGCAGGGAGCTGCCCGCAGAAGGTGGCGTGCGGACTTCCTCTCGCGTTACGGGGATCTACGACAAGGGCTCGGGCGCGCTGGTGACCACCGAGGCCAGGGCCGTGGACCTGCGTACCGGTGAGCTGGTGATCGCCAACCGGAGCGCGGTGTTCATCAGGGGCGAGGGCGGGTTCGGCGGCGATCGCGGGCCCCGGGACTCGTGGGCCCTGCCCGATCGGGCGCCCGATCACAAGGTGACCCATTCGACCCTGCCGGAGCAGGCGTTGATCTACCGGTTGTCCGGGGACTACAACCCGCTGCACAGCGACCCTTCGTTCGCCGCCAGGGCCGGGTTCGACCGGCCGATCCTGCACGGGCTGTGCACCTATGGGGTGACGGGGCGGGCGCTGCTGCACGCGGTGGCGGGGTCGGATCCGGCGCGGTTCCGGGGGATGTCGGGGCGGTTCACCAGCCCCGTGTTCCCAGGGGAGTCGCTGACGGTGTCGATCTGGGTGGACGGGTCGGAGGTGCTGTTCAGGACGGCCAAGGACGACGGGACGGTAGTACTGGACCGCGGCCGCGCGACGATCGTTGCGGGCGGTTAGCCCTCTTCGAGGACCTGCAGCGGGTCGAGGCGGCGGATCAGCGTCATCGCCGCCTCGATGACCTCCTTGGCCTCCTCTTCGGTGTCGGAGGTGGCGACCTCGCGGGCGGCCTCGCCGATGATGCTGGTCAGCACCGCCACGGTGAACCGGTCGAGCGGCTCGCCGCCCGCGCCCAGGAGCACGGCGTTCTGGCGTACCCACTCCCTGCCCCGGGTGCGGCGGATCAGCTCGAAGCCCGGCGGCCCGTCGCCGTCGATGAACAGCCTGACCAGGTCGCGCCGCTCCCACGCGCCCGCGAGGTAGGCGCGGGCCCCGGCGATCAGCAGCTCGACCGGGTCGGAGACGCCGGCCTTCTTGGCCTTGGCCACGCTGGAGGCCGACGCCTGCTCGTGCGCCGCCTGGTGGTCCTCGTAGAGCGCCAGGAACAGCTCGGTCTTGCCGCCGAAGTGGTGGTAGAGGCTGCCGACGCTGGACCCGGCGCGGGCGACCACTTCGGAGACGTTGGACTCGGCGAAGCCGTGCTCGCTGAAGACCTCTCGCGCCGCCTGCAGCATGCTTTGGCGGGTCTGGGCCGTACGGCTCCACTCCCACGAGGACTTGCGTGCCATGCGAGGCATTCTATCCCGCCAAATTCTAGAATCTGATTCTTGACAGGCGGCCGTCGAAGCTAGAATCTTTTCCTAGAGATCGATTCTAGAAATACCCGTAGGAGGCGGCCGTGGACTTCTCGCTCACCACCGAGGAACGGCAGATCCGCGACACGGTACGGTCCTTCGTCGAGAAGGAGGTCATGCCGCTGGAGCCCGAGGTGCTGCGCAACGAGCGCGAGGGCCGCCCGGCGCTCGACCCCGAGACCCTGCGTGACCTGCGGGCCAAGGCCAGGAAGTCGGGCTTCTGGGGCATCAACACCCCCGAGGAGTACGGCGGCGCGGCGCTCGGCCCGATCATGTCCGCGATCATCGCCATGGAGCTGGGCAGGACGTTCGTGCCGTTCTCGTTCGGCGGCACCGCCGACAACATCCTCTATGCGGGCACCGAGCCGCAGAAGCAGCGCTACCTGGTCCCGACCATCGAGGGCGAGCGGCGTTCCTGCTTCGCGATCACCGAGCCGGGCGCCGGATCCGACGCCCGCAACATCCGCACCCGGGCCGTCCGCGACGGCGCCGAGTGGATCATCAACGGCGAGAAGACGTTCATCACCGGCGGGAACGAGGCGGACTTCGTCATGGTGTTCGCCGTGGCGGAGCCGTACGGGGTGACGTGTTTCCTGGTGGACCGCGACATGGGGTGGAAGTCGGAGCCGATCCCGACGATGGGGCAGTGGGGGCCCGCGGCGCTGGTGTTCCAGGATGTCCGGGTGCCCGAGGAGAACATCCTGGGCGAGCTGGGCAAGGGCTTCGAGCTGGCCATGCAGTGGATCGGGCAGGGACGTTACATGATCCCCGCCAGGGCCATCGGGTCGGCCGAGCGCATGCTGGGCATGGCCATCGACTACGCCAAGATCCGCAAGTCCATGGGGCAGACGATCTCCGAGTACCAGGCCATCCAGTGGATGATCGCCGACTCGCAGGTGGAGATCGAGGCGGCGAAGTGGCTGACGTTGTACGCGGCGTGGCGGGTGCGGGAGGGCATGGACGCCCGGCACGCCTCGTCGATCGCCAAGCTGAACGGGGCCGTGATGGCCAACCAGGTAGTTGATCGGGTGCTGCAGATCCACGGGGGTATGGGGTACACGAAGGAGCTGCCGATCGAACGGTGGTACCGCGAGTTGCGGCTACTGCGGATCTTCGAGGGGACCGACGAGATCCAGCGGCGTACGATCGCCCGCAATCTGATCAAGGGGCACGCTCGGCTCGGCCTCATCGGGGAGTGATCGTATGTCGGTGGAGGCGCTGTTCAATCCGCGTTCGATCGCTCTGGTCGGGGCCACGGACAAGTCGGGGTGGTCGGTCAGCACGCTGCTCAACCTGCGTACGCACGGCTTTCCCGGGCCTGTGCACCTGGTGAACCCCCGGGGTGGCGTCGTGCACGGCTCGCCCGCCTTCCGGAGGCTGACGGACATCCCCTCGCCGGTGGACCTGGCATACGTCATGGTGCCGACGGGCGCCGTGCTCGGGGTGCTGCGGGAAGGGGCCAAGCTGGGGATCCGATGTTACGTGGTCCTCACGGCCGGGTTCGGGGAGGCCGGGGAGGAGGGGGCGCGGCTGGAGTCCGAGATTTCGGCTTTTGCTGTGGAAAATGGGCTTACGATCCTTGGGCCGAACGGCAACGGGTATATCAACGCCGCCGTCGGCGTGACCCCGTACGGGCTGCCCATCCCCTCGCCCCTGCTGCGCGGCTCCGTCGGCGTGGTGCTGCAGAGCGGCGCGCTGGCCAGCTCGGTCCTGGCGTTCGCGCAGGCCCGCAACGTCGGCTTCAGCCTGCTCACCTCGATGGGCAACGAGACGGTCGTCACCGTCACCGACGTGGTCGACTACCTCGTGGACGACCCGGCCACCAAGGTCATCGCGTTGTTCCTGGAGACGATCAGGAACCCGGCCGAGTTCTCGCGGGTGGCGCGGCGGGCGCTGGCGGCGGGCAAGCCGATCGTGGCGCTCAAGATCGGACGCAGCCGGCTGGCCTCGCACACCGCGCAGGCGCACACGGGGGCGCTCGTGGGCGACGACGACGTCATCGACGCGGCCCTGCGCCAGCTCGGCGTGATCCGGGTGCGGTCGCTGGAGGACCTGATCATCACGGCCGGGCTGCTGGCGTCGTCCGGGCCGCTGCCGGGGCGCCGGGTCGGCGTGGTCACCCCTTCCGGCGGGGCCTCGGAGATCATCGCGGACCGGGCCGAGGACGAGGGGCTGGAACTGCCGCCGTTCGCGCCTGAGACGGTGGCGCGGCTGGCCGAGATCGTGCCGTCCTTCGGCACCGTACAGAATCCGCTCGACGTCACCGGCTACGTCCTCATCGACCGCACCCTGCTGGGGCGGGCGCTGGAGGTGGTAACCGCCGACCCCGGGATCGACCTGGTCATGCTCCTGTCCGAGCCGCCCAGGATCGCGCCGCCCGACCCGGCTCCCGCGTTCGCCCTCTACTCGGCCAGCGCGGGGCGCATCGCCGCCTCGCCGGTGCCGGTCGTGGTGGTGAGCAACGTGCTGACGGATGTCACGGAGTTCGGGCGGCGGGTGCAGCAGGAGACTGGGTTCCCGTACGTGGTGGGCGGGATCGAGCATGGCCTCCAGGCCATCGGCGCCGCTGTCCGCTGGTCGGAGGCCCGTTCCCGCGCACTCGCCCAGCCTCCTGCCCACCCCCCTGGCGCCGTCCCGGCCGGAGCCACCGGTGTGTGGGCCGAGCATCGCGCGTCCGCCCTGCTCGCCTCCGCGGGGCTGCCGGTGGTGCCGTCCGTTCTGGTACGTACAGAGCCGGAGGCGGTGGCGGCGGCCGACGGCTTCGGCTATCCGGTGGTGCTCAAGATCGCGGCCGAAGGGCTCGGCCACAAGAGCGACATCGGAGGTGTGCGGCTTGGGGTGAGTGGCCCCGATGAGGTACGGGAGGCGTACCACTCGCTGGCGGGCGCGCTGCCGTCGTTGGCCGGTGTTCTCGTTCAGCCGCAGCGGATCGGCGGGGTCGAGTTGCTCGTCGGCATTGTGCGGGATCCCGCCTGGGGGCTCACGCTCGCGGTCGGGCTCGGCGGGGTTTGGGTGGAGGTGTTGCGGGACACGGCGTTGCGGGTGCTGCCGGTGGACGCCGGGGAGGTGCGGCGGGCGCTCTCCGAGTTGCGGGGCGCGGCGCTGTTGCGCGGGGCCAGGGGCGGCGAGCCAGCGGACCTGGACGCGCTGGCCGAGGTGGTGGCGCGCATCTCGGCCTTCGCGGAAACCCTGGGCGACGGCCTGGAGTCCCTGGAGATCAACCCGCTCCTCGTCACCGGCTCCCGCGTCGAGGCCCTGGACGCCCTGGTCACCTGGCGACCCGCCGACGAGAGCGGCACCTGACCCTCGGGCTGGTCCCGGCTGGGACCAGCCCATTCGGCCCCTTGCTACTCGACCTCGATCGGTAGCTCGTGGACCTCTGTCGTCGGATGCCCGGCCTTCTCGTGCACGCGCATCACCGCCTCCTTGGACGGCCCGGTCGAGAGGCAGAACACCTTGCCGGACTCCGGGTCCAGCCAGGCGCGCTCGAAGTGCACGCCCTCGGACTCCTCGATCGCCAGGTCGCGCTCGTGCGCCTCCCGCAGTTGCTCCTGCGTGACCCCGACGAACCCACTGTGCACGTCCATGAACTTCGCCATCGCGGCTTGTACTCCCTTGCGTTTTGCCTTTTGCATGAGAGGCGTTCCATCCCGTGCCATCCCGTGCCGTCCGGGGATGGGTGACGCTCAGCGTGGGGATCGGGCGCGGAGCACCTGGAGTGCCCGATCCGCGTGCCCGTTCATGTCGATCTCGCTGTGGATCACGTCCACGATCCGCCGCTCACTGTCGATCACGAACGTCATGCGCTTCGTGCTCAGCGGCCCGGGCACCAGTCGGCGTCGTACCCCGAACTGGTCGGCCACCGCCCGATCCGGATCGGACAGCAGCGGGAACCCGAATCCGTGCAGATCGGCGAACTGCCGCTGGCGGTCCACGGGATCGGCGCTGATCCCCACGGGCTGGGCGCCGTACTCGGCGAACTCGGCGCCCAGGTCGCGGAAGTGGCACGCTTCCGCGGTGCATCCCCGGGTCATCGCGCCGGGGTAGAAGAACAGCACCACAGGCCCGGCAACCAGGAACTCGGTGAGCCGCCGCGGAGTCCCCTCCTGGTCCAGCAGCTCGAAATCATCGACTACTTCGCCTTTCACGTGCTACCTCCTGCTCGTCGGGCCGGGAAGCGGGCCCTCCGCAGGTAATCCAACCACGATCAGCGTGATCTTCCCGGCAGTAGAGCGCCGCCAAGGCCCAGGGCGGCGGTCGACCTCGTCCGTTTCCGCCGCGCCCGCGATCGCGATCGTCGCGGACCCGGCGACATCAGAAGTCGTCGCGGACCCGGCGACATCAGAAGTCGTCGCGGACCCGGCGACATCAGAAGTCGTCGCGGACCCGGCGACATTAGAAGTCGTCATCATGCGCACGCCCTCCTCCAACTCCACGACCGCGATCACGTACGGGCCCTCGTCCTCGAAGCCGGGGGTTCCACATCCAGGGAAGAGCTCATGGGCTCGGCACGCCCGTGCCGTCTCGGCCGTTGCCCGACAGCACCTCCTCCAGGGTCGGGCGGGGCTCGCCCGGAGCGCGTGGGCCCGGCTGGGCGAGCTGGATCAGGACGCCGTGTGCCTCCTTCGGGTGCAGGAACACCTCCCTCCAGCGGGGATCCGCCTGGTTGAGGCCATGGAGGCGGTAGCCGCGGGCGGTCAGCCGGGACACGGCCGCCGTCAGGTCGTCGACGTGGAAGTTCAGGTGGTGGACGCCGCCCCTGCCCCTGGTGAGCTCGAAGAAGCTGTCGAAGAACGTCGATCCGGCCAGCGGCTCCATGAGCTCGACCCGGCCGCCGTTCGCATACGTGAGCTGCAGCGTGCGGTAGCCGGCGACCCGGTTGTCGCCCCCGCCGCCCAGGTGCCGGCCGCCGAGCAGGTCGCGGTAGATCGGCAGCAGGTCCCTGATCCGGGGAGCGGCCACGGCCGTGTGGTCGAACGACACGTCGAGGCCGTCGAGTTCCAGATCCAACGCACGACTCCTTACTCCAGGCGATCCTAGAATTTGATTCTAGCGGCCAACCAGCGGCTCACTCTTGACGGCGGGTGATGTGAGGAGCAGCATCTCAGAAATAGATTCTAGAGCTTGCTTCTAGAACCTACTGACGGGGTCCAGCCCGACCAGAAAGGCCCGCCATGAGGCTGTCCTACGTCCGCGAGCTCGACGAATATCCGACCGGCGCCCGCCGCATGAAGATCCTGACGATGGCGGTGCTGGCCATCCTCATCGGCTCCTACGAAGGGCAGATCGCGCCCGTCGTGCCCCTCCTGCTCAAAGATCTGAACATGACGCTGGCCACGTACGGCGCCGTGTCCGGCACGGCGGCGGTGGCCGGGGCGATCGCCTCCATCCTGGGTGGCAGGCTGACCGACCGGCTCGGCCGGGTGCGGCTGCTCATCCCGCTCATGGCCCTGACGGCCGTGTGCTGTTTCGCGATGACGCTCGTGCACAGCCCGCGCGATCTGCTGATCGCCCGCATCGTGCTGGCATTCGTGGACGGCGTGGCCATGGCCAGCACCGCGCCGCTGATCCGCGACTTCTCGCCGCGCCTGGGGCGGGCTCAGGCGTTCGGCTTCTGGACCTGGGGCCCCGTCGGCGCGAACTTCCTGGCCGCGGCCATCGCGGGCTTGACCCTGCCGATCTTCAACGACTCGTGGCGCTCGCAGTTTGTCATCATGGGGTGCTTCTCGCTGGTGATCTCGGTGGTCATCGCGGTCAACATCGCGGATCTGTCTCCTGAGCTGCGGGCCAGGATCCAGCACACCGAACGGGCCGCCACCGAGGTCGTCGATCTGAGGCAGCCGCCCAGGCTGCGGTCGCTCTTCGCCAGGCGGAACATCTGGGCGCACGTCGTCGGGATCTCGTTGTGGCTGGTGCTCTACATCACGCTGTCGCTCTTCGGGCAGACCATGCTGGTCGGGGCGCTCGGTATCAGCAGTGCGCAGGCTTCCACGATCATGGCGGCGTTCTGGAGTCTCAATCTGCTCACGTTGATCGTAACAGGCCGCCTGTCCGACCGAACGCAGCTGCGCAAGCCGTTCTCCCTCGGCGGAACCATCGCCGCCGTGATCGTCACCGCCTACCTCGCCGTCTCACTCGGGCAGGAAGGCGTGTCCACCGGCCTGCTGATGGTGATCGGCGCGCTGCTCGGCGGCTCGCTCGGGGTGGCGTACGCGCCCTGGATGGCCAACTACTCCGAGGACGCGGAAGACGCCGACCCGCGGCTGCAGGGCACGGCCTGGGGGTTGTTCGGGTTCCTCAGCAAGGGCATCGCGGTGATCGGGCTGCTGGTCATCCCGCACGTCGTCGAGGCGACGAACTGGCAGACGTGGTTGTTCGTGGCGCTGGGCTGCCTCGTCCTGTTCATCCCCGCGATCGTGCTGTTCAACGGGCCCTGGCGGCGCCCCGCCCGCACTCCCGTCCAAACCGCGCTCGGGGAGGCCAAGGGATGACCGAGCTGTCCAACGTCGCCGACTCCGACCTGCGCGGCATCCGCGACCTCGACATCGACGACGTGCTCGCGTACGTGCACCGCGACCTCAAGCGGCTGCCCGACTACACCGAGCTGTACAAACGCTATCTACGCCAGCGGTGGGACGTCTACGAGCTGGACTTCGCCCAGGATGTCGTCGACTGGCGGCAGGGCATGTCCCAGGAGGAGCGGGACGCGTTCGTGGGGATCTCCGCGGGGTTCCACCATGGGGAGCGGCAGGTGGAGGTGGAGCTGCCGGTGTTCATGCTGGGCGGCTCCGAGGAATCCAAGATCTACATGTCCAGCCAGATCGAGGACGAGGCCCGGCACACGGTGTTCTTCGACCGCTTCTATCGTGAAGTGGTCGGCATGCCCGGCGACTCGGTGCAGGCGGTGCTGGACGCCTCGTTCGAGCACGTGTCCGAGACGTTCGCAGGGCCTTTCGGGCTGCTCGCCTACCAGGCCGACGAGCTGCGCAAGGATCCCGAGGATCCGGCCGCCCGGGTGCGGTACGGGACCACGTACTTCCTGTGGATCGAGGGTGTGCTGGCGCTGTCGGTGATGAAGATCACGCTGACCTACTGCCGGGAGCGGGGGTTCCTGCCCGGCTACTACACCGGGTTCACCGCCACATGTCGTGACGAGGCCAGGCATGTGCAGTTCGGGATGCGGTTCCTGCGCGACTCCGTGCAGGAGGATCCGCGGCTGCTGCTCCAGATCCACGAGACGCTCCGTACGATCCTCGTCATCAACGGCGCCACCAGCCGCAGGCTCGCCCTCGAGTCGCTGGGCTGGGCGCCGGAGGAGGTCAGGCGCCTGATGATCCGCCAGCTCCACATGAAGCTGACGGACGTCGGCATCGCTCTCGCGCCGGACATCCAGGACATGGTCGCCCGCATCGAACCAGAGCTCGCCGGAGGCTGACGCATGCGCTTCTTCACCCCGGAATGGGCCGAAGCCGCCCGCGCCGCTGTGGACGCCGGGCCCGCGCAGGAGGGCAAACTCCCGGCGTACTGGGCCTGGATCGACCGCGCCCGTACCGGCTACACCGCCACGTGGGCGCTGGGGGTGCGGGAGACAGGGGCGTACCTGGTGCTGAGCTGGAAGGACGGCAAGTGCGCGGACGCCGCGATCACCGACGATCCCGGGGACGCCGACTATGTTCTGGCCGCCGGGCAGACGACCTGGCGGGAGTTGCGGGAAGGGGGTGATCCCGGGCGGGTGGTGATGTATCGGGGGTTGCGGCTGGAACGGGGGGATGTGCTGGCATTCTTCCGAGTGATCTACTTCTTCGTGGAATCCCTCGCCGCCTTGTCCCAGGTCCACACCGAACCCTGAAGGCCGTTCACGCCTGGGCCACGGTGTCGGGGTCGCCATGGTGGCGAATGGATGCTCACCGCCCAGATGGCCAGGAGCATGCGCCACCCAGACGGCCAACACCGCATACCACCCAGTCGGCCGGCGAGCCTGGCGTGACGGCGGCCGGCCACGTGCGGGTCAGCGGGCGTCGCCCTGGAGGCGCTGTGCCCCGTGCGGCGGGTGGCGTGCCGTTGGCTTTGCCGTACCAGATAAGAGTTTCGCCGAGGAACGGCGCCGCACCGGTTTCACCCAGGAGCGGCGCCGCACGCCACCGAAAGGAGATGGATCAGTCGCGGTGGAGCTTCCGGTACGTCACGCGGTGCGGGCGTGCGGCGTCGGCGCCCAGCCGCTCGATCTTGTTCTTCTCGTAGTCGGCGAAGTTGCCCTCGAACCAGAACCAGTTCGACCCTTCCTCCCACGCCAGGATGTGGGTGGCGATGCGGTCGAGGAACCACCGGTCGTGCGAGGTGATCACGGCGCAGCCCGGGAAGTCGAGCAGGGCGTTCTCCAGCGACGACAGCGTCTCCGTGTCGAGGTCGTTGGTGGGCTCGTCGAGCAGCAGGACGTTGCCGCCCTGCTTGAGGGTGAGCGCGAGGTTGAGCCGGTTGCGCTCGCCGCCCGACAACACCCCCGCCTTCTTCTGCTGGTCAGGCCCCTTGAACCCGAACGCCGCGATATACGCCCTGGACGGCATTTCCACGTTGCCGACCTTGATGTGGTCGAGCCCGTCGGACACGACCTCCCAGACGTTCTTGTTCGCGTCGATGCCGCCACGACTCTGGTCCGCGTAGGAGAGCTTGACCGTGTCACCGACCGTGACCGAACCGCTGTCGGGCGTCTCCCCACCCGTGATCATGCGGAACAGCGTGGTCTTGCCCACGCCGTTGGGGCCGATGATGCCGACGATGCCGTTGCGGGGCAGGTCGAACGTCAGATCCTCCATCAGCAGCCGGTCGCCGAAGCCCTTGCTGAGCTGGTCCGTCTTGATCACCGTGGTGCCCAGCCGCGGGCCCGGCGGGATCTGGATCTCGTCGAAGTCGAGCTTGCGGTGCTTGTCGGCCTCGGCCGCCATCTCTTCGTAGCGCTGGAGCCGGGCCTTGCTCTTGGTCTGGCGGGCCTTGGGGTTGGACCGAACCCAGTCGAGCTCGTCCTCCAGGCGCTTCTTCCGCTTGACGTCCTTCTGCCCCTCGACCCTGAGCCGCTGCGCCTTGGCCTCCAGGTAGGTGGAGTAGTTGCCCTCGTACGCGAAGGCGCGGCCACGGTCGAGCTCCAGGATCCAGCCGGCGACATTGTCCAGGAAGTAGCGGTCGTGGGTCACGGCCAGCACGGTGCCCGCGTATTTCTCCAGGTGCTGCTCCAGCCACTGCACGCTCTCGGCGTCGAGGTGGTTGGTGGGCTCGTCGAGCAGCAGCAGGTCGGGCGCTTCCAGGAGCAGCTTGCACAACGCCACCCGGCGGCGCTCACCACCCGACAACGTGGTCACGTCGGCGTCCGGCGGCGGGCAGCGCAGGGCGTCCATGGCCTGCTCAAGCTGGCTGTCGAGGTCCCACGCGTTGCGGTGCTCGAGCTGGTCCTGCAGCTTGCCCATCTCTTTCAGCAACTCGTCGCTGTAGTCGGTGGCCATCTGCTCGGCGATGTCGTTGTAGCGCTGGAGCATCGCCATCGTCTCGGCGACGCCCTCCTGGACGTTGCCGAGGACGGTCTTCTCCTCGTTGAGCGGCGGCTCCTGCTGGAGCATGCCCACCGTGAAGCCCGGCATGAGCTTGGCATCACCGTTGGACGGGTGCTCCAGGCCGGCCATCATCCGGAGCAGCGTCGACTTCCCGGTGCCGTTCGGCCCCAGGACACCGATCTTGGCTCCGGGCAGGAACGACAGCGTGACGTCGTCAAGGACAACCTTGTCGCCGTGCGCCTTGCGCACGCGCTGCAGGGTGTAGATGTACTCCGGCATGCCCTCTAGCTTAGGGGCTCCCAACCCGGGCTTCCGCCGGTCCTCCTCAGCGGTACTGAGGGTGATCTACGAGGGGTCAGGGGGTGGGGTCTTTGGGAGGGTGCGTGGGGGTGGTTGGACGGCGGGGATGCAGACTCGGTCGCGTCCCAGCTCCTTGGCTCGATACAGGGCCAGGTCGGCAGCGGCCAGCAGGTCGATCAGGTCGTCGCCGTGGACGCTCATCAAGGCGACCCCCGTCGAGATGGTGATCCTGATCGGGGTGTCGTCGGCGGGGATGGTCATGTGGCCGATGTGGGTACGGAGGCGTTCGGCGACCTGGCGAGCCTCGTGGACGTCGGCACCCGGCAGGAGGACCACGAACTCCTCACCGCCGAACCGGCCCACCAGGTCGTAGTCGCGCAGCTGGCTGCGCAGCGTGGCCGCCACCCCGACGAGAACCTGGTCGCCGACCAGGTGGCCGTGGGCGTCGTTGACCCGTTTGAAGTGGTCGATGTCGATGATCAGCAATGCCAGGGTGTCGCCGGTGCGGCGGGCCCGGACTATTTCGGTGTCGGCTTCGCGTTGCCAGGCGGCGGCGTTCAGGAGGCCGGTCTTGGCGTCGGTGCGAGCGGCGGCCTGGAGCTGGGCGTGCAGGAGGCTGCGTTGCAGCAACACCACCGGCGGGAGCGCCAGCACCAGCAGGGCCAGGTTGAGGCCGCAGGCGATCGAGACCGTGACGCCCAGGCACAGCTCGACGATGTCCAGCAGGACGCTCTCCCTGTCCCACAGGACCTCCCGCCAGGTGGTGTCGGGGTCGGCCGTGTGCGCGGCGAAGGCGATGAGGGCGATGTTGAGCAGGGAGAAGAGCACGGCGGCCAGCACCGCGAAGATGATCGGCGAGCCGCTCCCCCGCGACAACACCCAGGGATCCTCGACGAACCGGTGGAACACGACAGACGCCGTGCACCCGGCCAGCCCGATGGCTGCTGCGCTGAACACCCTGCGGTAGAGGACCGTGGCCCGCACACGTACCTGGAGCAGGATCTGCAGGACGATCGGCGCGAAGAGGGCATAGACCGGAGGCAGCAGCAGTGCCACCGGCAACCACCAGGCCGACAACAGGTCCCGCGAGACCCCGGCGGGCACGCCCAGGCGTCTGGTGGCCTCGATGCAGACCGCGCCACAGCCCATGAGGGCGGTGAACGTGAGCAAATCCCGCCACTGGAAAACCGTGGAGGCCGCGAACAGCATGATCGCGACGAGATCAAGGGCGACTATCGCGCACAAGTAGACCACGAGCGCGCGGCGTTGCCCGAGCAACGGCCAGCGGCCGGCCAGCGTTGACACACCGTCGCGAGTGCCGATCGAGGCGTGACTGGTCGCCGCCATCTCGTCTCCTCCCTGACTAACGATGTGTAACACAATAATTGCGGAGTGTGCGTTGTGCGATGGGAACCGATACGTTGGCAATGACGACACCTGCTCAATCCGCGAGCGGGCCGTGCTGGAAAGGAGCAGCCATGGTGCGGGGCGTGACCTGGACCTGACAGATGCTCTAGCCATCTGACGCGGGCAACACACCATCGGCCGCCGCCCTCGGGGTGTCAACGGGACCTGGCCGGTGCCCCCTCCCCCCTCCATCTGGCTCCTCCCCTGTGCTTCTTTTCCCCTCCATCCAGCTCGTCCTCCATGCTTCTGCTCCTGCCGTTGCTCGCCCGCTCCGGACCAGTCCCCCTTGTCACCGGCGGCGGGCTGTTCGACCTGTGCAGGGGCACCGGTCCGGCGGTCGATGCCCCTGCACCCGCCGCCGCTGCCGCTACGCCGCCGCTCGTTCCTCCAGCGTCATTTGCTCGGCATCACGGTCCTTTCCGTCGTCGCCCTCAGCGCGCACCGTCTCGTCGCCCTCGGCACCCAGAATGCGCACCGTGTCACCCTCCGCTCCCAGCGCACGCATCGTGTCGCTCTCTGCTCCCAGCACGCGCGGTGTGTCGCCCTCCGCCCTCAGCGTGCGTACGGCGCCGCCCTCCGCCTCCAAGGCGAGGCGAGTGTCGTTCTCCACCCCCAAGGCGCGGCCGGTGCCCAGAACGGCTGCGGCAGTGGCTTCCGCGCGGGTGCGGCCGCGGAGGTTTCGGGACGCCATCGCCCAGTCCCGGGTCTCCTCGTCGAGGCGCTCGCGCATCTCCTTGCTCATCGTGCCCACCCCGCCGCCTCGGTCCGGCTTGGTGAAGACGCCGCTGCCCCAGCGCAGGTCATGACCCACCGCGCTGGCCTCCACCTCGGGCATGAAACGACGATCGCCCTCGGGGCCGAACTCACGGATGCGTAGCTTGCCTGACACCACCACCGGATGCCCCGCGCGTACGGAGGCGGCGACGTTTTCTCCCAGTGCGCGCCAGCAGCGGACCGTGAAGCAGACCTTGTCGCCATCCGTCCACTGCCCCGACTTCTTGTCGAAGTAGCGGTGTGAGGTGAGCACTTTCAGCGAGGTGATCCTGGTGCCGTCGTCGAAGCTGTATTGCCTCGGCTCTGCCGCTACGTTGCCGGTGAGCGTGATGTAGATGTCGTTCATCCCGTGCCTCCCATGCGGCGGGCCGGCTGCCCGCGATCTGGGAACACGGTGCCGTGGGCGGGCGAGGCGGCGGGCGGTGGAACGGGATTCTGTGGATGAAGGGTGAGCGATGGCACCGGCTGTGGACAAGGCCGCCGCCCACGAGGGTGGACAGGCGAAAGAGCCGCCGCACGACGGCGACGGCTCTGAAACAGCGCTTCCTGGAGACGGCTAAGGACTCGGCAGCGCTTTGGACGACGGCGATGGGGGTCAGGCCGAGAGGTCCCTCAGAGCGGTGTAGAAGGCGTGGTGGCGGCCCAGCTCGCGCTCGACCGGCTCGACGACCATGGTCGCCGACACCGCCGCCACCCTGCGACGCATCTCGCGCTCCAGCCGTTCCCGTTCCCGAGACGCCCCCAGCTCGACGAAGTTGCGGGACGCGATGCCCGACAAGGCACCCAACCCCAGCACCGAAGCCATCATGAGCCCCACCCACGGCAACGTCGCGCTGTCGCCCAGCAGCTCAAGCGCAGGCGGTAGCTGACCCGGCATGAGCAGGCCCGCCGCCAGCCAGGCCACCCCGGCCACGAACGCCGCCACCAGGAAGTACTGCCAGACCTTGAGCAGCCGCCACCACCCGGGCACCCGGTCGAGCTGCGGCGCCACCTCCGTGAGGTCCTCGGTCAGGGCCTGCGGGAGCTGCCCCGAGCGGGACCTGGCCGCCTGGTGCACGGCCGTACGCCACACCGGGTGCATCCCCATGGACAGCCCGTCCGCGAGCGCCTGCACGGCATTGGCCACCTCGGCGGACTGCGCGCTCACCGACCCGGTCGTGATGCCGCGGATCTCCTCGCCCACGTCCTCGAGCCGCAGGCTCTTCAGCGGATCGGAGCGGAACTTGGAGAACCACCGCGGGTACGGCCACCCGACCCACCGGCTGGACCGCTCCGCGTAGACGTTCTCCATGGCCTCGCCCACAGCCGGTACGCCCACCGCGTCGCACAACGCGTCCGTCAGCCCCATCCTGCGAGCCTCGTCGACCGACGAGGGCGCGGACAGGGCCTCGCCCAGCGGCATGGACTGGCTGAGGCGCTGCTCCAGCCGGTGGAGGTCGGCTTCCAGCTTCTGGATGGCGGCACGCCGGCGGGCGACGGCGGTCGCGATGACGCTCTTGAGGCTTTCGATGCCCCGCCCGGTGACCGCCGAGGTGGGGACCACGCTGGGGTGTTCGACGCCTTCGCGGCGCAGCAGGTCGTTGAGGTCGATGACCAGCTCGGCCAGCTCTTCCGCGGTCAGCCGGTCGGCCTGGTTGAGCGCGAACACGGTCACCGCCTCATGCCCCGCCAGCTCTGTCACATAGCGCCGGTGCGTGGAGGCGTCGGCGTATTTCTGCGGATCCAGCACCCACACCACCAGGTCGGCCAGCCCGATGAGCCGATCGGCCTCGGTGTCGGTGAGCGCCCTGATGGAGTCGTGGTCGGGCAGGTCGAGCAGGATCAGCCCATGGAGCTGGCTGTCGCCCTTGTCGAGCGCGCTGGCGCGCGAGAAGCGGTGCCGCCACTGGATCTGCAGCCAGTCGAGCAGCGGCCCCGCGCCCTCCAGCCCCCACACGCAGGCGTGGGTACGGGCGGTGGTCGGCCTGCGTACGCCCGTGGGCGACAGCTCCAGCCCGGAGAGCGAGTTGAACAGCGACGACTTGCCGCTGCCCGTGCCGCCCGCGAGGGCGACGACCGTGTGCTCCGACGACAGCTTGAGCCGGTCTCCGGACCGCAACAGCAGCCCGCTGGCCTCGTTGAGCAGCTTCTTGTCCAGCCGCCCAGGGCCCAGCTCCACCACTTTGGTGAGCGCGGACAACCGGGGAGCGAGCGCCGGCCTGGTGGTCATGGTGGTCATCGAGCGACCTCGAGGTTGTACGTTGCCTGGTAGAGGCGGGTGGCGACGGACTCGTCGGGAATGCCTGCGGAGTCGAGCGCTTGCACGTAACGCATGGATTCCTCGTCGAACAACATGCCGATCCTGGCCCGCAGGTCGCTGAGCGCCTTGGCCCCGATGCCGCGCAGCGACTCGGCCCCGAGCAGGGCGTTGACCAGCCGGTGCGGCACCCCTTCGCCGTTGCCCCCGCTGAACATCGCGACGGTGAAGATCAGCGCCAGCGAATCGGGGTCGAACGACACCAGTTTCGACACCGACCGCTTGGCCACGCCCTCCGTGCGTACGAGCTCGCTCAGGTGCTCCTGCCAGGAGGCGATGGCGCGGCTGGTGAGACGTACGAGATTGTCCGAGGGTCTTTCGAGGCCCTGGCCGAGCGTGCCGCCCAGCTCCGCGCGGTGCCGCCAGCGCGCGACCACCTCCTCGGCGGCGCGGTTGGCGGCAGCGACGATCACCGACTCGAGGCCGGCGCGGATCGCCGCCTTGAACGCCAGCACGCGCTCCGGCGCGTGCTTGGCCGCGCGGCCGCGCTTGCGCAGCTGCAACGAGCGCATGAGGTCGCCGGAGCCCGCGAAGTCCTGCCAGCGGGCCAGCACCTCGCCGTGCAGCAGCGAGCCGTTCTTCGACGCCTTGTCGATCTGGCTGAGCGCGCCGAGGAAGGCCGCCTCCACGTCGCCGCGCAGCTCGGCCCTGAACGCGACCTGCCCCTCCAGGTGCCTGGCCAGCGCGGGCACGCGGGTGCGGAAGCTGTCCAGCACACCGTTGAGAGTCTCGCGTACGGCCTGGGCCCGGCGCTCCTCGTCGACCGAGAGCTCGGCCAGCCAGAGCCGCAGGTCGAGGACCTCGCTGTCGGGCAGCTTGCCGTCGGTCACCTTCGCCTCGTTGATGATGAACCTGTCGATCTCGCCCAGGCCGTATTCGGTGAGCATGCGGACGAAGTGCTTCAGAACCACGTCGGCGGACTTGGGCTGAACCCTAGAGAGCACGATGGCGAGCCGGGCGCCGCGTTCCTTGGCGAGACGCAGCAGGTTCCATGCGGGGGCGTCGGCGTAGCGGGCGGCGGTGGTCACGAAGATCCACAGGTCGGCCGCGTCGAGCATGCGGTGCGCGACCTCGTGGTGCTCCTCGACCACCGAGTCGATGTCGGGGGTGTCGAGCAGCGCGACGCCCTGCGGGAGTTTCTCGGTCGCGACGACGACCATGCTGCGCATCCCGGCTTCCGGCGCCGGCTTGTCGAGGCGTTCGAGGCCGCCGAGCAGCTCTCCCTCCGCGAACCACTTGCGGTCGTCCGGGTGGCAGGCCAGGACGGGGGTGCCGGTGGTCGGGCGGCGTACGCCGGTGCGCGAGACGTTCTTCTCGGCGAGGGAGTTGACCAGGGTGGACTTGCCCGCCCCGGTCGAGCCCGCGATCACGATGAGGGCGGGCGCGGCGCTGGTCCTGACCCGGGGCAACACGTAGTCCTCGAGCTGGGCCAGCAGGTCGGCCTGCGCCTGCCTGGCCTCCTCCACGCCGGGCAGGTCGAGCCCGAAGCGCAGGTCGGCGACGCTTTCGCGGAGCATGTCGAGTGCCGTCATGAGCGTCTCGGCCGCCGCGGCAGGCAACTCCTCCGCACGCCCTTCCGCGTCGCGGGGCTGCTTCTCGTCCCGTGGTTCCGGACCGGACGACGACTCTTCGGACGGCTGCTCGACGGCCTGGGGCTCCTGCGCGTTTGGCGGGTCCGTGTCTGACGGCTGCCCGTCGGCTGCTGACGGCTGCTCGTCCGCCGATTCCAGCTCGCCGGAATCCTCGGCAGCTTCCGGCCGCACCGCCGATTCGGCGGGCGCCTCGGGGGTCCTCGATCCGGCGCGTCCTTCGGGGGTGCCGCGTCGAGCCGGAGCGGCGGCCGCCTCGACCGGCGGCTCCCCCTCCGCCTCGTCCCGCGAGTCGGGCGCGGCAGGCGCGTCCTGGGCGGGACGGCGCCGCTGGCCTTCCGGCCCGCCGAGTGCGGCGGGGCGTACGAAAAGGGAGGGCCTTTCGGCCTCAGCCGCGTCCGCGGCGGGCCGACCGGCCCCGCCTTGGCCAGCCGAAGCTGTGCGCTTGCCGGACGCGTCGCCCTCCGCCGCAGCGGGGCTGGTCCGGCCCGGGGTAGCGGTGCGCTTACCGGACGCGTCGCGCTCCGCAGCGGCAGCGGCTCTCCCAGAGACGGCCTGACTCGCACCGGCGACGAGCTTGCCAGACGGGTCGCGCTCCGCAGCGGCGGTGGGCTTCCTGGCCGGGGTCTTGGCCGTGAAAAGGCTCGGCTTCTCGGGATCGGGCTGCTCGCCGGACCCCGCGGAGTCGTCACCCACCTCGGAAGCCGGCGCCGGGGCAGACGCCTCCTCAGCAGCCGCGGCCCCATGGGCGGCGAGCTCCTCGGAAGCCGTAGCCCCTCCGGCGGCGAGCGCCTCAGAAGCCGAGGCGGGCGCCTCGGAAGCGGAGGCCCCTTCGGCGGTGGGCTCCGCGGCGTCCGGAGGACCGTCGCGCGTGGCCCGCCCGTCCTCCGGACGCCCGTCGCCGTGTACGGCCTCGGCGCCGTCCGAGGCGTCGTCGTCTCCCACCGGGCGGAAGCTCAACGTCTGCTCCCCCGGTGACTCCTGCCGTCCGTCATCCATGGCCGTGTTCACGGCAAGCGCTCCGCTCGAACCATCTCGACCTCCTGGCCGACCCTCACGACCTCGCCGACGATCACGATCGCCGGTGGCCGTATCCCAGCCGCGGACACGCGGTCGGCCACAGTGGCAAGCGAAGCGGTAACCGCCCGCTGGGTCGGAAGAGTACCGTCCTGCACCACCATTACGGGAGTCTCCGGTGCACGTCCGTCTCGAAGGAGCGCCTCGGCCACCTTCGCCAACCGCTCGACGGCCATCAGCAACACCAGCGTGCCCTGGGAACGGGCCAACGCGGGCCAGTCGACCGTCGACTTGGGGTCGTCGGGCGCCACGTGCACGGATATGACGTGGAACTCCTGGCTCACCCCCCGATGCGTCACCGGCACCCCGGCCGCCGCGGGCACCGCCACAGCGCTCGTGATGCCGGGCACCACCAGCACCGGAATGCCCGACTGGGCGCAGGCGATCATCTCCTCGCCGCCGCGCCCGAACACGAACGGGTCGCCGCCCTTGAGCCTGACCACGAACTTGCCCTGCCTGGCGCGGTCCACGAGCAGCTCGTTGATCGTTTCCTGGGGCAACGACCTGCCGTAGGGGACCTTGGCGGCGTCGATCAGCTCGACGTCGGAGGCGAGCTCGTCGAGCAGGGCGCGGGGCGCGAGCCGGTCCGCCACCACCACGTCGGCCTGGGCGAGCAGTTGCCGGCCGCGCACGCTGATCAGCCCCGGGTCGCCGGGCCCGCCGCCGACCAGGGCCACGCCGACCGGTTTGGTGCGGTTGCGCCGGGCGTCGACCGTGCCGTCGCGCAGTGCGTCCACGACCGCGTCCCTGATGCCGGCGGCCCGGCGCGGGTCGCCGCCCGCGGTGACCGCCACGCTGATCTCGTCGACCCGCCCCGTGGCGGGCGTCCAGGCGGCGGAGGCGTCCTTGTCGTCGGCTCGCACGCACCACACCCGCTTGGCCTCCGCCTCGGCGGCCACCGCCGTGTTGACGGATCGCTCGTCGGTGCAGGCCTGTACGAGCCAGGCCCCGTCGCAGTCGCCGACCTCGTAGGGCCGGTCATGCCAGGTCACCCTGCCCGCGGCGATCAGGTCGTCGAGGGCCGGAGTCACGCTTGGCGACACGACAGTGACCTCCGCACCGGCCTCTAGCAGCGCGGGCACCCGTCGCTGGGCGACGCGGCCGCCGCCCACGACGAGGACCCGGCGGCCGGAAAGCCGCAGGCCGAGGAGGTAGGGACCCATGGGGGGAATCTCCCGTTCGCGAAGCTTGTGTTTAGCAGCTAAACCTACCGGCTCCGAACGCGCCATTTGCTGCGCACGGGTTAACGACCGTCAAGAAGGGGCTGCCGAGGATCCCAGCGAGGCCCGCCCTCATCGTCCTTCCGGCGTCTGGCCATCGCTGACAGCGCCTCAAGGATAACCCGGTTTCCGAGGAAGGCTGTGATGTCCGCATGGTCGTACGGCGGCGCCACCTCGACGACCTCCATCCCGGCCACCGGAAGTTCGTAGCAGATCCGGCGGACGGAATCGAGGAGTTGCCTGGCCGAGAGCCCGCCGGGCTCGGGCGTGCCGGTGCCGGGCGCATGCCCCGGATCGCAGACGTCGATGTCGACGGACAGGAAGATCTGGTCGCAGTCGTCGAGCGCGATCCGGAACGACTCCGTCAGGCACTCCTCGAGCCCGCGCGCCACGATCTCCGTCATTTCGTAGGAACGCATGTTCTGGGCGGCCATCCAGTCCAGCGTCTCGGGCTCCGGCCAGTAGCCGCGCAACCCGATCTGCAGGAACCGGTCGCCGCGGATGGCCCCGGACTCGATGAGCCGCCGCATCGGCTGGCCGTGGCCGTACAGGTGGCCGAAGGCGATGTCCCCGGTGTCGGCGTGCGCGTCGAAGTGGATCATCGAGGTACGGCCCGCCGCGTGCGCCCTGGCCGTGCCCCTGGCGTCGGGCAGCGCGACCGTGTGGTCGCCGCCGAGCACCAGCGGGACGGCGCCGGACGCGGCGATGCGATGCACCGCCTCCTCGATCGCGGCCAGCGCGCCTTCGACGTCGCCCGAGTAGCACTCGACGTCACCCGCGTCCAGCACCCGCAGGTCGCGCAGCGCGTCCACCCGCAACGCCAGGCTCGGCCTGGAGCCGTCGTGCGGCAGGTAGCAGGCCTGGCGCAGCGCCATCGGGCCGAACCGGGCACCAGGCCGGTTGGACGTGCCCCCGTCGAATGGCGCGCCGATGATCACCACATCGGCGCCGTCGTAGCTCGCCGGTTCGTTGACGTCGCAACGTTCCACGCCGAGAAAAGTGATGTCCGGGCCGTACATCATGCCATAACGAGACACTGCTCACCTCCAGTGCCACCATCATCACACGGGCTTTTCGGTCACTCCCGCCGAATCGAACGTGGCCACGTCATGCAGCACCCGTACGGCCGCGCAGACCAGCGGATGCGCCAGCAGGCCGCCGGTGCCCTCGCCGAGCCGCAGCTCCAGGTCCACCAGCGGGCGCAGCCCGAGATGGGTGAGCGCGGCGGCGTGACCGGGCTCGGCCGAGCGGTGGCCCGCGACGCAGTGGTCGATCGCGGCGGGGTCCAGCGCGGCGGCCACGAGGGCGGCGGCGCCGGCGATGACGCCGTCGAGGATCACCGGCACGCGGGCCGCAGCGCCGCACAGGATGAAGCCGGCGATGGCCGCGTGCTCGAACCCGCCGACGGCGGCCAGGGCCCGCAGCGCCTCGCTGGGCGCCGACAAGCCGGCGGACAGACCGGACAGGCCGTTCACGCGGACGGCCTCGCGGACGACATCCACCTTGTGCTCGTACGTCTCGTCGTCGATCCCCGTGCCCCTGCCGGTCACCTCGGCCGGGTCCTTGCCGGTGAACACGGAGATCAGCGCGGCGGACGCGGTGGTGTTCGCGATGCCCATGTCCCCCGTGATCAGGCAGCGCGCCCCGGACGCCACCAGGTCGCGGGCCACGAGGATGCCGGCCTCCAGCGCTCGGACGGCCTGGTCAACGGTCATCGCGGGGCCTTGCGACAGGTCGGCGGTGCCGTACCCGATCTTGCGTTTGACCAGGTTGGGGGCGTCGGGCAGGTCGGCGGCGACGCCGACGTCCACCACGGTCACGGGCACCCCGGCCTGGACCGCGAAGGCGTTGGCGACCGCGCCGCCGGCCAGGAAGTTCGCCACCATCTGGACGGTGACCTCCTGCGGCCACGGGGTGACGCCGCGGGCGTGCACGCCGTGGTCGGCCGCGAAGATGGCCAGCGCAGCCGGCTCGGGCATGGGCGGCGGGCTGGCGCCCGCCGCGCCCGCGAGCCGGATCGCGACGTCCTCCAGCGCCCCGAGCGAGCCGCGGGGCTTGGTGAGGCGGTCCTGGTGGGCGCGGGCCTCGGCGAGCGCCACCGGGTCGGCGGGGCGAATCGCGGCGAGCGTCTCAGCGAGCACGGCAAACCTCCACATACGGAACGACTTACGGGACGAGTTGGAGCGCTTCCTCGTATCGGTCGATCACGACGTCGGCCAGGGTCTCGCAGTCGCCGATCACCTCGGCGCAGCGGATGTCGAGATCGGGGTGGCCGGCGCCGTACGCGAGCGCCTGCGCCCACACGCGCTCCAGCAGACCGCCCGCGAACAGCAGGTACGGCACCACGATCACCCGCTTGGCCCCCAGGCGGCGGCACCGTTCGAGCCCGCCGGGCACGCCGGGAGGGGTGACCGACACGAAAGCGGTCTCGACGGTCATGAAGTCGTAGGCGTGCGTCTCCCAGAACAGCCGCGAGACCCGGTGGATCTCGGCGTTGGCGGCCGCGTCCGTGGAGCCCTCGCCGACCAGGACGACCGCGGTCTCCCCCGGCTCGACGTGCGCGGGGAAGTCCTCGACGGACAACGCGTCGACGGCCCGGAGCCTGGGCCTGGCGCCCGCCAGCTCCAGCGCGCGCGGCTTGGAGATCTCGGCGGCGGCCTCGTTGAGCCGCTCGGCCAATAGCGCGAGCACGCGCGGGTCGGGCCCGAGCGGGCGGCCGTAGTCGTACATCAGCGTCGGATGGCGCAGTTGCTCCTCGGCCAGCGCGGCGGGGAACTCCTCGCCCACCCTGCTGAGGCTCAGGGGCAGCGCCACCAGCCGGTGGTGTCCCCTGGCGACCAGGGAGGCGACGGACTCGCTCAGCCGGGGCGTGGCGCGCTCCAGATAGCCGCCGGAGACGTCGGCGCCCGTCTGGTCGAGCCGGCAGCGGAGCCGGTGTACGAACCTGCCGAACTCCGCCGCGTAGGCGTCATCGTGTGAGCCCTGCCCGATCAGCAGGAGCGGCGGCTTCATTGTGAGGGATTCTCCGGTGCGGTAGACAAAGTCACGCGAGGATAACCGATGCGCCCCGGTAGGGAACAGGTCACGCTGTGTGCGCAGGCGTCGCGTGCACCACGAAAACGGGATCCGAGGCGGTCAGACGGTGTGAGCCGTCGGGGTCGAGCGTCAGCCGGGAAGCCAGGATCTGGGTGCCCTCGCCGCGGTAGCCCTGCTCGCGCAGCCGGTCGAGCACGGCCGAGACCTGCTCGACCTTGCTGACCGCGCACACGAGCGAACGCGGGCCGCGGGCGGCGCAGGCGACCACGACGTCGGGGCCACCGCCGCCCACGTAGACGGCGTCGGGGTCGGGCAGCGGCTCCAGCGCGGGCGGCGCCTGTCCCCTGGTCAGAGCCACTTTGACGCCGTGCCGGAGGACGTTGGCGCGCAGCTCGGCGCAGGCTTCCTCGTCGCGTTCGACGGCCACCACGGCCGCGCCCATCCTGGCGCACTCGACGGCGATCTCGCCGGCGCCCGCGCCGACGTCCCAGACCAGGTCGCCGAGCCGGGGACCGAGCTTGGCCAGGATGAACGCCCTGACCTCCGCCGGGATCCTGCTCTCGAACGGCAGCGCCCACTCGGCCGGACCCGGCTGGGCGCCGGCCACCCAGCCCGGCTCCTTGGGCTGGTGCAGCGGGTCGAGGACGAGCACCACGTCGGGGTCCTTCCAGGGCCTGGTGGTGGCCTCGCCCATGCGGCTGTGCGTGACCCGCTCGTCCGGCCCGCCGAGGTCCTCGCACACGATCAGAGCGCGTGGCGTGGTCGGCGCCAGCTCCCTGGCGATCTCCCCCGGGCCGACTCCCGGCGCGACGAGCAGGGCTACCTTGGGGTGCGCGCGGCAGGCGTTCACCACCCGGTTGAGCTGGCGCGGGCCGGACGGGGCGACGACGAGCGCGTCCTCCCAGCTGAGCCCGGCGCGGGCGAAGGCGCGGGTGACCAGCGAGATCGCCGGCAACACGGCCGGTTTGAGGCCGTGCGCCCGCAAAGTCCGTACGACGCCGAAGAAGCCGGGATCGCCCTCCGCGACCACGACCGCGGGGCCTTCGCCGTGCTCGAGGTGGTCGTCGAGGGTTTCGAGCAGCGACCCGTCGGCCATGGTCGGCGCGGTGAGCTTGAGCTGCCCGAGTATGGAGTCGGGACCCACGACGAGCTTGGCCTCGTGCAGCTTGGCCACCGCCCTGGCCGAGAACTCGTGTCCGTCCCAGCCGACAACCGTGATCATTGCGCCTCACCGTCCTCATCTCAAGGGTGACGGCTGCGGAGGGGTTTCACAAAGGGTACGAAGGTCAGTCCGGCGTGCCCTCAGGCCAGGTCGGAAGGGATGAGGCTGTAGACGATCAGATCCTCGCCGCCGAGCGAGGCCCGGGCGACGCCCTCGCGGACGAAGCCCGCCTTCTCCGCCACCCGCTGGGAAGCCGCGTTGGCCAAGTTCGCGCGGAGCTGGAGCCGGGCGAAACCGTGCCGCTCGAACAGCCAGCGCGCGATCGCCAGCACGGCCTCACCCGCGTACCCCTTGCCGCGAGCCCATGGGGCGGTCATGTAGCCGATCTCGGCCGTATGGTCGTTCCAGTCGAGGTCGCGCAGGTCCACGTTCGCGGCGAAGCGGCCGGTTTCCAGCTCTTCGACGGTCCAGGTGATGCCCGCGCCCCTCATCCGCCTGCGTTCGGAGCCGTCGATGAACGCCCGCGCGTGCTCCTCCGTGTAGCCGCGCGGCATGCCCGTGTTGGCCTGCGTGAAGGGGTCGGCGCCGGTGGCGGCCAGGTCGGGGACGTCCGCGACGGTGGGCGGCCGCAGCAGCAGCCGCTGGGTACGCAGTTCCGTCCTGGGCAGCGTGCCGGCGGGCAGGCGGCCGTCGCCGCGCAGCAGGCCGAAGACGACGAGGTCGTGCGGGCCGTCGTCCTCCATGACGGCGGCACGGAGCACGCCTTCCCAGGTGAAGCCCGCTTTCTGGGCCACGCGGAGCGAGGCGACGTTGTCCAGGTTGGCCGTCAGGTCGATCCTGCGCAGCTCGGTGGTCGCGAACACCCAGTCCACCAGCCCGCGCACGGCTTCGGTGGCGAAGCCGCGGCCGCGGTAGAGGGGGTGCACGCCGTACCCGACCTCGGTCGTGCCGGCGCTCCACGAGGTCTTGAACAGGCTGATGGCGCCCACGATGAGGCCGTCGGCACCGGTCATGGCCAGGTGCAGGCCCTGGCCCGAGCGGCGCAGCTCGTGCACGCCATTCGAGAGCCACTGGACGATGCCGGACGCCGTGGCGGGCGCGCCGGGCGGCAGGAACCGGGCGCCGGACCGCACGATCGCGCGGATTCTGGCGGCGTCCTGCGGGCCGAACGGCCGGAGCGTGAGCCGTTCCGTGGCGATGCTCACATCAGGGACGAACACGCTCGGCAGGGTACACACTCGCGATGTTTGCCCACGAAAGCGGGGGTAGGGGCGGATTATGGAACAACGTGGGAGCGACAAGCACAACCCCCGCCTGGACGATCAGCAGAAGCATGAGACCGAGGGCCTGGTACGCGGCGGCGGCACCACGCACGCCGAGGAATGGAAGCAGCCCGAGGCCATGCCGGCGCCCGGCGAGGAGTCGCAGCAGTCGTACCCGCCAGGACACGTGCCGGGCACCCCGGAGGGCATCACGCGACACGGTGTCGATGTCCGCAGCGATCTCGCCAAATGGCTGAGCGACGCCCATTGGCCCGCCTCCAAGGACGATCTGGTACGTCACGCCCAGCGTGTGTCCGCTCCTGACGAAGTGGCCGACATGGTCGAATCCCTCCCAGAACGCCGCTACACGAACGTGGCCGACGTGGCCAAGGCCCTCGGGCTCGGCGTGGAAAAGCGGAGGTGGTGAGCGGTGCGGCTCGACTTCATCCGCCCGTTGTACGAGCGGCGCGGCCCGTACGCGTCCGTCTACCTGGGCGGGCTCACCGGGCCGGAGCGGAAGGCCCACTGGCACAGCGTGCGCGACCGGCTCGACCGGAAGGTGGACCCCAGGACCCTGGACGCCCTCGAAGAGGAGGCCACCCAGGCCGCCGCCGGGCGGGCATTGTTCGCCACGCACGGTGACGTGGTGCTGGCCGAGTCGCTCACGCGGGCGCCGTACGAGCTGGCCAGGTGGTCGCCGTTGCCGCACGTCACGCCCATGCTCATGCAGCGCGGCGAGAACGTTCCGCACATCCGGGTCATCGTGGATCACGCGGGGGCGGAGCTGACGGTGTTCGCGGGCGGGTCGCCGCGCAAGGCCACCGTGGAGGCCGCCTCGTGGCCGCTGCAGAAGACCGCGCAGGGCGGCTGGTCGCAGAAGCGGTACGAGCGGGCGGTGGACGAGACGTGGGAGAAGAACGCGGTGGCCGTCGCGCACGAGATCGACGAGCAGGTCCGCCGTATCGGCGCGGAGCTGGTCCTGGTGGCCGGGGAGCCGAAGTCGCGCTCGTACCTGCTGCAACATCTCGGCACCAAGTCCGTGGACCGGGTCATGATGGTCGAGCATGGCAGCCGCTCGGACCACGGGCAGTTCGAGGAGGACGTGGAGCGGGCCCTCGACCAATGGCTCGACCACAGGCGTAGCCAGCTGATCGAGCGGCACCAGGAGTCCGGAGGACCGGTCGGGATGGCCAGGGTCGCGCACGCCCTGCGCGAGGGCAGGGTGCAGGCGGTGCTCTCGCCCGGCGAGCTGCCGAAGGGCGTGTGGACCGGCGAGGGCGGCACCCAGCTCGCCACCGACCCGGACGAACTGCGCCGCTGGGGCGTCGAGGAGCCGATCGAGGAGCGTTCGGACTCCGCCCTGGCCAGGGCCGCCGCGATGACGGACGCGGAGTTGTGGTTCACCGACCGCGTCCCCGACGTGGCGGCCGTGCTCAGGTACTGATGATCACTTCCAGCGTCCTTGGGCCGTGCACGCCCTCGACCCGGTTCAGCTCGATGTCGCTGGTGGCCGACGGGCCGCTGATCCAGGTGAGCGGGCGCGACGGGTCGAGCCTGGCGATCGCCTCCGGCACGCAGGAGACGATCTGCTCGGCTCGCACCACGCACAGGTGGTAGTCGGGGACCAGCGTCTGCGCCCTCGTACCCTGGCCAGGGCCGTGGTCCAGGACGATCGTGCCGGTCTCCGCGATGGCCACGGCGCAGTTCGTGATCACGCCGTCGGCCGTGTTCAGATCCGTCCAGCCCCCTTCCCAGTCGAAGCCGTCGGGGACGATCATGCGGCGCTCGCCCACGCTCTCGGCGATCCTGCCGGGCACCTCGGCCTCAGGGATCACCCGCACGATCGCGCGGTAGTCGTCCACCCGCTCGGCGAACAACCCCACGAGGTCCTCCACCTGCTGCGTCGTCCGGTAGTTCCGCGGAATTTCCACGTCCCCCGCGCCGGCGACGGCCTTGCCGATCCTGGCGAGGATCTCCTCACGCGCGCTCATTCCGCTCCCTGCCCCATGGGTCGCTCACCGCTCCTCACTCGCTCCGCGGAGTCCCTCCTCCGTCGGGCCTCCACTCCACTCGCTGCGTCGGGTTCGCTCCCACCAGTCTCTGAAGGATTCTTCCGGCACATCGGGCAGGTCCCTGGTGTCGGTCCACGCCGACAGCGGTCCCGGCAGCCGTTTGGGCACCAGCTTGCGCAGGCGGGTGGCCGCGCGTTGCGCCTTGGCCAGCCGTTCGTGGTCGTTGAGTATCCAGCCGACGACCTTCATGCCCGCCCGCTCGGCCGCCGCGTGCGGGGCCTTGGCCCGCAGGTCCACCAGGACCTCCGGGATGTCGATGGCCACCGGGCAGGCGTCGTAGCAGGCGCCGCACAGGCTGGAGGCGAACGGCAGCGAGGCGTCCAGCTCCGACGACATGCCCCTGAGCTGCGGGGTGAGGATCGCGCCGATCGGTCCTGGATAGACCGAGCCGTACGCGTGTCCGCCCGCCCGCTCGTAGACCGGGCACACGTTCAGGCAGGCCGAGCAGCGGATGCAGCGCAGCGCCTGGCGGCCCACCTCGTCGGCGAGCACGTCGGTGCGGCCGTTGTCGAGCAGGACCAGGTGGAAGTCCTGGCCTTCGACGGCGCCCGTCCACATGCTCGTATAGGGATTCATCCGCTCGCCCGTGGAGCTTCTCGGCAGGAGCTGGAGGAACACCTCCAGATCCCGCCAGGAGGGCAGCAGCTTCTCGATCCCGACGACGCTGATGAGCGTCTCCGGGAGCGTCAGGCACATGCGGCCGTTGCCCTCCGACTCCAGCACCACCAGCGTGCCGGTCTCGGCGATCATGAAGTTGGCGCCGGAGATGGCGACCTTGCTCTTGAGGAAGCGTTCGCGCAGGTGGAGCCGGGCCGCTTCGGTCAGCGCGGGCGGGTCGTCGGTCAGGTCCGGCGAGACCTTGGGCATCTTGTCGAGGAAGATCTCGCGGATCTCCGACCTGTTGCGGTGGATCGCCGGGACCAGGATGTGGCTGGGGAAGTCGTCGCCGAGCTGCACGATCAGCTCGGCCAGGTCGGTCTCGTACGCGGTGATGCCCTGCTCGGCCAGCGCCTGGTTGAGCTCGATCTCCTGGGTGGCCATGGACTTGACCTTGACCACCTCGGTCTCGCCGGTGGCCTTGACCAGGTCCGCGACGATGCGGTTGGCCTCGGCGGCGTTCCTGGCCCAGTGCACCGTGCCGCCCGCCCTGGTCACGGCCGCTTCCGCCTGGATCAGGTAGCGGTCGAGGTTGTGGAGGGTGTGGTCCTTGATCGCCTTGCCGGCCGCGCGCAGCTCCTGCCAGTCGGGCAGCTCGCCGACGACGGCGGCTCGCTTGTCGCGGATGGTGTGGGTGGCTTTCCGGAGGTTGTAGCGAAGCTGTGAGTTCTGTACGGCTTCCGCCGCATTTTGCGGGAAATTTCCGGGCATGCCGAGGAATGTCGAGCTCATTGGGCCTCCTCCGTGGATGCGAGGATCTCGGCCAGGTGCATCGTCCTGACGCCTGTCTTCTGGCGGCTCAGCGTGCCGCCGATGTGCATCAGGCACGAGTTGTCCGCCGCGCACAACACTTCGGCGCCCGTGTCCAGGATGCTGCGAGTCTTGTCGGCGCCCATCGCCGCGGAGACGGCCGGGTTCTTGACCGCGAACGTGCCGCCGAAGCCGCAACATTCCTCCGCTCCGGGCAACGGCACCAGCTCCAGCCCGCGGACGTTCGCGAGCAGCCTGGTGGGCCGGTCGCCCAGGTGGAGGCTGCGGAGCGAGTGGCACGTTGGGTGATATGTCACCCGGTGCGGGAAATATGCGCCGACGTCATCGGTCTTCAGCACATCGATCAGAAATTCGGACAGTTCGTAGACCTTCGGCGCGACCTCGGCGATCGCCGCCGCTCCCCTGCTGCCCGGCTTCGCCAGCTTCGGGTACTGCTCGCGCACCATGGCCGCACACGACCCCGACGGCGCGACGACGGCGTCGTACCCGGCGAAGACCTCGGTGAAGTGCCGCGCCAGCCGTACGCCCTCCTCGCGGTAGCCGGTGTTGACGTGCATCTGGCCGCAGCACGTCTGGGCGGCGGGGAAGTCCACGTCGCAGCCGAGCCTGCGCAGCAGCGACACGACGGCCTTGCCGGTGCCGGGGAAGAGCGTGTCGTTCACGCACGTGATGAACAGGGCGACTCGCACGGCTCTCCTTCCAAAGTATGGTCCGACCACAGTATGGTCAGACCATATCGAATCCCACTCTTTCCGGCCAGGGAGGCTCCGTTGGACGGCAGCGGCTGGCGTCCCGTCAAGCGAACCCGGACGTTCGAGGACGTGCTCGCACAGATCGAACGGCGCATCGCCGAGGACGGCCTGACCGCGGGCGACCGGCTGCCCGCCGAACGCCAGCTCGCCGAGCAGCTCGGCGTCAGCCGCTCGTCGGTACGCGAGGCCATGCGCGTGCTGGAGACCCTCGGCGTGGTCTCCTCGCAGGTGGGCCGGGGTCCGGACGCGGGGGCCGTACTGACCGCGCGTCCCGACACGGCGCTGACGGACCTGCTCAGGCTGCACCTCGGCCTGGCCAGCCTGGAGCTGCGGGAGGTCATCGACACCCGGCACATGATCGAGCAGTGGGCCGCCGCCCACGCGGCCTCCGCGCGAGCCGGCACCTCCGCGCTCGCCGCCGCCCTTTCCGGGATGGACGGGGCGAAGACGGCGGAGGAGTTCGTGGAGCACGACACGGCCTTCCACTGCGCGATCGCGGACGCCTCGGGCAACCGGCTCATCGCCGCCATCATGCGGTCGCTACGGGACTCGATGCGGAGGTACGCGGTCGAAGCGGTCGAGCGCCTGGGCGACACGTCGATCCTGCGAGCCGACCACGAGCGCATCCTGCAGGCCATCGACCGGGGCGACGCAGGCGAGGCCGCTCGAGCGATCTCCGACCACCTGGCGCACGCGTATCCGTCGCTGTTCGATCATTGACGGGTATCGGCCTCCCTGCAGTTGGCCCCCGAGCAGGCCATCATCGCCTGCAGCCGCTGCTCCAGGTCGACCAGCAGCGCGGGATCGGCGTTCTCGGCCAGGTTGTACAGCTGGTACGGATCCGAGGTCAGGTCGTAGAGCTGCGTCTCGCCCGTCTCGTACCGGACATAGGCATACCGCTCGGTACGCAACGCCTGATAGGCGGGCACCGGGGTCTGGGCGGCCGACCCCCGGTTGGTCGGCCTCCTGAACTCGACCAGCACGTTCCGCCGCCACGGCGCCGGCGGCTTCCCCTTGACCGGCGGACTCCCCTTGAGCAGCGGCACCAGCGACCGCCCCTCGGCGAACGGCGGCGCCGTGGCCCCGCCCAGCGCGGCGATCGTCGGCGCCAGGTCCACCGAGGCCCCCAACTGGCCGATCGTGGAACCGGGCCTGATGCCGGGGCCGCGGACCACGAGCGGGACCTTGATCGCCTCCTCGAACGGGGTGGTCTTGCCCTGCCTGAGCCGGTGCGTACCGAGATGGAAGCCGTTGTCGGAGGTGAAGAAGATGTAGGTGTTGTCGAGCTTGCCGGACTCGCGCAGGGCCTGCACCACCGAGCCGACCAGGTCGTCCACGCCCAGCATGGCCCGCAGCCTGGCGCGGTAGCGCTCGTCGACCTCGTCCAGGCCGGGCTGCAGGATCTTGGGCCTGGTGCGCAGCCAGAGCGGCTCGTCGCTCACGTCGTCCTGGTTGAACGACGGTGTCCGCGGCGCCATGGCCGTCGGGAAGGCTCCCACGTGCCGGACGGCCGGGTTGGCCGGGTTGTGCGGGCCGATCGGCGCCAGATACAGGAAGAACGGCTCCTGCGACCCGGCGATGAAGTCGTGGGCCTTGCCGGCCAGCACGTCCGACAGGTAGTCCTCCTCCGACCAGCCGTAGTCGTACAGGGCGCCGTTCTGGTTGAGGCGGTAGCCGTACTCCTCGTAGAGGTCGCGCACCGGCACGTCCCATTCGTTCCATCCGGGCGGCACGAACGTCTCCTCGGCCGTCGCCCCCGGATAATGGTTGAGGTATTTGCCCATGAGCCCCGTGCGATATCCGGCCTGCTGCATCCAGGTCCCGACTGTGGAACGTTCCAGACCTAGGGCGTGGAAGCGGTCGAAGCCGCCTTCCGGCGCGGTGTTGGTCATCACGCCATGGCTGTGGACGTACTGGGAGCGCAGGATCGACGCCCTGGACGGGCAACACCAGGAGTTGGCCACGAAGAACCGGTCGAACGAGGCGCCCTGGCGGACGAGTTCCTGGGTGATGTTCGGGAAGTACTGCAGCGTACCGGTTTCGAGGTCGTCGGCCGCGATGAGGACGATGTTCGGCCGGGAGACGCCTTCGGCCATCGTGGGCTCGGCCGCCGGCAGCAGAAGGAGCAGCAGGCAGACGAGACGACGTAGACCCATGAGCACAGAGTGTGACTACCCCGGAAGATCCTCCATTGACACTTTCGGCCGCCGCAGCCGTAATAGAACTTAATTCCGGAGGTGTCACATGAAGCTCGGCTTGAACCTCGGCTACTGGCAGCGCAACGCCGACGACGCGACAGAATCGGTGCTGGCGGCCGAGCGGCTCGGCTACGACTCGGTATGGACGGCGGAGGCGTACGGGAGTGACGTGTTCACCCCCCTGGCCTGGTACGGCGCCCGCACGACCCGCATCAAGCTGGGCACCTCGATCGCCCAGCTCTCGGCCCGGCCGCCCGTCACGACGGCGATGACCGCGATGACCCTGGACCACCTCACCGGCGGCCGCCTGCTGCTCGGTGTGGGCGCCTCGGGCCCGCAGGTGGTGGAGGGCTGGTACGGCCAGCCGTTCGCCAAACCGCTGGCCAGGACGCGCGAATACGTGGACATCATGCGACAGGTCTGGCGCCGCGAAGAACCGGTCACCAGCGACGGCGACCACTACCCGCTGCCGCTGGCGGGCGGCCTGGGCAAACCACTCAAGCTCATCACGCATCCGCTCCGCCCGGACATCCCCGTCTATCTCGGGGCGGAGGGCCCGAAGAACGTCGCCCTGGCGGCCGAACTGGCCCAGGGGTGGCTGCCGCTGTTCGCGTTCCCGGAGAAGATCGAGGAGATGTACGGCGGGGCGCTGTCGGGCGCTCCCGAGGGCTTCGACGTGGCCGCCATGGTGATGGTGGTGATCTCCGGCGACGTCCGCTCCGCGCTGGACGGCGTGAAGATGATGCTCACGCTGTACATCGGCGGCATGGGAGCCAAGCAGCGCAACTTCCACGCCGACATCATCGGCAGGATGGGCTACGCCGAGGCCGCCGAGCACATCCAGGCGCTCTACCTGGCCGGGCGCAGGGACGAGGCGTTCCGGGCGATCCCGGACGAGCTGGCCGACGGCATCTCGCTCGTCGGCCCGCCCGGGCGGATCAAGGAACGGCTGGAGCTCTGGCGCAAGAGCCCGGTCACGAGCCTGCTGGTCATGGGGCCGCGCGACGAGCCCTCGCTGAAGCTGGTCCGCGACCTGGTGCTGGGCTGACCGGCTAATCGGGGCGCGGCGCGGGGTCGGCGGTGACCGACCTCAGCAGCGGCCTGCTCAGCGCGCCCGCCCCGATCACCCCGGCGAAGCCGACGACCACGCAGGTCACCAGCGTGATCACACCGATCGCTTGCATCCCACCGATCATGAACGGCACCGCGCAGAACACCCCCGCCAGGATCGCCCCGCCGCCCATCACCGTGAGCGGGATGAGCGTCTCCGCGCGGCGGGCCCGGTCGAGCACCTCCAGCGGCGTGCCGGCCAGGCGCAGCAGCCCGTACGTCTGCCGCCGGTCCAGGATCGACGACGCGGCCGTGATCCCCGAGCTGGCGATGGCCACCAGGAACGACACCGACAACACCACGATCGTGCCCACCCGGATGTCGGCCAGGATCTGGATGCCGAAGCGCTCGTCGTCGGCCTCGGTCGTGGCGGTGCGGCCGGGGACCAGCCCGGCGAGCGCGGTGCGCGCCCGGTCGATCGCGGCCGTGCCGGCCTGGCTGCCGAGAGCCGCGGTCACGAGCCGTTCCGAGCGTCCCTGCTGGGAGACCTCCACCGTCGCGCGGACCCCGGCCTCGCGCAGCCGGTCGCGAGCCTGGTCGGCGATGGCCGTGGCCTGCGTGACCGGCACGGAGAGCCGCAGCTGGGGAGGCTCCTGAGAGCCGCTGAACGCCGAGGGGTTGAGCAGGCCGAGGAAGCCCGCCACGAACCCGGTCAGCGCCACGCCGCTCACCGTCCGCCAGGCGGAGCGCGGATCGTCGACCAGCCGGCGGCCGGCGAGCAGCCGGGCGGGCCTGCGCGCGCTCGCGGCCGTGATCCGGCCGATCAGGCCGACCACCCAGGGACCTGCCAGATTGAGGCACAGGAACGCCAGGCCGAGCGCCACGGCGACGAGCGCGACGCTGGATCCCCTGCTCAGCACGGGGAACGCGGCCAGCACCGCCAGCAGGGCGAGCACCCGTACGAACCGCATGGCGGGCGGCGTCTGCCGCTTGGCCACCCCGAGCGGGCTCACCACGACGCGCCGCAACCCCGCCACCGCCGACAGCCCCACCAGCAGCGGCACCGCGACCAGCACGGCGGCCAGGACCAGCGGCCCTGGGAACAGGTCCGCGACGAACCACGGGCCGCCCCCGATCGAGATGCCGGCCAGCAGCGGCGCGGCGGCCGCGTAGACGGCGGCGCCGAGCAGCACGCCCGCCAGGGCGACGAGCACGGCCTCGGCCACGGTCATCCGGATGACCTGCCCCGGCGTCGCGCCGACCAGCCTGAGGGCGGCCAGCCGCTGGTCGCGCCGGGCGACCGTGAGCCTGGCCGCGGCGCCGCCGAACACCAGCAGCGGCACCACCATGAGCACGCTCGCGACGAGCGTGAGCGCGCGGTACGCCTCGGAGTCCTCCGACGGCGTCCCCGCCAGGCTCGCCACCTTGGCGGGGCCCTTGCCGACGATCCAGTCCTGCTTGCGAACCGCCGTCATCGCGGGCGCGTCCGGCTCGTGACCGACGACCGCGACCAGTTCGCCCGGGTGGACCAGCGCCTCGTCGCCGAGCACGCCCTTGGGGTCCGGGTAGCGCCTGGCGAGCTGGTCGGCCGGGAGTTGCCTGGCCAGCTCGGCCAGCGCCGGGGACAACCACACCTCGCCGGGCCCGGGGAAGCGGGGCAGGCCCGGCAGCCGAGCTCCGGCGGTCGCGTCACCGTTGAGCGCGGCCAGGTCGACAACGGTGATCTCCCGGTCGCCGACGTAGTCGAAGCGCGCCGCCTCGATCGCGACCGCCCCTGAAGTCGCGGGTACGGGGTTGCGCCAGGCGCCGCGCTCGCCCCTTGCCTCGAAGGCGAAGTTCACGGCCACGGCGAACAGCAGCAGCGCCGTGGACACAGCGACCGCGCCCAGCGTGAGCCAGGTGCCCAGCATGCCCTTGCGGCCGCCGCCTTTGAGCAGCCGCCAGGTCAGGTCGAGGTTCACGCGCGTACCCCGCCCGCTGCGAGGAGCCGGCCGTCGCGGACCTCGACCGTGTGGTCGCACCAGGAGGCCACGTTCGGGTCGTGCGTGACGACGATCAGGGAGGCGCCGTTGTGCCTGGTCGCCTCCACGAGCAGCCGCATCGTGTCGTGCCCGGTCTGCTGGTCGAGCGCCCCCGTGGGCTCGTCGGCGAACACCACGGCCGGCTTGCTCACCAGTGCCCTGGCGATGGCCACCCGCTGGGCCTGGCCGCCGGACAGCTCCCCCGGCCGCCTGGCCTCCATGGCGTGCAGGCCGAGTGGCGCGAACCACTCGCGGGCCTGCCGTACCGCCAGGGCCCTGGGCACGCCGCCCAGCATGAGCGGGAGTGCCACGTTCTCCTCGGCGGGCAGCTCGGGCAGGAGCTGGCCGAACTGGAAGACGAAACCGAAGCGGGTGCGGCGCAGCGCGCTGCGCCGGCGCTCGCGCATCGTGTCGATGCGCTGGCCGAGCAGGTGCACCTCGCCCGCGTCCGGCTTCATGATCCCGGCCAGGCAGTGCAGCAGGGTCGACTTGCCGGAACCGCTCGGGCCCATGATCGCCACGGCTTCGCCGGCTCGTACCGTGATGTCCACGCCGCCCAAGGCGACCGTCTGCCCGAACCGCTTGGTCAGGGCTCGTCCAACAAGCACGTCGTTCATGGCGTACAGACTCTCGGCGGGGCAGGGGGCGGCGGATCGGCCGTGAGTCCATATCCGCCTCGGCCGAACGGCTGATCCTTAGAGTTGGAACCGTGACTATTCGGGTTCTCATCGCCGACGACCAGCAACTGGTGCGTACCGGCTTTCAGATGATTTTGGACGCACAACCGGACGTGGAGGTCGTGGCCGCGGTGGCCGACGGTGCCGAGGCGGTGTCGGAGGCCAGGCGGCTCAGGCCGGACGTGTGCCTGCTCGACATCAGGATGCCCAAGCTCGACGGGCTCGAAGTGACCCGGGCACTGGCCGGGCCGGGAGTGGAGAAGCCGCTGCGGGTGGTCATCGTCACCACGTTCGACCTGGACGAGTACGTCTACGGAGCCCTGCGCTCCGGGGCGACCGGGTTCCTGCTCAAGGACAGCGGGCCCACGCTGCTGATCGAGGCGGTCAGGGCGGCCGCGGCGGGCGACGCGCTGGTGTCGCCGTCGGTGACCGTGCGGCTGCTGCAGCACCTCGCCCAGCCCCGGCGGACCGCGCTGCCGCCGAACGACCCGCTGACCGATCGCGAGCTGGACGTCGTGCGCCTGGTGGCCAGGGGGCGGACCAACCAGGAAGTGGCCGGCGAGCTGTTCGTGTCACTTTCCACGGTCAAGACACACCTTGGCAGTATCCAGGCCAAACTCGGTGTCCGAAATCGAGTTGAAATCGCAGCTTGGGCGTGGGAATCCGGCGTGGTGAGCTGATTAACTGCGGGGCTCCCGGGATAGAAGTGAATCAGAACCTCAGCGCATGGCCCGGGGGGAGAACAACGTGCGCTACACACAGGCACCGCCTACTAGAGCCGCCTCTGCCGTATATGTGACGCTTGCCGCGCAGGTCCTCTCCCTCGGCGCCCTCGTGATCTTCGAGCATTCCCGCGGCCGCCACCTGGCCGCCCAGCTCGCCGCGTTCGGCGGCCGGCCCCAGGGGGCCGACGCGGAGGCGGTGGTGGGGGCGGTGACGGTGTTCGCCGTGCTGATGATGCTGGTGGCGGGCACCTCGATCGCGGCCGCGGCCGCCTACGTGACCTGGCTGGTGCGAGCCAGGCAGGCCAACGACCGCTCGGCCGCCTCAGGCCCGGTCGCCGCCGCCTGGCTGATCCCGTTCGTCAACCTGGTGGCGCCCGCGGTGCTGGTGGACGAGGTGTGGCGCGGCACCAGGCCGCCCGCCGGGCAACGCGCGCGGTGGCTCGGGCTGCTGGCGGGGTGGTGGCTGAGCTGGCTGACCACGCTCGCGCTGATCATGATCCGGCTCCCGCTCGACTCCTCCGAGGGCGACCTGACGGGGGTGGGGGTGCTGGAGCTGGGCTGCTCGGGGGTGGCCGCCCTGCTGTGCGCCGCCACCGTACGCGAGCTGACGCGGCTGCAGTGCGACTCCCACTCGGCCCGCGCCGAGGAGCCCGGCACGATACACACCTTCGCGTCGCAACCACCTCACCCGACCCCGGGCTCCACCCCGATCGGCCGCACCGGTTAGGCCGCTGTCGGGCCTGAGCTGCCCTGGCTGGCGTGCCAGAGTTGCCGGGGCGGGTTCGCGATGGCCGGGCCGAGGTCGGCGTAGGGCGAGAGGCGGAAGCCGTTGGCGTACTCGATCTTGCCGCCGCCGACCCCCGCGAGCTCCTCCGGCGCCCGGGCGAGGTGGGCGCGGACCGCCTCGATGCCCTGGGAGCGCCAGAGCGCGTCCAGGTCCGTCAGGTTCCAGCAGTCCACCGCGCGCATCGACACCGCCCGCGTGCCCGTGCGCCGGACCACTCCCCTGGCCAGCATGAGCCACGAGCCGAACACGGTCGACGCGCACCGCCCCTGCACCGACTCGAAGAACGTCAGGTCGATCGGCCCCGTCGAGTCGTCGAGCGTGGTGAAGATGACCCGCTGGCCCGAGCGCACGGCCGGGGTCTGGGTCGCCACCTTGACCCCGGCGACCAGGATCTTCGCGCCGTTGCGTTGCGCGAGGAGATCTCTGGAACGTACCACTCCGATGGCGTCGAGCAGCTCGTCGTGGAAGCTGATGATGTGCCGGCTGATGTCGATGCCCAGGATCTCCAGCTCGGCCTCGACCATCTCCGTCTCCGTCATCTCCGGCAGCTCCCCGGGCGGGAGATGCTCGCTGAAGCCCAGTGGGAGCTGCACGGACGGCTGGTCCACCGGGGAGGGGCGGGCGGTGTAGCGCCTGGACTTGCGCGGGCCCGCCCGGACGCCGATCGCCGAGGCCCGGTCGAGCGCCCCCACCTGGGCGATCAGGTCGCGGCGGGTCAGCTCGCCAGGACGCCACCGTGGCCCGCCGGGGTGCAGGTCGTGCAGCGCGTCCAGGCCGCCGACCTGGACGATCCGCTCGATCGTGGGCCGCGAGGGGCGGGCGCGGTCCCAGAAGTCGGCCAGCGACGTGTACGGCTGCCCGGCCACCATGCGTTCGACCTCCGCCTCGCTCACCCCCTTGATCGCCGAGAACGGCACCCGCAACGCGTACCCCTTGCCGATCTCCTCGATCTTGAACTCCCGCCGCGGCTGAGGGCCTTCCAGCGCGGAAGGACGTACGCGCAGCCCGAGCCGTTCCACCCGCCAGTCCTTGCCCGACTTGTTGATGTCGAGCGGCAGGATCTTGATCCCGCACTGCCTGGCCTCGTCGATGATGACGCGCGGCGGGTACATGCCGGGCTCGTGCGTGAGCACCCCCGCGAAGAACGCCGCCGCGTGATGCCGCTTGAGCCAGGCCGACTGGTACGTGGGCAGCGCGAACGCCGCCGCGTGCGCCTTGCAGAACCCGAACGCCCCGAACGCGTCCAGCACCTGCCACGCCCGCTCCACGGCCGCGTCGTCGAACCCGTTGGCCTTGGCCATGGGGACGAACGTCCTGCGTACCCGCTGCCGCCCCTCCGGCGTGTCCAGCGTGCGCCGCAGCTTCTCGGCGAACGACAGGTCCCGCCCCGTCATCACCTCGATGATCCTCAGCACCTGCTCGTGGAACACCACGACGCCGTGCGTCTCCTTCAGCGCGTCCCGCAGCCCCTCGTGCGGATAGTACGGCTGCCGCCACCCGTGCCTGGCCTCCAGGTAGGGGGTGACCATGTCGGAGTTGACCGGACCCGGCCTGAACAGTGAGATGTCCACGATCAGGTCGTGCATCGTGCGCGGCTCCAGCTTGGCCACCAGCTCCCGCTGGCCAGGCGACTCGATCTGGAAGCAGCCGAGGGTGCGGCTGGCGCAGATCATGTCGTAGGTCTCCTGATCGTCGTGCGGGACGTACTGAACATTTGGTTGGACGTCCGGGTGGTCGTCGCCCTGCTGGATGTCCAGCTCGACCACAACGTCGTCCACGCGCTTGATCTCGCCCAGCGCGTACGCCAGGGCCGACTGCATGCGCACGCCCAGCACGTCGAGCTTGAGCAGCCCGGCCTCCTCCACGTCGTCCTTGTCGAACTGCGACATCGGGAACTCCAGCAGGCTGCGTTCCACCGGCGTCCGGTCGCGCAGCCCCGAGTTGCCGATCAGCACGCCGCACGGGTGCAGCGCGATGTGCCTGGGCAGCCCGTCGAGCTTCTCCGCCAGCCGGAACACCCGGTCGAGCCCCGCCTCGCCGAGCCGGCTCTCGCGCAGCTCCGGCAGGTCGCTCAGCGACGCGGTGATCTGCCTGGCCCTGATGTGCGGGAACGCCTTCGCGATGGCGTCGATTTCGTGCGGAGGCAGGCCCATCGCTCCGGCGACGTCGCGAATGGCGCTGCGTGCCCGGTAGGTCTCCATCATGGACACGCAGGCCACGCGCGCTTCGCCGTACTGGTCGAAGATGGCCTTGTAGCAGTCGAGCCTGCGGGCCGACTCCACGTCCACGTCGATGTCGGGCAGCCCGATGCGGCCCTCGGAGAGGAAGCGTTCCATGAGCAGGCCGTGGTCGAGGGGGTTCACCTCGCCGATGCCGATGAGGTAGTTGACCAGGCTGCCCGCTCC
Source organism: Nonomuraea marmarensis (assembly GCF_043197025.1). Lineage (NCBI taxonomy): Bacteria > Bacillati > Actinomycetota > Actinomycetes > Streptosporangiales > Streptosporangiaceae > Nonomuraea > Nonomuraea marmarensis. Next base: position 132,115 of record NZ_JBICRM010000010.1, read on the forward strand.
CGAGCCGCGGATGGCGCAGCGGATGCCCATGCCGCGGATCATGTCCGTGATGCCGGCCACGGCTATGAAATATCCGGACAGGCGCTTCTGCTCGATGATGGACAGCTCGGCCTGGAGGCGTTCCCTGGCGTCGTCCGAGCGGTTGAGGCCGCGCGAGATCAGCCCGTCCTCGGCGCGGTGGCGCAGCAGCGGCACCGGGTCGCGGCCGATCTCGGGCAGATGCCAGTTACCGGTCTTGAGCGCGAGCAGTTCGACCGGCTCCATCGAGCACGCCTCCGCCAGCCGCCTGGTGGTGAACAACAACCGCGCCACCCGCTCCTGGTCCGCGCCGCAGACCTTGGCCGCCACCTGCCACATCTCCTTGGTGCTCTTGAGGTAGGCGTGCGAGGTGGTGCGGTCCAGGTGGCGCGGGTGCAGCGGGACGAGCTGGCGGGCCGCGTCGAGCACGTCGCCGACCTGGTGGTCGGCCGGGTCCAGGTAGCGCGCCGCGTTGGTCAGCACGGCGGGCACGCCCATGGACTCGGCCAGGCCGAGCATGCGCACGGCCGTGATGGCGTCGCGGAAGCCGTACTGGTCGACCAGCTCGATCACCACGCCGGGCACCGCGGCCCGCCACAGGCCGAGCAGCGTCCTGGCGTGCTCGTCGCGCCGCTCGGCCACCGCGCGGCCCACGTCCGACCTGGGGCCGAGCAGCACCACGAGCCCGTCCTCGGCGCCGAACCCATGATCGCCGCCCGGCCCGCCGGCCCACTGGCCGACCAGCTCGCGGGTCACCTTGGGAGCGCCGCGCTCGCCCGCATAGTGGGCGGCCGTGACCAGGCGGCACAGGCGGGACCAGCCCTTGCCACGGGCCAGCACCGTGACGCGGTCCTCGGCGTTCGGCCCGGTCCTGGGGCGCGGCGTCCGGATCCCCGGAACCGGGGTGAAGGCCGAGGCGGGGACGTCGAGCGCCAGGTTCACGCCGAAGACCGGAGAGATCCCGGCCTCCGCGCACGCCTGCGCGTGCTTGATCGCGCCGTAGAGCCCGTCGCGGTCGGTCAGCGCCAGGATGTCCATGCCATGCTCGGCCGCCCGGCTCACCAGCGTCCGCGGGAAGGCGGTGCCGTAGCGCATGGAGTACGCGGAGCACATGTTGAGGTGCGGGAACGGGGGCGCCATCAGTCCCACGCCCGCAGCAGCAGCCAGCCGTTGCTGGCGGTGTCGTAACGCAGCTCGTACGAACCCACCTCGCGCCCGGGGCTGGCCTCCACCCGCCAGAACTGGCGCTCACCCGGATCGCCCTCGCTGGTCTTCCACCACTCGCGCGCGACCACCCAGTGGTCGAGCACGCGGCGGACGATATAGAGCCGGTCGCGCCAGACGAACTGGGTCGGCTCCCCGTCCCTGGTCCACACCTCTATCGGATCGCCATAGAGTCTGCTCAAGACGCTTCTCCCCGCGGCTCTGGTCGTTTGCTAAGCCACCCGGGGGAAGACGGGCGCTACGACTCGAACATATGTTCTCAGGCCCTGAAGCGCAAGTCGCCTGCTTGCCGCACAAGGGGATTGGCGCCGATCGAGTTGCGGATGCTGAAGGTCACGCTGCCCGCCCGGTAGCGGTCGTCGGACGACTCCACGGGACGGCCTTCGTGCGTGGTCGTGGTCCTGCGCTGGCGCAGCAGCGGGCTGCCGCGGCGCACCCCGAGCAGGCGGGCGTCCTGGGCGCCCGCGGGGACCGCGTCGATGAGGTGCTCGCCGTAAGCGAACACGAGCCCGATCGAGTCGTACAGCGCCTCGGTGACCGACTCGCAGTCGGCGGGGAGCCGCTCGACGGCGGCGGCCATCCACCCGGCGTAGACCGTCCGCTCGACCAGCACGGGCTCGCCCTCCAGCGAGCGCAGGCGCAGCACCTCCAGCACCTCGCCGCGGCCGAGCCTGGCCGACTCGACGGTGCTCGCGGGCCTGCGCTGCTGGTCGATCACCTGGCCGCCGAAGCGGTGACCGTTCGCCCGCGCCCACTGCGCGAAGCTGTGCAGCTCGGCGAAGCTCTGGCTGCGCGTCCTGCCCAGCACGATGCGCCTGGCGCCCTGCCTGGAGCCGACCAGGCCCTCGGCGGCCAGCACGGCCACCGCCTGGCGCACGGTGCCGCGGGCCGCGCGGAACCGTTCGGCCAGCTCGGCCTCGCTGGGGAGCTGCGAACCGATCGGATGCCCGCCGGAAAGGATCTCACCCCGTAACTCATCGGCGATCCGTTCATAGCGCGCAACCATCCCCGACCCTTCCTATTCATGAAAGAGCAATATTTATGCGACTTACTAGGGCTCGCTTGTTTGTACAGGTTCCCCTAGATTCTTTCCACACCCCCTGGATAATGGAGGCGTCGTGTTCACACCTCGCGCCCGTGCGGCCGGAGTCGTCGCAGCCCTAACCGTAGTCACCGCGGCGTGTGGCGCCGCACCCAGCAGCCAGCAGACCACCCAGGCGTCGGAGGGCGGCACGAACGCGGCCACCGCCACCTCCGTCGCCGACTTCGGCGGGCTCGACAAGCTCGTCGAGGCGGCCAAGAAGGAGGGCAACCTGCACGTCATCGCCCTTCCTCCGGACTGGGCCAACTACGGCGAGATCATCGAGAAGTTCCAGGCCAAGTACGGCATCAAGATCGAGAGCGAGACGCCCGACGCGGCCAGCGCCGACGAGATCAACGCGGTGAAGACCCGCAAGGGCCAGGACCGCGCTCCCGACGTGCTCGACCTCGGCCAGTCGTTCGCGATCAGCGGCGCCGGCGAGGGCCTGTTCGCGCCGTACAAGGTGCAGACGTTCGACAAGATCCCCGAGGGGCAGAAGGAGCCGACCGGGCTCTGGGTCAACGACTACGGCGGCTACGTGTCCATCGGCTGCGACGCCAAGAAGATCGCCACGTGCCCGACGAGCTTCGCCGACCTGCTCAAGCCCGAGTACAAGGGCAAGGTCGCGATGAACGGCAACCCGACCAAGTCCGGCTCGGCCTTCGCCGGCGTCTACGCGGCCTCCATCGCGAACGGCGGCTCGTTCGACGACATCCAGCCCGGCATCGAGTTCTTCAAGAAGCTGAAGGCGGCCGGCAACTACAACCCGGTGGAGACCACGCCCGCGACCATCGAGAAGGGCGAGACCCAGATCAGCATCGACTGGGACTACAACAACGCCGCCTACGCGCCCCAGATGACGGCCAAGGGCCTCGACTGGAAGGTGAACATCCCCGACGACGGCCAGTACTTCCAGATGTACGCCCAGGCCGTCAACAAGGACGCCCCGCATCCGGCCGCCGCGCGGCTGTGGCAGGAATACCTCTACAGCGCCGAGGGCCAGAACCTCTACCTCAAGGGCTTCGCCCGTCCCGTCCTGCTGCCCTCGATGACCACCGACGGCACCGCCGACAAGGCGCTGGCGGACGCGCTGCCCGCGGTGGAGGGCACGCCCACGTTCCCGACGACCGAGCAGGTGGACGCGGCCAAGGCCAAGCTGGCCAGCGGCTGGGACGCTGCGATCTCGGGATGAACCGCGCCCGTTCCAAGGGCTGGCTCGGAGCGCTGCCGCTGCTGGCCTTCTTCGCCCTCGTCTTCGGCATCCCCGCCATCGCACTGATGGCGGGGGCGTTCACGGTACAGGGCCGGCCGACCCTGGCGAACCTGTCGCAGAGCCTCCAGGGCGGCTACCTCACCGCGATGATCGGCAGCGTCAAGCTGTCGGGCATGGTCGCGCTGGTGGGGGCCGTGCTCGGGACGTTCCTCGCCTACGCCGTCGTGACCTCCCGCTTCGCCCTGCTGCGCGAGGCGGTGCTGACCGCCTCCGGCGTGCTGGCCAACTTCGGCGGGGTGCCGCTGGCGTTCTTCTGGATCGCCACGCTCGGCAACTCCGGCGTGATCAGCGGCCTGGTCGGGCTGCCGACCGGCTCGCTGTACACCTTCTGGGGGCTGGCCGTGGTCTACCTCTACTTCGCGATCCCGCTGATGGTGCTGGCCATGGCCCCGGCGCTGGACGGGCTGCGGCCTCAGTGGCGCGAGGCGGCGGCCAACAACGGGGCCACCGCCTGGCACTACTGGCGCTTCGTCGCGCTGCCGGTGCTGGCGCCGTCGATGCTGGGCGGGGTGGTGCTGCTGTTCGGTTCGGCCTTCTCCGCGTACGCCACCGCGAACGCCATGGTCGGGACCGTCGTGCCGCTCGTCACCCTGAAGATCGCCAGCGCGCTCACCGGCGACGTGCTGATCGGCTACGAGAACATCGCGCTGGCGCTCAGCCTCGACATGGTCCTGGTGGCCGGGCTGGTGATGGCGATCTACCTGCCGCTGCAGAGGAGGAGCTCCCGATGGCTGCACTGACCGGCCTGGAGCCCGTCGCCGTCCGGGTGAAAGCGCCCGCCCGGCCGCGGGTGTGGCGCGGGGCGGTGTTCCTGCTGTCCGCGGCGTACTTCCTGATCCCGCTCGGCGCCTCGCTCTGGTACACGATCTACACGCCGACGACCGGGGTGTCGTTCTCGGCGTACGGCGAGTTGCTCGGCGCCGACGGCTTCGTGCGGTCGTTGTCGTTGTCCCTCGGGCTGGCGGTCGCCACGATCGTGGTGGTCCTGCTGCTGGCGCTGCCCGCGATGCTGGCCGTACGGCTCTTCGCGCCGCGGCTGCGGCCCCTCATGGAGGTGCTGTGCACGTTGCCGCTGGTGGTGCCGCCGATCACGTTCGTCGCCGGGATCAGCACGTCGCTGCGCACCGGGACGGACGTACTGGCGCCGACGCCGTTCTGGGCCACGTTGATCGCGGTGCAGGATCCGGCGTTCCCTCTGGTGCTGGTGCTGGCATACGTGGTGCTGGTGCTGCCGTTCGTCTACCGGTCGCTGGACGCGGGGCTGCGCACAATGGACGTGCGGACGCTGGTGGAGGCGGCCCGCAATCTGGGGGCCTCGTGGCCGTACGTGCTGGTCAGGGTGATCGTGCCCAACCTGCGCTCGGCGCTGGCCAGCGCGTCGTTCCTGACGCTGGCCCTCGTGCTGGGCGAGTACACCGTCGCCAGCCTGCTGGGGTACGAGCCGTTCGCGGTGTGGATCGTGACCGTCTCGGGCTCCAAGGGGCAACTCTCGGTCGCGGTGTCGATTCTCAGCCTGGTGCTCATCTGGCTGCTGCTACTCGCCGTATCTAGCGCATTTGGTAAGGAGAAGCGGAAATGACCGCATCGGTGGAGCTGCGCGGGTTGCGGCGGGAGTTCGGCAAGACCGTCGCGCTCGACGGCCTCGACCTCGTCATCGCGCCGGGCGAGTTCGTCGCCCTGCTCGGGCCCTCGGGCTGCGGCAAGACGACGGCGCTGCGGTGCGTGGCCGGGTTCGAGCGGCCGGACTCCGGCGCGGTGCTGGTGGACGGCAAGGACATCACGAACGTGCCGGCCAACAAGCGGGACGCGGGCATGGTCTTCCAGTCCTACTCCCTCTTCCCCAATCTGAACGCCCGCGACAACGTCGCCTTCGGCCTGCGCGTGCGCAAGGTGCCCGTGGCCACCAGGCGGACGAAGGCGGACGAGCTTCTCGAACTCGTCGGCCTCCCCACGCACGCCGACCGCTACCCGCACGAGCTCTCCGGCGGCCAGCAGCAGCGCGTCGCGCTGGCTCGCGCGCTCGCCCTGGAGCCGCGCGTCCTGCTGCTGGACGAGCCGCTGTCGGCGCTGGACGCCAAGGTACGCGTGTCACTGCGCGAGGAGATCCGCCGCCTCCAGCTCGACCTGGGCATCACCACCATCTTCGTCACCCACGACCAGGAGGAGGCCCTCTCGATCGCCGACCGGGTGGCGGTGCTGCGGAACGGACGGCTCGAACAGGCCGGCCCGCCCGCCGAGGTCTACGACCGCCCGGCCACGCCGTTCGTGGCGGAGTTCGTCGGCACCATGAACCACCTGGCCGGGCACGTCTCGGGAGACCAGGTCACGGTGCTCGGCCAGCTCCTGCCGGTGGACGGCGCGGTTCCCGCGGATCCGTCCGTGGACGTGCTGATCCGTCCGGAGGCGGTGAAGGTCGTACCGGTCGCGGATGGTCCGGCCGAGGTGCTGGCCGCGTCCTTCCGCGGCGCCTCGGTCCGGCTCAGGGTCGCTGTGGAGGGCGGCGAGGTCCTCGCCGACGTGCCGGGGCACGAGGCGCTACGGCTCGCGCCCGGGACCCGCGTCTCGGTCAGCCTGGTGGAACGCCCGGTCCTGGTGGCGACCCGCACGGTCACGGTCCCCGCACCGGTCGTGGCGGCCGATGCCGTCTGACCCCGGCGGCCTGGATGCGGTCCTTCTGGACATGGACGGCACGCTGGTGGACACCGAGGGGCTGTGGTGGCAGGCGACCGCCGCCGTCGCCGAGTCCCTCGGCCGTCCGCTGGGCCCTGCCGACGCTCCCCACGTCCACGGCCGCACGATCGAGGACGTGGCCGCCCACTTGGTCGGGCCTTTCGCTGGACAGCCGCACTGCGGCGAGCCACTGGCCGGACGGCTGCGCCTGGACGAGCCGTTGGCCGGGCGGCTGCACGGGGACGAGCCGTTGGGCGGGCGGCTGCGCCGCGGCGAGCCGTGCGCGGCGGCGGTGGCCAGGCAGCTCACGGACGCCTTCGCCGTCCGCATCGCGCAGGACCTGACGATCATGCCTGGGGCGCCGGAGCTGCTGGCCGACCTGGCGGCGACCGCCATCCCGACGGCCCTGGTCAGCGCCTCTCCCCGGAGCATCGTGGAGCTGGTGGTGCCGCGGCTGGGGCACACGTTCGACCTGGTGATCGCGAACGAGGACACGGCGCGCGGCAAGCCGTACCCGGACCCGTACCTGGAGGCGGCCCGCCTGCTCGGCGCGGCCCCGTCGCGTTGCGTCGCCATCGAAGACAGCCCCACGGGCATCGCGGCCGCCACCGCCGCGGGATGCCGCGTGCTGGTGGTGTCACCGCAGAACGGCCTGCCCTCGCTCGACCACGTACGCGAGTCCTTTCCTTCGCACGAAGGCTGACGACCCAGCTGTGGGTGCCCCTTGCTGCTTGGCCTACGCACTTACGCGCGGTGTTACGGGGAATCTCTTCGTAAGGCGGCCTGAAAGTGTAGAGTGGGGGCCGGTTGACCGGAGGGGAGAAGATCGTGCTGTTGCGCCTCAGGGTCGCCAACCATCGGTCGATCCGTGACGAGCAGACTCTTTCCCTGATCGCCGTTTCGCGTCGAGGAGAGCCGAAGCGCACGGATCCGCTCCATGTCGCCGGGATCTACGGCGCGAACGCGTCGGGAAAGTCCAACGTCCTTGACGCCCTGCAGTGGATGTTCGGCGCGATCAGGTCGTCGCACACTCACTGGGATCCGACCAGGGGAGTGCCCAGGCAGCCGTTCAAGCTCTCAGAATCCGGTCTGAGAACGCCCTCGTTCTTCGAGGTAGACTTTCTGCACGAGGGCGTCCGCTATTCGTACGGCTTCGAAGTGGACGATACGGCGGTCCTCGGCGAATGGCTGAATACCTTTCCTCGGGGACGGACGAAGAAGCTCTTCGACCGCACCGGGCCGACCGATATGACCTTCGGCCGCGGCCTTTCCGGGGAAGTGCAGCGCATACTGAAGCTCACCCGCCCGAACTCGCTCTACCTCTCATGCGCGGCATCCAACAACCATCCGCTGCTGAGCAGCATCTACGACATGCTGGCAATGAGTGTGCTCTTCGTCCAGCATGGCGAGTCACAGGAAAAACGCCGGCTCGACATCGCGAAATACATCCTGCAGCGAAAAGTCTTCGCCCCGGCACTCAACGAACTGCTGCGGCTGGCCGACCTGGGAGTCGAGCGGGCCGAGCTCGTGGAGACGCCGGCGGAAGCCAGAGTGGTCCTGCGCCGCCGGGGAGAAGCGCCCCCTCTCAGCTTGGCGGAAGAGAGCGCGGGCACGAGAGCATGGCTCTCCCTATTGGGCCACACCCTGACCGTCCTCTACAACGGCGGCGTTCTGGTCGCCGACGAAATCGACTCCAGCCTGCATCCGTTGCTGAGCTCGACATTGATCCGGATGTTCAAAGATCCCGGCATCAACTCGAATGGCGCCCAGCTGATCTTCGCCTCGCACGACACCACGCTCCTTGGTTCCCTGATCGAGGAGGAGCTCCTGGCCAGGGCCGAGGTGTGGTTCACGGAGAAAGATGAATCCGGTGCGACCAGTCTCTATTCACTAGCCGAGTTCCACACCCGGCGTGACGAGAACATCGAGCGCGGCTACTTGCAGGGCCGCTACGGGGCGGCACCGTACGTGAACTTCGAGAGCATCCGTGAAATCTTCCGGGAAGGGGCCAAGGAGAAGCCATGAGCCCCAGGCGTAGCCCCCCGCGCCTTGACCGTCCCACCGGCCGCCGAGCCCCCAAGAAGCGCGTTCTGATCGTGTGCGAAGGCCAGGTGACGGAGGTCGAATACTTCGAAGGAATGCGAAACTACTTCCGTTCTCTCCCCGTGGAAATCCGTAACTGCAGGGTGATCGGGCTCGGCCGTGACCCGGCAGCCATCGTCGGGTACACCATTCGCGAGCGCGACAAGAAGGACAGAGAGGCGCGGGCGCAGCGGGACGCCAACATCGCCTATGACGAGGTGTGGTGCGTCGTGGACGTCGATGAACACAAGACGCTCGACCAAGCCCTGATCGCGGCCCGCAAGGAACACGTCAATCTGGCGGTCTCTCTGCCCTGCTTCGAGCTGTGGATCCTCTATCACTTCGAGGACTGCGCCGCTGCCTGCGACCAGGAAGGAGTCAGGCGCAGGCTCAGGAAACACATCAGCGACTACGACAAGCATCTCAGCCGGGATTTCCCCTTCGCCAATCATGAGGTCGCGCGACAGCGCGCCCAGCGGGCGGACCCAGAGCACTGCGAGCCCAACCGCAAGGGTCGTAACCCATCCACCAACGCCTGGCTCATAGTGGAGATCATCCGCCAATCAGGTAGAGACCGATGAGCCGATTTCCCGCGTACGGGGAATGAGGGCGGCTGCCACCCGGGTGCGGGTCTGCTCGGGGCCGGAAGCGCCTGAGCCCGGTCGATCCCGACCTGGGGGTGTTCACCGGGCGGAGGGTCCTGAGCCTGTGCGCGGCAGTCATGGCGGCCGTGCCGGTCTGTGTGACCTGGGGAATCGGGGTGGTGGTCGGTGCTCGGCACACCCGTGTCGTGGCCGGTGTCTGCAGTGGGCGGGTCCGTGTCGGTAAGCTTGCGCGGCGTGAGCGGTGAAACCTCCCACATCGGGCGCTACAGGTTGCTCAGCGTGCTGGGGCGAGGCGGGATGGGCACGGTGCATCTCGCCGAGGATCCTGCTGGGCAACGGGTCGCCGTCAAAGTGATCAACCCGGAGCTCAGCCAGCACGAGCAGTTCCGCATGCGGTTTCGCAGGGAGGCCGATGCCGCCCAGAGGGTGCGCAGGTTCTGTACGGCGGCGGTGATCGAAGCGGCGCTGGACGGCGACCAGCTCTATGTGGTCACGGAATACGTGCCGGGGCCCAACCTCGAAGAGGCCGTCGAGCAGTCCGGGCCCCTGCGCGGCTCCAGCCTCGACGCGCTGGCCGTCAGCGTGGCCACCGCGCTCACCGCCATCCACGGGGCCGGGGTGGTGCACAGGGACCTCAAACCGTCGAACGTGCTGCTGTCCCCCGTCGGCCCGCGGGTGATCGACTTCGGCATCGCGCGGGCGCTCGACACGCTCGGCGGCGTCACGGGCACCGGCGAGCTGGTCGGCACGCCCCGTTACATGGCTCCCGAGGTGCTGCGGGGCGAACCGGTGTCGCCGGCCTGCGACGTGTTCTCGTGGGGATGCCTGGTGGCGTTCGCGGCCAGCGGAAAGGCGCCGTTCGGCGGGGGCACGTTGCCGGCCATCGTCTACCAGGTGCTCAACACGGAGCCGAACCTCGACGACGTCGAACCCGGCCTGCACGAGCTGGTCAAGGCCGCGCTGCACAAGGATCCGGCCATGCGGCCCACCGCGCAGCAGTTGCTCGACCACCTGGTCGGGCGCTCCGCCGAACCCGAGAAGGCGGCGCACACCGTGCAGCTGGCCTGGCAGCAGGCCACGAAGCCGTTCACCGAGGTGCGGCCCGGCCCTCGGACGCACCGGAGCAAGCTGATCGCGGGCATCGCGGCGGCCGCGGCGGTGCTCGTGGGCGGGTCCGTGGTCGCGTGGGCGGTGCTCAGCCCGAGCGGGCCGCCCGACGACCTGGGGGTGCTCTACCGCGAGGACTTCACGCAGACCTCCGGCGGCTGGAACGGCACCTACGATCCCGACGAGACCGCCAGCTACGGTTACCGTACGGACGGCACGTACGGGCTGGACGTGGAGGAAGGGTACGAGGAGCGGGCGGCGAAGGCTCCCATACCCTTCCTGATCGCCAAGCCCACGAACACGCCGGACCCGTCCGCCACGCCCACGCCGATGTTGCCCGCGAGCGTGGTCGTCGGCGTCACCGCGGAGGTCAAGAGGTCGACGGGCACCGGCGAGTACGGCGTCTACTGCCACAACTCCGACGATGACGACACCTATTACGAGTTCGCCCTCGACACGACCGGAAAGGCGCGGATCCGGCGCATCGTGGACGGGTCCGGCGGCACGCTGGCCCAGCCGGTGCAGGTGGACGGATTGCCGGGCAAGGCCAGGATCGTGGCCTTGTGCGAGCAGGCCGGGAACGCGGTGCGGCTGACGATGTGGGTGAACGACCGGCAGGTGCACCAGGTGGAGGACCCCAACGGCATCGGGAACGGGTACGTGGGGTTGTTCGCGCGTATTCCGCAGGACAGCGAGTCGCTACTGATGACGACGTTCGACGACTTCGAGCTACGCGGCCGGAAGGAGCCCTGAGGCACGCCTGCGCCAGGACCCGGGTGGCACGTGCCGCCCGGGGCGGAGTTGACTATGGGGCATGCATGCCATCATCGTCTCCGCCCAGGGCGGCCCAGAGGTTCTCGAATACGTCGAACGCCCCGACCCGGTCCCCGGTGACGGGGAGATCGTGGTCGACGTCGCCGCCAGCGGGGTCAACTTCATCGACATCTACCAGCGTGCCGGCACCTATCAGCTCGCCCTCCCCACCCCCATGGGCAACGAGGGCGCGGGGACCGTCTCGGCCGTGGGCGCCGGAGTGCGGGACGTCGCCGTGGGCGACACCGTGGCCTGGGCGAACATCCTGGGCAGCTACGCCGAGAAGGCCGTGGTGCCGGCCGCTCGGGTGGTGCCGGTGCCCGCCGGGGTGCCCGCCGACGTGGCGGCGGCGGCGATCTTGCAGGGGATGACCGCGCACTACCTCACCCACTCCACCCACGACGTACGCGAAGGGGAGGAAATACTCATTCACGCCGGAGCCGGTGGCATGGGGCAGTTGCTGATCCAGCTGGCCAAGCTCAAGGGCGCCAAGGTGCACGCCACGGTGTCCACCAGCGAGAAGGAGAAGCTGGCCCGCGCGGCGGGCGCCGACGAGGTGCTGCGGTACGAGGACTTCACCGAGGCCCTGCGCGGCAAGATCGACGTCGTGTACGACGGCGTCGGGGCGGCCACGTTCGACGGCGGGCTGGAGGTGTTGCGGCCGCGCGGCCTCATGGCCCTGTACGGCGCCGCCAGCGGCCCCGTCCCCCCTGTCGACCCCCAGACGCTCAACAGGAAGGGCTCGCTCTTCCTCACCAGGCCCACGCTCACGCACTACATCGCCAAGCGGGAGGAGCTGCTCCAGCGGGCCTCCGACCTGTTCGGCTGGATCGCCGCGAAACAACTCACCGTCAACATCTCGCACCGCTACCCGCTGGCCGACGCGCGCCAGGCCCACGAGGACCTCGCGGGCCGCCGTACCACCGGAAAATTGCTCCTCATACCCTGATATCCATGGACATCGCAGGATCAATCTGGTCGTTCGCCGCCGTGGTCGCCCTCCTCACGCTCACCCCCGGCCTCGACACGGCCCTCATCCTGCGTACGTCGTTGCTGGCCGGCCGGCGCCCGGCCTGGGGCGTGACGCTCGGCATCCAGCTCGGCACGCTCACCTGGGGCGTGCTCACCGCGGCGGGGCTGTCGGCGCTGCTGGCGGCCTCGCAACCGGCCTACGACATCCTGCGCTGGGCCGGCGCGGCCTACCTGGTGTGGATGGGGCTGCGCATGCTCCTGACCAGGTCCGACCATCCGGACGTGCCCGAGCCGGTCGGGTTCGGGAAGGGGTTCACGCGGGGCCTGGTCACGAACCTGCTCAACCCCAAGGTCGGGGCGTTCTACGTGGCGATGTTGCCGCAGTTCATCCCGGCCGGGGCGCCGCACGCGGCGATGGGGCTGCTGCTGGCGAGCGTGCACGTGGCCGAGGGGTTGTTGTGGAGCGCGGTGCTGATCGGGTTCGCGTCGCTGATGAGCGGCTTCCTGCGTGCGCCCTCCGTGCGCCGCTTCCTCGACCGCCTGACCGGCGTGGTCATCGTCGGCTTCGGCCTCCGGCTGGCTTTCAACGAGTAGGCCAGCCCAGCAGGCGGGCCCCGAGCACGGCGGTCTCCAGGGTGAAGCGCTGCGTCGGATCGTCCGGTGAGAAGCCGGTCAGGCGGCGGATGCGTTCCAGCCGGTACGTGACCGCCCGCGGGCTGAGCCCCAGCCGCCGAGCAGCGGCCGTCTGGTTGCCGTGCGAGGCGAAGATGGCCTCCAGGGTCTCCAGCAGCGGCTCGTGCCCGCCGCGCGCACCCAGCAGGGGGCTCAGCACGCTGGTCACCAGGTCCTCGATGGCGCTCCTGTCACGCAGCAACACGGGAAAGACCAGCAGGTCGGCGGCCTTGACCACGTCGATCCTGAGCCCCAGCCCGTCGGCCAGCTCCAGGGCCTGCGCCGCCTCCCGGTAAGAGGCCACCACCCCACCGGGCCCACGGTGGGAACGCCCCACGCCGACCCGCCAGCCGGCCGGGAAGCGGGCGCGTACATGGTGGGTGAACTCCCCCACCGCCGCGGGCAGCGTCGCGGGGGCCACGCACACCAGCAGCCCATCGCGTACGGCGACGAGCACGTTGTGCGAGCCGAACCTGGCGATCAGGTCCCGCTCGATCCGGTCCTGGTCGCCGTCGCGCATGCCCCTGGCCACCGCGACCATGTAGGACTCGGCCAGCCGCAGCCCGAAATGCTCCGCCCGCTCCGCCAGCCGCTCGGCCCGCCCCTGGAGCAGGTCGTCCACGAACTCCCTGCGGGCCGCCTCCTCGTTCCGGATGGCCGCGAGTTGCGCCTGCTCGTACCCCTCCATCAGCGCGGAGACCGCCTTGCGCAGCGCGGGCAGCACCGACGGCAGCCCCTCGCCGGCGGCGAGGGCGCAGTCGACCAGCACCCGCAGCGGGACCCCCAGCTCGGCGGCCCGCGTGCCGGCGGCGCGATAGTCGTCGAGCGCCGCGCGATCCGGTAATCGGCCGGTCGCGGCGGACGACGCCAGCACCTGACGATGCCCGCCGAGCAGGTCGGCGGGCACCTCGGAGATCGCCATCACACTCCTACGTCACGCCTGTCGAAGGCGAGCACGGCGGTGAACGCGAGCACGGCCGTCGCCCCCGCCAGCACAAGGTAGTCCCCCACCGGAAGCCCCTCATAGAGCGGCCTGCCCTCGGCGTAGTAGTGGAACGGCGAGACCCACTTCAGCCAGGCGATGGCGTCGACGCTGGCGCCGATCGTGACGACCACGTAACCGGCCACCACCCACACCCCCACAATGGCCGAGGCGATCACCCTGCGGCCCGTGGCGGCCCCGACGGTCAGCGCCATGGTGCCGAACAGCAGCCCGAGCAGGAACACCCCCGTGTGCGCGGCCAGGATCCGGTCGAACGGCACGTTCATCTCCACGGCCTCGCTGACCGCCCACGCGACGACCAGCGTCACCCCGGCCACCACGAGCAGCGACACGACCAGCGCCGCGAACCTGTCCAGCACCAGGCGCTTGCGGTCCACCGGCAGCGTGACGACCAGCTCCAGCGTCCCGGCCTCCTCCGGCTGCGCGATGGCCCGGTTGGCCACCAGCACCGCGCACACGATGAACAACATCGGCACGAAGAGCTGGTAGACGACCGTCTGCAGGTAGCCGGTGCCTGAGGTGAAGTCCTGGAACCCGCCCATGAGGTCCTTGAGCGGCCCCGGGAACTTGTCCATCGCCGCGGAGCCGTAGGTCGCGGGGTCCAGCTTGACGCTGGCGTACGTGGCCAGATAGACGCTCATGAAGGCGCTGATGCCGATGCACCACCAGATGAGCGCCCGCCGGCTCTCACGCAGACTCTTGGCGATCATGGCGCCGCTCCTCGTCGCTGTAGTAGGTCAGGAAGATCTCCTCCAGGTCCGGCTCCGCGCTGACCATATGCACCACGGTGAACCTGGCGGCCGCCTTGACCAGGGCGTCCGGGCGGCCGTCGATGGTGCACCGCACGCTGGCGCCCTCCACGCGCAGGTCGCGCACGCCGGGCAGGTTCGCGAAGGCCGCGGGCGGCACGGGCGCGTCGAAGTGCAGCTCGACCCGGCGCACCGCCTTCTCGCGCAGCGCGGCCACGTCCTCGACGGCCACCAGACGGCCGGCTCGTACGATGCCGACCCGGTCTGAGACGTTCTCGACTTCGGCGAGCACGTGCGAGGACATGAGCACGGTACGACCGGACTTGCGCACCTCCCGCACCATGGCCAGGAACTCCTGCTGCACCAGCGGATCGAGCCCCCCGGTCGGTTCGTCCAGGATGAGGAACTCCGGTTCGTGCATGAACGCCTGGATCAGCCCGACCTTCTGCTTGTTGCCCTTGGAGAGCTTGCGCATCTGCACCGACAGATCGGCCTCGAACCGCTCGGCCAGCGCGTCGATGTGGCTGTCCGGCACGCCGCCGCGGACCCGGCCGAGGAAGCGCAGGTAGTCCCTGGCCCGCTCGCGGCCCTCCAGCGCCAGCTCGCCCGGCAGGTAGCCGATCCTGGAGCGGATCGCGGGCTCGCGCGGGTCGGCGCCGAGCACCCGTACTGTGCCCCGGGTGGGCCTGATCACGTCGAGCAGCAGCCGGAGCGTGGTGGTCTTGCCGGCGCCGTTCGGACCGAGGTAGCCGAAGATCTCGCCCGGCTGGATCTCGAGCGTGAGATCCTCCAGACCCCGGCGTTTCCCGTAATACTTGGTCAGCCCTTCGGCCTGCACCACTGCTGTCATGGCGGAATCGTCCCGCCTGCCGGGCTTCGCGTCATCGGAGGGGTTCGGCAGCCTGCCGAGGTCTTTGCTTCCGGGACGCGGCAACGAGAGGGTGGTGGCGTGGAGACCGCGTTCGTGCTCGGTGGCGGCGGCGTGCTCGGCGCGCACGAGGTGGGCATGCTGCAGGCCCTCGACGAGGCCGGCATCATCCCGGACCTGGTGGTGGGCACGTCCGTCGGGGCCCTGAACGGGGCGCTCATCGCCGCCGCCCCTTCCGAGGCGGTCGCCAGGCTGGTGTCTTTGTGGCATTCCGATGTCGTACGTACGGCGTTCGCCGGTTCATGGGTGACCCGGCTGTCCACGCTGGCCAGGACGGGCACCCATTTGCACCCGATCGGGCCGCTACGTGAGGTCCTGAGCAAGACCGTGCGGGTTTCCCGGATCGAGGAGCTGGAAGTCCCGTTCCAGTGCGTGGCGGCCTCGGTCGAGCGGGCGGCGGCGCACTGGTTCACCAGCGGGCCGCTGGTCGACGCGGTGCTGGCCTCGTGCGCGGTGCCCGGGCTGCTGCCGCCCGTCGTGATCGGCGGCGAGCACTTCTTCGACGGCGGGCTGGTGCACAGCATTCCCGTCGGGCGGGCCGTGCAGCTCGGGGCCAAGCGCGTCTACGTCCTGCACGTCGGGCGGATCGAACGGCCCTTGACGCCGCCCAGGCGGTTCTGGGAGGTGGGCATGGTGGCATTCGAGATCGCGCGCCGGCACCGCTTCGCCGAGGACCTGGCCAACCTGCCGCCCGGGGTGGAGGTGCACGTGTTGCCCGCCGGGGTCGCCGAGCCGCTCTCGCCGCTGCGCTATCGCGACCTTTCGCAGATCTCGCGGTACATCGAGCGGGCTTACGAGGCGTCTTCCCGCTATTTGCGGACAGGAGGAGGATGAAGGCCTGACCGTTCAGGGAGGCCGACCTTGCTCCCACCACGTTTCCTGCGCCGGTTGGTGCTGGCTCCGCTGGTCATCGTCGTGACCGTGTTCATGCTGGTGACGCTGCCGTTCTGGCTCGTCGTCACGGCCGCCGCGTCGCTGCGCCTGCCGCCGCCGCAGCGCCGGGGGCTGCGGTTCGTCTGGTTCGGGGTGGCCTGGCTGACGCTGGAGTCGGCCGTGCTGATCGCGTGCCTATGGTTGTGGGTGGCCGGCGGGGCCCGGCGCCAGGAGCGGCATTACGCGCTGATCAGGTGGTTCCTGTCGAAGGTGTACGCGGCCGCGGTGCGGATCTTCCGGCTGACCATGGACGTCGAGGAGCCGGAGCTCACGGCGGAGGAACAGGCGGCGCGGCTGACCCGGCCGGTCATTGTGCTTTCTAGGCATGCGGGCCCCGGCGACTCCTTTTTATTGATTTATCACCTCTTAGCGCTCTATCGACGGCGGCCGCGCATCGTCATGAAGGCCGCCCTCCAGTTCGACCCGTCGCTGGACGTGGTGATCAACCGGTTGCCGAACGCGTTCGTACCGCGCAGATCCGGACAGCAGCGGATCATCGAGGAGATCCACCGCCTCGCCGCGACGATGGACGATCAGGACGCCCTCGTGATCTTCCCCGAGGGCGGGAACTTCACCCCGCGCCGCCGCCGGCTGGCGATCCGGCGGCTGGAGGAGAAGGGGCTGGCCGAGGAGGCGGAGCGGGCGCGCGGCCTGGACCACCTGCTGCCGCCCCGCCCGAACGGCGCCATCACGGCCATCGAGGCGTGCCCATCCGCGGACGTCATCTTCGTCGCGCACACCGGGCTCGACGAGCTCATCACGATCGGGGATGTCTGGCGCAAGCTGCCCTTCAGCGCTCACATCACCGCGAAGTGGTGGCGGGTCCCGGCCGCGGAAGTGCCCACCGAGCGCCAGGACCGGATCCGCTGGTTGTTCGACCACTGGGAGCAGATCGACGCCTGGATCACCGCCCAGCGCATGGCACGGACCGGCGCGGACTAGCCGGCAGGCGCGCCTGGCGGTAGGACCGGCAGGCCGGGCGGCGGGCCGTCCTCTATGAGCCGGAGCAGCGCATCCGTGTCGAGGTGCCGCTCGACCAGGTCGCCGAGCGCGTCCAGCCGCTCCTCCCTGAGCCGGGCGAAGTCCGTGTCAGGAGCCGGTACGAAGTCCCGCCCCGCCCGCCGGGCCACGTCGGCCAGGAAGGCCCGCCGGAAACCGTCGTTCTCCAGCGCCCCATGCCAGGTGGTGCCCCAGACGTTCCCCACCCGGCACCCGTCGAGGAACGGCTCGCCCCCTTCCACCGACGCCCGCCCATGATGAATCTCGTACGCCAGCACCGGCTCCCCGTAAGCCACACCCTCGGGCCGCCCAAGCCGCTTCTCCCCCGCGAACTCGACCCGCACCGGCAACCTCCCCAGCCCCTCGACCTGCCCCGCTCCCGACTCCACCTCGTCCACGATCTCCCGCCCGAGCATCTGGAACCCACCACAAATACCCAGCACCGGCCCTCCCCGACCCTCGATGGCCGCCGCCAGGCCGCGCTCCCGCAGCCATGCCAGGTCGGTGACCGTGGCCCGGGAGCCGGGCAACACCACCAGGTCGGCATCGTCCAGCTCGACCGGATCGGTCACGAACCGCACCACCACGCCCGGCTCGGCGGCCAGCGCGTCCAGGTCGGTGAAATTCGAGATCCGCGGCAGCCGGACGACCGCCACCCGCAGGGTCTGCCTGCCGTACGGTCCGCGTACCGTGACCCTGCGGTTGTCCAGGGCCAGGGAGTCTTCGACGTCCAGCCAGAGCCCGTCGAGCCAGGGCAACACGCCGTAGACCGCGCGCCCGGTCAGCCGCCTGAGCATGTCGAGGCCGGGCTCCAGCAGCTCCGCCGCGCCCCGGAACTTGTTGATGACAAATCCGGAAATATGCGATTGGTCAGCGGCGTCCAGGAGGCCCACCGTGCCGTAGAACGCGGCGAACACCCCTCCCCTGTCGATGTCGCCGACCACGATCACCGGGAGGTTCGCGGCCCTGGCCAGGCCCATGTTGGCGATATCGCCGCGGCGCAGGTTGATCTCGGCCGGGCTGCCCGCGCCCTCGCACACCACCACGTCGTACTGCTTCCTGAGCCGGTCCAGCGACTCCAGCGCCGTGCTGCGGAGGAGGTCCTTGAGCGCGCCGTACTCCATCGCGTCCACGTCCGCCACCGGGTTGCCCATGAGAACGACCTGGCTGCGGCGGTCGCTGCCCGGCTTGAGCAGGATCGGGTTCATGTCGGCGACCGGCTCCAGGAACGCGGCCTGCGCCTGCACCGCCTGGGCCCGGCCGATCTCGGCGCCCTCCGCGGTGACGTACGAGTTGAGCGACATGTTCTGCGCCTTGAAGGGCGCGACGCGCACGCCCTGCCGGGCCAGCCAGCGGCAGATGCCGGCGGTGACCACGCTCTTGCCCGCGTCGGACGTGGTGCCCGCGACCAGTAACGCCCCCTTGACCATGCGATCATCGTACGGGGGCTCGATCCCGACGGCGGCCGCGCTGGCCGCGGCGGTAGTGGCCCTTGCGCGCGTCGCGTTCGAGGGGGTCGGCGGCCTGCTCACGCTCGGCGCCCGGGCGTCCTTCGAACGCGACGCGCGCAAGGTCATGGAGGCCGCCCGCGGCTGACCCCTATGCTGGCGGCTATGCCCGCCGATCTGCCCATCTGCCGCACCTGCGGAGTCCAGTACGCCGAGCCCCGACCGAACTGCCCGATCTGCGAGGACGAACGCCAGTACGTCGGCTGGGACGGCCAGCAGTGGACCACCCTGGCGGAGCTGGCGGCCGCGGGCCACCGTGGTCGCGTGGCGGAGGAGGGCCCGGACGTGGTGGGCATCGGCACCGCCCCGCCCACCGCCATCGGCCAGCGCGCCCTCCTCGTCCGCACCCCGGCCGGAAACGTGCTCTGGGACATGGTCTCCTACCTGGACGACGACCTGATCGCCCAGGTCAGGGAGCTGGGTGGGCTGACGGCCATCGCCATCAGCCACCCCCACTTCTACGGCTCCATGATCGAGTGGTCCCACGCGTTCGACGCCCCGGTGTACATCCACGCCGCCGACCGGCAGTGGGTGGCCAGGCCGGACGACGCGGTGGTGTTCTGGGAGGGCGACACCCACCAGATCACCGAGGACCTCACCTTGATCAACGCGGGCGTGCACTTCGAAGGCGGCCAGGTGCTGCACTGGTCCCGCGGCGAGGGTGCCCTGTTCTCCGGGGACATCCTCCAGGTCGTCCAGGACCGGCGCTGGGTGAGCTTCATGTACAGCTACCCAAACTTCATCCCGGAACGTCCGCAGGTCGTGCGCCGCGCCCTGTCGTTGCTGGAGCCGTACGCGTTCGACCGGGTTTACGGCGGCTGGTGGAAACGCATCGTCCACACGGACGGCACGCAGGCCGTCCGCCGCTCAGCCGACCGCTACCTGTCCTTCGTCCAGGACCGCTAGTCACCCCTCCGGCCTGCGGCGCTCCTGCTCCTGCTGCTGGTCAGGCCGCTGTTCGCCGCCGCCGTAGCGACGCTGCACCGCGTCCGTGCCCTTGTCGATCTGCTCGTCGTACTTGTGCCCGGTGCGCTCCTTCGTGTACCGCTCGGCCTTGTCCAGCAACTGGTCGGCCTGCTTGGAGTGCCCCCTGGCCAGGTTTTCCGCCTTCTTCAGCCATTCCCCGATGCGGCTCATGCCCGTTCTCCCTGTTCTTCAGACTACGGTCGCTCCCTACCCCGGCATTTCCGGATGATGTTTCACACCGGCGCCTTACCGGGGGCAGGGCCGGCCCTCGCGGGCGGCCGTGGCGGCCGTCGTGATGACGTTGTCGAGCCGGTCGCGGGTCTTCGTCAGCTCGCCGATGCGCGTGTCGATGCGGTCGCGCTCCGCCTCCAGCCGGTCGAGCAGCTCGGGCGTCACCTCGCCGGTCACGACGCACGGCATCAGATCCACGATCGACCTGCTGGCCAGCCCGGCGGCGTACAGCTGCTGGATCAGCCGGACGCGCTCGACCGCGCTCTCCGGATAGTGCCGCTGGCCGCTGGTGCTGCGCTCGGAGCTGAGCAGGTGCTGCTCCTCGTAGTAGCGCAGGGCCCGTACGCTCACGCCCGCCCTGGCGGCGAGCTCGCCGATGCGCATGAATCCTCCTCGCGGTGATCCGGATCACAAGACTTGCCTCTGACGTCAACGTCAGGTCTTAGCGTAGCCGTGACCCACCACCTGCCAGGAGGCAACCATGAGGATTTCCGGCTCCGTCGCGCTCGTCACCGGCGCCAACCGCGGCATCGGCCACCATTTCGCCCGCCAACTGCTGGAGCGGGGCGCGAAGAAGGTCTACGCGACGGCGCGCAACCCCGAACTCGTCGACCTCCCGGGCGTGGAGACCCTGCGGCTCGACATCACCGATCCGGCATCGGTGCGGGCCGCCGCCGCGGCCGCCCAGGACGTCACGCTCCTGATCAACAATGCCGGCGTCGCCACCAGCACGAACCTGATCGCCGGAGACCTCGCGAAGATCCGCCTCGAAATGGACACCCACTACTACGGCACGCTCAACGTGGTCCGCGCCTTCGCTCCCGTCCTGGGCGCGAACGGCGGCGGAGCGATACTGAACGTCCTGTCGGCCCTGTCCTGGTTCTCGTACGACGGAGCCAACGCCTACAGCGCCGCCAAGGCCGCCGAGTGGAGCCTGACCAACGGCGTCCGCCTCGAACTGGCCGGCCAGGGAACCCTGGTCACGGGCGTGCACCTGGGGGCCGCCGACACGGACATGATGGCCGGCTACGAGGGCGACATGAACGATCCCGCGGACGTGTCGCGCGCCGCGCTCGACGGCATCGAGGAGGGCAGGATCGAGGTCGTGGTCGACGAGTGGAGCGTCAAAGCCAAGGCCCCCCTGTCGGCCGACCCGAGCCTGTTCTACGCGGTGTAGCGGGCGCGCATCGCCGGGCCGGCGGCCGGTCCGGCGGTGAAGACGTACGCGCGGCTGTCGTCCAGGCGGCGGCCGGTCTTGGCGTCGATCACGACGGGCTCGACCTCCTCACCGGTGTCCGCGTCGACCAGGATCATGCTGCGCTGCTCGGGCGCCAGCCGGGCGTTGCCCCAGGCCGCCATCGCGACGATGACCGGGCGCAGCGAGTGGCCCATCTCGGTCAGCACGTACTCGTGCCGCACCGGGTTCGTCTGGTACGGGCGACGCTCCAGGATGCCGTCCGCGACCAGCGTCTTGAGCCGGCTGGTGAGCATGCTGGAGGAGATGCGCAGGTTCTCCTGGAACTGGTCGAAGCGGGTGTAGCCGTCGAAGGCGTCGTGCAGCAGCAACAGGGTCCACCACTCGCCGATGTGCTCGATCGTGGTGGACAGCGGACATTCGCGGTCTTCTGGCCTGGTGCGGCCTGGCACGGTCACTCCTCACACAAGTTACTGCTATTATCGAAGTCAGTTCCTTTCATTTTAGCAGTTATTAGAGGTGTGCAGACCACCTCTGTTTCCGCGTGCCTGCGGCCACAACATCGACCTACGAAGGACCTGCCATGCCCGCGCTGCCCGAAACCGTCACCCGCTACCTGAGCGCCCACAGCGACCATGACACAGCGGCCCAGCTCGCCCTGTTCGCCGCCGACGCCACGGTGGTCGACGAAGGCCGCACTCATGACGGCGCCGCCGCGATCGCCGCGTGGATGAACGAAACAGCCGAAGCCTTCACCTACACGATCACGCCGCTCGCCGCCGAGCAGTCCGGCGAGCGCCAGTACACCGTCACCCAGCACCTGGCCGGCGACTTCCCCGGGGGCACGGTGGACCTGCGCTTCCGCTTCACGCTGCGCGACGACCTCATCCAGCACCTGACCATCGAGCCATGATGAAGACCTGGTTCATCACCGGCGGCACACCCGGCGGGTTCGGCATGGCCTTCGCCGACGCGGCGCTGGAGGCCGGCGACCGCGTGGCCCTGACCGCCCGCAGACCCGAGGAACTGGACACGTGGGCCAAGCCGCACGGCGACAAAGTGCTGACCCTGCGACTCGACGTCACCGACACCCGGCAGATCCACCAGGCCGTGGCGGCCGCCGAGGCCCGCTTCGGCGGCATTGACGTGCTGGTCAACAACGCCGGACGCGGCTGGTACGGCTCGGTGGAAGGCATGGACGACGCGGCGGTCAGGAACCTGTTCGAGCTGAACTTCTTCGCCGTCCTGGCGGTCACCCGCGCCGTCCTGCCCGGGATGCGCGCCCGGCGCGGCGGCCGGATCGTCAACGTCTCCTCGGTCGCCGGGCTGAGAGGAGTGCCCGGTTTCGGCTATTACACCGCGGCCAAGCACGCCATCGAGGGCATGACCGACGTGCTCCGCCAGGAGGTGGCGCCGCTGGGCATCAAGGTGCTGGCCGTGCAGCCGGGCGCCTTCCGCACCCGCGCCTACGCCGGGTTCGCCCACGAACCGGTGCGGGAGAGCATCGAGGACTACCGGCCGCTGCTGGACGGCGTCCGTACGACCATGATCGAGCAGGACGGCAACCAGCCCGGGGACCCGATCGCGGGCGCGCGAGCCGTCATAGCGGCGATCAACCGGCCCGACCCGCCCCATCGGCTGGTACTGGGCAGTGCCGGATACGATGCGGTAATCGGCGAACTGCACACCAAGCTCACCGAAATCAGCGCCCACGAGGACATCTCCCGCTCCGTGGACTTCCCCCCGAGCCGGCCGGACTGAGCCCGGATCGCAAAGTTCCCGGCCGAGGTGTCGTATCGGCCGGGCCGCCAATCGTCTCCCTGGTGAAGGCCTCCGGCCGGAGGCCGTAATTGCTGATCCAGAGAGGAAGCACGTCATGAATCCGACGATGAACACGATCGACATCGTGGTGTCCGACATGGACGCCACGATCGCCTTCTACGCCCACCTGGGACTGGAGTTCAAGCTCGAGGCCGGCATGCCCGAGCACGCCGGTTGCGACCTGCCCGGCGGGCTGCACATCATGCTGGACACCGAGGGCCTCCGCACCCCGTTCCTGCCCGGCTGGAGTGCGCCGACCGGCGGGCCCCGTATCCTCTTGAGCTTCGAGTTCGACGCTCCGGCTGGAGTGGACGCCAAGTACGCCGAGCTGGTCGAGGCCGGGTACCGCGGGATCAAGGAACCGTTCGACGCGTTCTGGGGGATGCGTTACGCCACGGTGGCCGACCCCGACGGCAACGGCGTCGACCTGTACGCCTCGCTCCCGGCAAGCTGACACACCTGACAGCGCGGCCTGGCCGCGGTCAGCCGACGCGGATCGGCAGAGTGCGCGGTCCGCGGACCTGACCGGTGGCCCAGGCCACCGCCGCCGGGTCGGCCAGGGTGAACGCCGGGATCCGCTCCAGCCAGACCTCGAGGGCGACCCGCAGCTCCATGCGGGCCAGGTGCGAGCCCACGCAGCGGTGGATGCCCAGGCCGAACGCGGCGTGCCGGTTGACCTCGCGATCGATGACGACCTCGCCCGCCCGGTCGAACTGCGCCGGGTCGCGGTTGGCCGCCGGGAACGACAGCAGGATCCAGTCGTCGGACTTCATGTCGACGCCGTTCCAGTGCATGTCCTCCTTGACCAGCCGGGCCATCGTGACCGGGGCGTAGGCCCGGAGCAGCTCCTCCATCGCGGTCGGCAGCAGGGCGGGCTCGGCCACCAGGCGCTCGCGGTCGGCGGGGGTCTTCGCCAGGTGCCACAATGACGCGCCGATCGCACTCCAGGTGGTGTCGATGCCGGCGATGAGCAGCAGCGCCATCGTGCCCGCCACGTGGGACGGCTCGAGCTTCTGGCCGCCGAACTCGGCGTCGATCAGGTAGCTGGTGAGGTCGTCGCGCGGGTTGTCGATGTGCTCGCGGATCTGCGCGAACAGGTAGTCGAACAGCTTCTCCGTACGGGCGATGCGTTCCTCCGGCTGCAGGTTGACGCCTTCGAGCGCGTTCTCGATGAACACGCGGAAGCGCGGCCCGTCCTCGGGCGGGAAGCCGAGCATGTCGGCGATGACCCGCATCGGGATGTGCTGGGCGTAGTCGCGGGCGGCGTCGACGACGTCCTGCCCCTCCAGCGCGTCGATGAGCGTGTGGCACAACGCCCTGGTCGCCGCCTCCCGCCTGGCGACCGCGTTCTTGGTGAACGCCGGCAGCAGCAGCTTGCGCGCGTGGTGGTGGAAGGGCGGGTCGGAGGAGATCGGCGGGATGCCGCCCACGGGGGCCAGCTCGCGGGGCGGCCGGAAGTTGCTCATGATGATCGCCCGGGACGAGAAGTGCTCGGTGTCGTAGGCGATGGCCGCGACGTCCTCGTAGCGGGTCGGCAACCACCCGCCGCCGAACCGCTCGGTGCGCGCGATCGGGCAACGCTCCCGCAGCTCGTCCTGGATCGGGTACGGGTCGGCCGCCCACTCCGGCTCGGCGTGGGAGAAGTCGGTCGCCCAGTCCGAGACCGGGCCGGTGACGATCTCGTTGCGGACGCCGAGGGCACGGTCTTTCAGCGTCTCCCGGAAGTCCGGGCTGAAGCGGTCATCGGCGGTCATGCCACGGCTCCTAGAGAATCTCGATCGCTCGTTCGGGACAGTTGGACACCGCCAGGCGCGCCGCGCGCTCCTCGTCCGGCGGCACGCTGCCCTCGCCGACGACCTGCCCGTAGCCCTCGTCGTCCTCGCTGAACAGCTCGGGGGCGAGGTCGTAGCACCGGCCGTGCCCCTGGCATCGCGCGGAGTCGATCTGTACTTTCACTGTGATGCTCCCCTCTGTACGGTGGTCTCGGGCGGGGCGAGGGCACTGACGACGCGAGTGAGCAACGCGGTCCACTCCTCGTCGTCCACCGCGTGCAGGTCCGGCGTGACCAGCGCGCTGCCCATCGCGAGCAGGAGGCAGAAGTGGGCGAACGCGTCCGGCGACAGCGCGCCGTCGAGCTCGCCACCGCCCTGGGCCACGCGTACGAGCCCGGCCAGCCAGCCGGCGCGTTCGCCGACGTAGTCGCGCATCGGCTGGGCGACCTCCTCGTCCCGGCGGGCCGCGACCAACGCCTCGACGATGAGATAGCCGCCTGCTTCGCGACGGTGCGGCAGCCGGCGGCCGACGGCGATGAGCAGATCCGCGATCGACCGGTCGGGATCGGCGGCGAACAGGCTGGCCAGCAACCGCGGCCCGTGCGCCCGCAACGCGGCCACCAGCAGCTTGGCCTTCGACCCGAAGTGCGCGTACAGCGCGCCGTTGCTCACCCCCGCGGCCGCGGCGATGTCGGCCACGCGCGTGCCGTCGTACCCGCGCTCGGCGAACACCTCGGCGGCCGCACGCAGCAACCGCTCCCGCGTCTCAGCAGCGGTGACGCCCGCGATTCGCCCCATGAATGAATTAAACGTTTGTTCATTTTGATTCGTCAAGGGTGGGATTAGCTTAGCGGCATAGCGAAGGGCCGTCCGGACGGACGGCCCTCGCTCCGTTCCCGCTAGGACGCGGGAAGTACGGCGTGCGCCGTGGGCAGCACCACCTGGCCGGTGACGAACTCGCTCCACAAGCCGAACTTCAGCCGGGCTCCGGGTTTCGCGGTGGTCTCCACGAAGCTCACCGTACGACCGGCCGTCGAGCGCGTGGCGCCGAAGGTGAGCTCGAACCGGGAAGTACCCGCGCGCTCCTCCGGCGGCTGGTCGTTGGGCATGATCAGCTCGTCGATCGCCCAGCGGTAGTCCGCCCGATAGGGCGCCGTCACCTGCTCGATGGTCTGCTCGAGGAGCACACCCGTGTCCGGGAAGTGCAGCAGGATTCCCGGCCGGCCCGCGATCCGCGCGTTGTATCCGATCGCCTGCAGCCGGGTCCCGTCGAGCTGGGTGCCCGCCGCCCGTCCCACCCGGGAGGCGGCCGGGCACGCCTGTGGTCCCTCGTCCACCAGGACGTCACGGGAGCAAGTGGGGAACGCCTCAGGGTTGAACCGGATCGACGGGTCATAAAGGAGCACGAATCGCCGCGCCCCCGCCGGGACCCCGCCGGAGGCGCTCACGCTCTTCCGGTCGAAGGTCACGGTCACGCCTTTCCTGGTGCCTTTCTCACGTGTCACCGAGACGGTCAGCGAATCGATGTTCTCCGGGCCGTTGACATCGGGCTCGTACGGCCGCTGCGGGCCTCCCGGCGCGGGATCCGGCGGAGCGGCCGCGGCCACGGCGGGTCCCGCCACGAGTACGGCAACGCACACCCCGGCCAGGCTCGTCAGAACGGGTCGTCGGTGTCGACGCACGAAGATCTCCTGTTCTCTCGCGACTTGGTCCGGACCACCCGATCATGCGTGCCCGAAAACTCCGGTAAAGCGCGGTCAGTGGGAAGAGTTGGCGACGGCCTGAGGGGCGAGCGGGAGCCGCACCTCGAAGCGGGCGCCGCCGGCGGCGGATTCGCCGACGAGAATGGTTCCCGAGTGGGCGTGCACCACGTCGTTGGCGATCGCCAGGCCCAGGCCGGTGCCGCCGTGGTCGCGGCTGCGGGCCGAATCCAGCCGGGTGAACCGTTCGAAGATCCGCTCGCGATCGGCCTCGGGGATTCCGGGGCCGTCATCGGAGACCGTCAGCAGCGCGTCGCTCTGGTCTCGGCGTACCTCGACGTCGATCCCGTGCCGGGCGTGCCGCTGCGCGTTGTCCAGCAGGTTGATCAGGACCCGGCTGAGCTGGCTGGGCACGCCCTCCACGGCGACGCCGTCCGCCAGGCTCGATCGCACGGGAACGCGACAGGCCCGCCGCTCCAGCTCCGCGCGGGTCAGCTCGGCCAGATCGACCCGCTGACGCACACCCCTCACGTGGGACTCGAGACCGGCGAGCAGGAGCAGGTCGGCCAGGATCGCCTGCAGGCGGTCGACATCGCCGAGGGTGTGGTCGAGCAGCCCGTTCACGTCGAGGTCGTGCGGATGCATCTGGCCTTCCTCCAGCTTGACGCGCAACCCCGCCAGCGGGGTGCGCAGCTCGTGCGAGGCATCCGCGACGAACCGCCGCTGCTCCCGCGTGGCCCGCTCCAGCCGGAGCAGGGTCTGGTTGAGGGTACGGATCAACCGGGCGATCTCATCGTCTCCCGCCGGTTCGGCGATTCGATTGCTCAGGTCACTGAAGGTGATATTGGCCAGCTCCGATCGGATCGCGTTCACGGGCTGCAGGATGCGCCCGGTGACCTTCCACGAGATCCAGCCGAAGAAGGCGACCAGGACAGCGGCCTGCCCGCCCACGATGGCCTCCACGAAGCCGGTGGACATGACGGTCGTGGTGTGCCGGGCGGCGTAGACCACCGGGGAATCAGACCTGGAATCGACCCGGAGCGCCGTGAGGCGAAGACAGCCTGGGCCGCCGTTGGAGCAGGTTTGCAGATGCTGCACCGGATCGTCCGGCGTAGGCCAGGCCATGTTGATCGGCGGCTTGTTCCTGGCCGCCGCGGACGCCGCGATGACCCGCTTGTCCCGTCCTACGACCTGCACCAGGTCGACTCCCGGTACGGTCGGTACGATCACGTGCGGCAGGTAGCCCCCGCGAACGGCTGCCGCCACCAGGATCGCCTGTTGCTGCGTGTCCTGCCACATCACATCAGCGATCATCTGCGAGATCACCGTGCTCACGACGGCTGCCAATGGGATGAGGATGAGCAGCATGGTCACGATGCTCAGCAGCGTGAGCCGCCCGCGAATCGACCGTGGGCGCAACCTCAAGAAACAGTTACCCACACCTTCAAGCTAGTAGGGCCTGGCCCAGCAGCCCTCTGGCTATGGGAAAGCCTTGGCCAAGAAGGGTTTCCGTCGAGCCACGGGTCCCGGCCGGTCCGACGGCCTCCTAACATACGCGCATGACCACGCACGGATTCAGGCTCACCGCCGAGGGCCCGTTCGACTTCGGCGCCTCGTTGCGGTTCGTCGAGGACTGGCCGGCCACCAGCGGACTACCCTCCGACGGGCGGGCGTTGCGCTTTGCCTACTGCGCGGAGTCCGACTGGCTGCCGATCGGCGTGACCGTGACCGGCGCGCCGGGCGGGGTCGCCGTCGCCACCACGCGGGCCGCGGGACCGGGGATCCGGGGCGAGGTGGCGCGGATCCTCTCCCTCGACGTGGACGGCGCCGGCTTCGCCAAGCTCGGCGACGCCGATCCGGTGCTGGGCGACCTGCAGCGGCGCAGTCCCGGTCTGCGGCCGGTGTGCTTCTGGAGCCCGTGGGAGGCGGCGTGCTGGGCGGTGATCGTGCAGCGCTCGTCGATGCTCATCGCCTCCCGGCTCAAACAGCGCATCGCGGAACGGTACGGCGCGAAGGTGACCGTGGACGGGCGGACGTACCCGGCCTTCCCTCCGCCCGTGACGCTGCTGGAGGCCGGGGGCCTCGGGCTGCCCGCGCAGAAGGAGGAGTGGCTGCGCGGGCTGGCCCGCGCGGCGCTCGACGGCGTGCTCACCACCGAGCACCTGCGCGCGCTCGGCCCGGAGGAGGCCCTGGCCGAGCTGCGCGCCCTGCCCGGTGTGGGGCCGTTCTCCGCGGGACTGATCCTGATCCGCGGTGCGGGTGCGCCGGACGCGTTCCCGGGCGACGAGCCGCGCCTGTTCACGATCCTGCGCGAGGCGTACGGCCTGCCGGAGGACGCGCCGCCTGCCGCGTACCGGAGGCTGGCCGAGGCGTGGCGGCCCTACCGCTCCTGGGCCTCGTTCCTGTTCCGGGCATCCACCTATGGCGTCACGGACGATCGAGATTGAGCGGATCACAGGCGGCGTACGAGGTAGTCCCACACCCCGGAGACGGCCGCATCGGGGTAGACGTGCTCGCGCTTGGCCAGCGACTCCCCCGGCGGCGACCAGGTCGGCCACCCGCCGGCCGCGTGGGTGCGCAACTGCTGCTCGCAGGCCCGTTCGAGCAGCACCGCGGCGACCGTCGCCATCTGCAGGGTCGGACCCACGGTCACCAGCCCGTGGTTCACCAGGAAGACCGCGCGCGCCTCTCCCAGCGTGCGCGCCACCGAGCGGCCGAGCTCCGGGGTGAGGATCAGGTCGGCCGTCTCGGTGAACCGGGGTACCTCGGGCGGCACGAAGTAGTTGGCCGCGTGGCTCACCGGCCGCAGCGGCTGCCCGGTCGCCGCCAGCGCGACCGCGTTCGGCGAGTGGGTGTGCACGACCCCGCCGATGTCCGGGCGGGCGGCCATGATCTCGGTGTGGATCGGGAACTCGCTGTGCCGCTTCCCTTCGCCGTCGAGGACGTTGCCGTCGCCGTCGACCAGGTGCACCCGGTCGGCGTCGACCTCCTCCAGGCCCCACCCGGCCGACTTGATCCACACGCCTCGGCCCTCGGGGTCGCGGGCGGAGGCGTGACCCCAGATGAGGTCGCCGTGCCCTTCCGCGGCCAGGACACGGGACGAGGTCGCGACCAGGTCTCGGATTGCGTTGCTCATGCGGGGTGGTGCCTCCGATCGTGCGTACGACGCCCCGCATGATCGCGGGACGCTAGAGCAGTAGTGCGTTGATCTCTTCTGCCGCCTTCTGCAGCTCGAAGAGGATGTTCTCCCGGGTGGCCGGGGACATGCGGCTGATGGGCGCCGAGGCCGTCACCGCCAGCCGGGCCGGCTGGCCGGTCTGCAGGGCGACGCCGATGGAGCAGACGCCTTCTTCGCTCTCCTCGTCGCTGGTGGCGTAGCCGAGCCGACGGACCTCGGCGAGAACCTCCATGAGCTGGGTCCTCGTGCTGACGGACTTGGGGGTCAGCGTGGGCAGCTCCTCGCCGGGATAGAGCCTGAGCAGATCCTCCTCCGGCAGGGTGGCCAGCATCGCCTTGCCGTTCGAGGTGCAGTGCGCGGGGATGGAACGGCCGAGCCTGCTGCCGACGCGGAGGGCGCGCGTGCTCTCGATGGAGTCGATGAAGTGCACGTCGCGGCCTTCCAGCCGGCCCAGGTGCACGGTCTCCTGCAACTCGGCGTTGAGCCGCTCCAGCACGGGGTGGGCGAGCGTCCTGACGTCGAGCCTGCGCAGCACGGCCAGCGCCACGCCGTCCAGCGCCGGGCCGGTGACGTAACTGCGGGTCGCCGCGTCCTGCCGGACGAAGCCCCGGTACTGCAGCATCGCCAGCAGCCGGTGTGCGGTGGAGGAGGCCACGCCCAGATGGCGGCTGACGTCGGTCAGTCGCAGGCTCGGCCGCTCTCCCAGAAGGAGGAGGACACGGAGGGCGTTGTCCACCGATTCGATCGGATACTGCGGTGCGGCGCCGTACTCCGGTGCTGCGGGATAGGCCTCGGTTCCTTCCATGCGTGCAGCGTACGTGTCCGAGGGATGCGGCGATTTCACAGCTCACCCCTTCACTCCCATGCCGCCGTCGGTGTGCACGACCCCTCCGGTGACGCCGCCGGAGCGCGTGGAGGCCAGGAACACATAGCTCCAGGCGTGATCGGCTCCCGACAGCGCCACCCGCAACGGCACCCGCCCGGCCAGCTCCGCCGCCCGCCCGGGCGTGTCGTTCAGCCGCCTGCCGTCCAGGCCGAGGCTGCCGAGCCCGCGCAGGTCGGTGTTGAGCGTGCCGCCGGGGGCGACGCCGTTCACCCTGATCTCCGGCGCGAGCTCGTGGGCGAGCGCGGTGACCAGCCCGCGCACCGCGTACTTCGAGGACACGTAGAGGACGCCGCCGCGGCCCGGGTAGTACGCCGAGGTGGACTCGGTCAGCACGATCGAGCCGCGGCTGTCGCGTAGCGCGGGCAGCGCGGCCTTCACCGAATGCAGGTGGCTCTTCACGTTCACCGCGAACATCTCCTCGAACGCCTCGTCCAGCCGATCGGCGTCGAGCTCGCTGACTCCCTGGTAGAAGTCGAAGACGCCGACGCAGTTGACCAGCACGTCCAGCCCGCCGTACGCCGCCACGGCCGCGGCGACCGCCTCCTCGTTGGCGGCCCGCGTGGTGGCGTCGCCGACCACCACCGGGCAGTCGAGCTCACCGGCCTTGACCGGGTCCAGCTCCAGCGCGGCGACCCTGGCGCCCTCGGCGGTGAACGCCGCCACCACCGCCCTGCCGATCCCGGACCCGGCGCCCACGACCAGGGCCCGCCTGCCGTCCAGCCAGCCGCTCACGGCTCCTCCTCGATCAGCGGCTGGTTCGGCTTACCGATCATGGCGGAGAACGTCTGGGTGCCCTGCCAGGTCAGGGCCTCCAGCTCCAGCGGGCACAACGACACCCAATGCCCGGACTTCGGCGACTCGATGAGCAGCCGAGACCCGTTGCGGGTCTCCACGCGGCGGACCCGGATCTCGGCGAACTCGTTGCCCAGCACGATCACCTCATCGCTCTCGTCCGCTCTCATAGGAAGATCGCCAGGTTCTGGGTGCGCAGCACCGCGTCGTCGGCCAGGATCGTCCGCCTGGCCAGCCGCCAGCCGTCGCCGTCGCGTCGCAGCAGGTCCTCGCGCCCCGCGGAGATCAGGGCCGCCTCGCGCACGTCGCCCCGACTGCGGTAGAGCAGCACCGCGGAGTCGACCACGAGATGGCCGGGGTCCGGCGTGGCGAACGTGCGCACGTTCGCGAGGTGGTGCCGCAGCCGGGACGGCGGGTCCTCGGTCCACGCGTGCTCGGTCTGGAAGCGTGCCACCCGGCGGCTCAGCGAGTACTTGTCCTCGTCGAAGTGCGCCATTCCCGGCGCGCAGTCGTATCCGGCGCCGCGCGCGGTGGTCACCCGTACCGGCATGAGGTAGTGGATGTCGTCGGCGAGCAGGCCCAGCCAGCTCTCGTAGTCCTGGGCGTCGAGCAGATAGGCCTCGTCGACCAGCCATTGGTGCGCCAGCAGGTGCCGTTCGTCGGCGAACGGCAGGGTCGGTCCCGTCCGCTGGAGCGCAGGCGCGTGCCCGCCGAGTCTGGACTTCGCCGAATGGGAGGTCATGCCGTCACCTCCTGGCCGCCGAGTCGCACGGACCGCGCCGTCGTCGCGGGGCGTTCCAGGTAGTCCACCCACCGGTTCAGCAGGTGGCGCTGGTTGTACTCGCCGTAGCCCACGTGCGCCTCGCCGGGTCCGGCGAACTGCTCCTTCGGCAGCGCGGGGGTGATCTCGGTGCCGTCGGCCAGCAGCCCCATCCGGCTGTTGAGCAGCAGCCTGCGGGCCATCGCGCCGCCCGCGGTGTGCGTCAGCGACACCCAGTTCTCCACGTCGTCCTGCTCGAACATGCCCGTGCTGCCGAAGCACATCAGGTACGCCTTGTACGACAGGGCCTTGAACTCCTCGGGCGCGCCCGCGTCGACCGCGAACCAGGACAGCACCTCGGTCTCGTTCGCCGAGATCGGCTGCCAGGTCCTGATCGAGATGAACGGCAGCACCTCCTCGGAGTCGGCGACCCGCGGCCAGTTGTGCACCAGGCTCATATTCGGGAACACCGACGCCGCCGAGACCATGAAGCCGTCCCTGCCGACGACGTCGAGCTGGTCGGCCGACCACGACCGCCTCATCCGCTCGATCATCACGTCGGGGTACCCGACGTAGCGCAGCCGCTCCTCCAGCGTGCCGGGCGGCAGCTTGTACGTCGTCCCGCCGCCGTTGCCCGCCCAGTAGGTGCTGCCGTCCTTACGTTTCTCCGCCCTCGGCTCGCGGAACAACCCGATCTCCACCACGCTCGTGTGCGTTTGCGGCGTGTGGTACATGTCGCCGGCGAAGTTCTCCGCCCCGATCTTCCAGTTCGCCTTGATCCGCCAGCGTTGCGGCCCGGACAGCTCGATGCCCTGCGCCGACTGCTTGGTGTAGTAGTCGAGGTAGAAGGCGAAGCCCCCGAGGTAGTCGAGCAGCGGCGGCGCGTCGGGGTCCAGGCTGACGAAGATCAGCCCGTTGTAGGTGTCCAGCGCGGGCGCCGGCAACAGCGTCTGACCCTTGCGGCGGAAGCCGGCCTCGCCGCCGTAGGCGTCCCGGTGGAACGGCAGTCCGACCAGCCTGCCGTCGTTGCGGTAGGACCAGCCGTGGTACGGGCAGCGGAAATGCGACGCGTTGCCCATCTCGGCCCGGCACACCTGCATCCCCCGGTGCAGGCACATGTTGAACAGCGCCCTGACCTGGCCGTCCTCTCCCCTGGCGACGATGAACGAGTCGTTCAGCACCTGCCGCACCACGTAGTCGCCCGGCTCGGGAACCTCCGAGACGTGCCCGACGAAGATCCATGCCCGGCTGAACAGCCGCTCGCACTCCAGCCGGAACACCTCGTCGTCGTTGTAGATGTGCGCCGGGATCATCCCTCGCCGCACATCGGCCGGATCGAAGGGCAGGTCGGCCATGTCTGACTCCAACTTTCTGCTCAACAGAGAGACTCTCCTCTCTCAAGAATAGGGCGTCCCGGCATCTCAGTCGAGAACGACGGTGACCGCCTTGGTCTCGGTGTACGAGAGCAGCTCGTCCAGCGACTCCTCCCGATCCACCCCCGACCCCTTCACCCCGCCGAACGGCAACCCCCAGTAGTGCCGGGAACTGCCGTTGACCCACACGTATCCGGCCTGCAGCCGGGCGGCCATGCGATGCGCCCGGGTGACGTCGCCGGTCCAGACGCTCGCGGTGAGGCCGTACTCGCTGCGGTTGGCGATCTCGACCGCCTCGGCCTCGTCGCGGAACGTCAGCACGGAGAGCACCGGGCCGAAGATCTCCTCGACCGCGGCCGGGTTGTCCGGCGCCAGGTCGCCGAGCACGGTGGGCGCGACGTAGTAGCCGTCCGCGCCCACGCCTTCCGGCCGCCCGCCGCCGGTCAGCACCGTGGCCCCGGCCGTGGTCGCCGCCGAGATCGCGGTCAGGGACTTGTCGTACTGCCTGCGGTCGATCAGCGGGCCCATCTGCGTGCCTTCCGCGAGCGGGTGCCCGACCCTGATCGCCCGCACCTGGTCCACGACCTTGCCCAGCACCTCTTCGGCGACCGACTCGTGCAGCAGCAGCCGGCTGGTCGATCCGCAGGACTGGCCGGCGGTGGCGGTGAAGTTCATGCCGGAGACGGCGCCGGCGGCGGCCCTGGCCAGGTCGGCGTCCGGCATGACGATCAGCGCGTTCTTCCCGCCGAGCTCCAGGCTCACGTACTTGACGCCGCTCTCGGCCGCCTGGCGCTGCACCAGCCGTCCGGTCGCGGGAGCGCCGATGAAGCCGATGCGGCGGATCAGCGGATGGCGTACCAGCGCCTGCCCGGTGACGGCGCCACGGCCGGTCACCACCGCGCACAGGTCCGGGCCGAACACCTCGGCGGCCAGCTCGGCCATCCGCAGCGCCGAGAGCGGGGTCTGGTCGGGCGCCTTGACCACCACGGCGTTGCCGGCCACCAGCGGCGCGGCGCTCTTGGACGCGGCGAAGAACAGGGGGTGGTTGAACGGCACGATCCGCGCCACCACCCCGTACGGCTCCCGCACGCTGTAGTGCAGGTCGCCCGACAGCGGGTACGTCTGACCGCCCAGCCCGAGCGCGTGGTCCGCCATGATCTCCACGATGGTCGCGGCCGCCGCCACGTCGGCGCGCATCACGGCCAGCGGAAACCCGGCGTCGACGGCGTCCAGGGCCGCGAGCTCCTCGGCGTTGGCCCGTAGCAGCGCGGCGAACTCGCGTACCTTCCCCGCGCGTTCCCGGGGAGGCCGGCCCGCCCACGCCCGTTGCGCCTCGGCGGCGGCGCGGACGACCCGATCGACCTCCTCCGGCGCGCAGTCGGGGACCTCGGCCAGCCGCGCGCCGGTCGCCGGGTCCTCCACCGCGTAGCGGGCGGCCACCGGCAGCGGGGCCCCGCCCAGGAGCACATGCCACGGGCGATCCGCGTGCTGTTTCATGAGTTTCCTCTCCTTGCCGGTCAAAGGGTGCTCGGCAACACGAACACCAGCCAGGTCACGGCAGGCGCGGTGATCACCATCGCGAGCCCCCATACGAGCATCACGCGGAACAGCGACTTGCGTTCCACTTCGGGGGCGGTCGCCAGGGTCAGCGCCCCGACGGCCGAGAACGGGGTCGAGTCCACGACCGTCGCCGAGACGGCCAGCGCCGTGATCATCCCGGTCACCCCGACCTGCCCGTGCGTGAGGAAGGGCGCGGCGAGCGGCAGCAGCACGCCGAGCAGGCCGGCGCTGGAAGCGAAGGCCGAGGTGAACGCCCCGACCAGACAGATCAGGTACGCGGTCAGCAGCGGCACGCCGATCCCCGCGATGGCGCCGCCGACGGCGTCCACCGTGCCGTACCGCTGCAACGCCGCGACGAACGTGACCACGCCGCAGATCAGCAGCACCACCGACCAGACGATGCGCTTGTCCGCCCCGGCGAACCGGGTGGGGAAGCTCACGTGCAGCAGGGCCGCGGCGCCCAGGGCGAGTGCGCCGATCTCGATGTCGAAGACGAGCGCGCCGACGGCCACGCCGAGCACGACGACGAGGGTGATCGCCTGGTCCGGCCGCAACGCCGTACGCACCGGAGGCTCCTGCGCCGGAGCCTTCTCGTCCGGGGCGAGCGCCGCGCCGGGGCCGCCGGCGGGAGCCACGGTGGCCTGTACGGCTGCCCCGCGCGTCCGGCTCAGCAACGCCCGCCCGCCGAAGAGCAGGTAGATGATGATGCCGAGGCCGATGTTGAAGGCCGCGTTGCCGAAGAACAACGCAGTCCCCGAGAACTCCAGCGCGTTCTTCTCCGCCGCCTGGCGCAGGATGATCGTCAAGCCGTTGAGCGGCGAGAAGTTGCCGAAGCACGAGCCGTGCATGACCATCAGCGCCGCCATCCGCCGATCGATCCCGTACCTCTCGCCGAGCCGGAGGCACAGCGGCGCCAGCATGGCCACCCCCGCGGGGCCGAGCGCGCCCGCCGTGGTCGGCACCGCGGAGAAGATGAAGATCACCCAGGGCACGGTCGCGGGGCGGTCGCCGAGCAGGCCGACGGCCCGGTCGATGACCCACTCGATGGTCCCGTTGACCGCGGCCAGACCGAACAGGTAGGTGACGCCGACGAGCAGCACGAACAGATCGGGCGGGAAGCCGGCCAGCGCCTCGTCGAAACTCTCGCCGGCGACCAGGGTGCCGAGCAGGATCGTGGCGATGAGCGCCAGCACTCCGATGCTGACCGGTCTCAAGGTGCCGATGACGAAGATGAGGACGAGCGCCAGGACTCCGATGAGGTGAATGGACACGTGGCTCTCCCTGGGGGGATGCGGGAGCGACGGCCGGGCGATGATGTTCACCCGGAAGGTTTTCTGATGTGAAGAAGTACTTTCTGCTACTTCGGCGGGCCCGTCAAGGGCCCTGACTGCACCTTGACGCTCGCCGTCCGATATGTGAAGACTTCTGACTAGCAGAGAGAGTTTCCTGTGAGTAGATAACGAGGAGCACAATGGCGGTCCCGGCGCGCACAGGAGCGGATCTGGTCATCGAGTGTCTGGCAGCCGAGGGCGTCGAGCTGGTGGCGGGGGTCCCCGGTACCACGATCATGGACCTCATCGACAGCCTGGCCAGGCAGGACGCCATCCGGTTCATCTCCACCAGGCACGAGCAGGTCGCCGGCTTCCTCGCCGACGGGGTCTCGCGATCGGGAGCGGGGCTCGGCGTCTGCATGGCCTCGCGCGGGCCGGGCGCGGCCAATCTGGCCATCGCCGTGCAGAACGCCTACGACGAGTCCGTGCCGCTGCTCGCGCTGATCGGGCAGGTCCCGGCGGACGTCGTGGAGCGGCGGGCGTTCGAGGAGATGGACGTGCTGGCGACGTTCCGGCCGATGACCAAGTGGGCGGTCGAGGTTCATGACGTGCGGCGGGTGCCCGAACTCCTGCAGCGCGCCGTACGGGCCGCTACGTCCGGCCGTCCGGGGCCGGTGGTCGTGTCACTCCCCCTCAACGTGCTCCAGGCGACCGCGGCGGCCACCCCGGCACCGCGCCGCCGCGTTCACCCGCCGGCCGCCGCGCCGGCGGCCATCGAGGAGGCGTGGTCGGTGCTGGCCACCGCGCAGCGGCCCGCGGTCCTGCTCGGCGGCGGCGCGGGTGGCGACCCCGGCACCTA
This sequence comes from Nonomuraea marmarensis, assembly GCF_043197025.1. Classification (NCBI taxonomy): domain Bacteria; kingdom Bacillati; phylum Actinomycetota; class Actinomycetes; order Streptosporangiales; family Streptosporangiaceae; genus Nonomuraea; species Nonomuraea marmarensis. The sequence continues at coordinate 169,116 of NZ_JBICRM010000010.1, forward strand.
CCTGCGGCTCGCCGCGAGCATGAACGCGCCGCTGCTGACGACGTGGCTGCGGCAGGGGCTGGTCCCCCACGCCGACCCGGTCTACCTCGGCGCGCTCGGGTACGGCGCGCACGAGGTGTCCGAGCGGGTCATCGCCGAAGCGGACGTGTTGCTGGCCCTCGGCTGCCGCTTCTCCGAGTTCACCACCAAGCGGTGGACCCTGATCTCGCCGGACACCAGGCTCGTGCACGTCGACATCGACCCGGAGGAGCTCGGCCGCGTCTACCTGCCGGACGTCGGCATCGTGGCCGACGCCCAACTCGCCGCCCGCGCGCTGCTCGACGCCGCGCCCCCGGGCCTGCCGGACGGGAGCGCCCGGCTCGCGAAGCTGCGCACGGCCTTCGACGAGGCCTCCAGCCTGACCGACGAGGCCCCGGGCTCCGGGGTCGGCAGCTCCGCCGTCGTCCGAGGTCTGCGCGAGCTGGCCGGCCGCGCGGGAATCCTGCTGGTTCAGGACGCTCCCAGCTTCGGCCCGTGGACCCAGCGCCACCTCCGGCTGCCGCGCCCCCGTACCTTCTTCGGCTCCGCGGGCGGCGCGATGGCCTGGGGCCTGCCCGCGGGCATGGGCATCGCCCTGGCCCGCCCGGACCATCGTGTGGTGACCGTGAGCGGCGACGGCAGCTTCTGGATGGTGGCGCAGGACTTCGAGACCTGCGTACGCGAGCGCATCCCGGTCGTGAACGTGGTGATGAACAACTTCTCCTACGGCAACACCAGGGACCGCCAGCGCGTCGCCCATGACGGCCGCTACCTCGGCGTCTTCTACGGGAACCCGGACTTCGCCGGATTCGCCCGCTCGCTCGGCGGCCACGGGGCACGCGTCGAAGCCGACGAGGATCTGAGCCCCGCCCTGGAGAACGCGCTGGCCCAGGACCTGCCGGCCATCATCGACGTCGTCCAGGACCGGATGGCCGGGCTGCCGCCGGGCCTGACCCCACCGGTCGCGCGCTGATCAGGGTATGCGGGCCACGGCGCCGTAGTTGCCGGCCGCGCTGGGCTCGTCACCGCAGGCCAGGCCACGCTCGGCAGGACGCCATTGCGGAACCCACACCAGCCCGGGCTCCACCAGGTCGAGACCCTCCAGCAAGGCTTGAACCTCGTCTCGGGAGCGGATCGCGAGGCCGGGCAACGTCATGGCGAGCAGGTCGCGGATGGCGGGCAGCAATTCCGGCGGGATGGCGTCGAACGTGGTCTGCAACAGGCCGAGGAAACTCCCTTTCGCCGCCGCGTGCCGGAGCCGCTTGATGACGTAATGGGCGTACTCGTCGTCGTCGAGACTGTACGAAGACAGCAGCAGCACGGCCAGCGGTCTGTCCCAGTCGAGGAATGTCTGGACCACCCGGTCCCGGATTATCTCGTCGATCTCCCGCACATCACCCTCCACCACACGGACCACATTGGTGAAGGGCTCGATGGTGGCCTGCGCCATGGTCACCGCCATCGGGTCGTTTTCCACGTAAACGACGCGTAGGGCGGGGCTGGTGGAAGTGTGGCGCGCTATGTCGTGCAACCGGTGGCCCTCCGACAGGCCGCTGGAGACTCCGCTTCCCACGATCAAGAACTGGTCAACGCCTTCGGCGGCGGCCAGGTGGCGTACTACCCGGGATAAGAACTGGAGCACGGCGCGGGCCGCGGTCGTGGCGACAGGGGCCGCTTGATCGAAATAGCGCACCATGTCCTTGTCCGCGAGGAAGTTGTTCTTCCCACCCGCCGCTGCATCGAGTATCCGCGTGATTCTGGCCTGCGTCGTGTCGAGCTTCGCCAGGTTTCGGACAGCACGTTGGCGCATGAGCGTTGCCCCTTTCCCTCGCCGTCGCCCTTTTTGCGTTAGCGATCTATGGACCTCACTCGATGACTCCACCCATATGTTCCAACAATTCCAGACAATGACAACACGATAGACCGGTTACTTCGGGAAATGTTTGTTACCAGAATCTTCGCGCGCTGCGCCTCCCGATGATCGTGCGCAACTACGTCACCAAACGCCTCGACCGCGCTGAGGCTGTCCGACACCGACCGGGACCTCACCGGCGCGCCGGCCTCACCAGTGCCTGCGCGGCGCGCCTAGCGCGAACCACGCCGCCTTCTCGGACGTTCATTCATCTTCGCGATGCCCATTGCTCATCACGATGATCTATGTTCCGGGTACCCCCAAGGCCGCGTACGAGGACGCCGGCCGAGCACCTGGGCCGCGCGTTCGGCGTGCAGAGGACCATGGACGCGGCCGGAGCCGTCCTCGGGCCGCTGGCCGCGCTCGGGGTGCTGGCGCTGTCCGGGCAGACGTACGGGCGTAGGAAAGCCTTAAGGATTCCGTAAATGGGTGCGGCCAAGCTGAAGGCACCTGGAAACAGCGGGACCGGACGGACTCGCTTTTCCCCGAGACAAGGAGTGTCAGATGGCGAGCAGGCTGGTGGTTTCGACCTTCGTGTCGCTGGACGGTGTCATGCAGGCGCCCGGCGGTCCCGGCGAGGACGATTCCCACGACTTCCCGCACGGCGGATGGTTGCCCCCGCACCTGGACGAAGGGTTCAACCGCATCATGGGCCCGCAGTTCGACCGCGCGGACGGCATGCTGCTGGGCCGCAAGTCGTATGACATCCTCGCGTCGCACTGGCCGAACGTGCCCGACGAGGAGGGCGGCGCCAAGATCAACAGCATGGCGAAGTACGTCACCACCCGGACGCCGATGACCGCCGCGTGGCGCAACACTGAGGTCCTGGTGGGCGAGGCCGCGCAGACGGTCGCCGATCTCAAGCAGCGTACCGACGGCGAGATCCTCGTCCAGGGCAGCAGCGACCTCATTCGTACGCTGCAGCAGGCCGAACTGGTCGACGAGTACCGGCTGCTGGTCTTCCCCGTCGTCCTCGGCCAGGGAAAGCGGCTCTTCGCCGAGGGAACCACCCCGGCCGGGCTGAAGCTCACCGGGTCGACCACCACCGACGCCGGCGTCGTCTACGTCACCTACGAATGGGCCGGCAAACCCTCTTACGGTTCCGTCGCTTGATCCCCTCCCGGCGTCAGTCCAGGAGGCCGAGCTGGCGGCCGGCCCGCAGGGCCAGCCAGACCTCGGCGAACGCGGCCGTGGACGACAGGTCGCGGCCCGTCAGCTCGGCGAACCTGCGCAACCGGTACGCCAGCGTGTTGGGATGGATGTGCAGCGCGGCCGCGGCGTCCTCGGTGCGCCGGTCGCGCTCCATCCAGGTCCGTACCGACGTCAGGAGCTGGGAGCCGTGCGCGGAGTCGTAGGCGAGCACCTTGCCGAGCACGTTCTCGACCAGCGCGGTGAGTGCCCACGGGTCGTCGGGCAGCCACCTGCCGGTGGTGTCGTCGCCGTAGTGGATCAGGGCGCGCCCCGACTCGGACGCCGTGGAAGCCGCCCATACCGCCTCCCGCTTGGGGATCTGCATGGACTCCCCCGGCGGGAACGGCCTGCTCATGCCCGCCGCGACGTCCGGCAGCGCGGCGACCGGCGCGCCGAGGGCGGGTGAGCCGAGCACGTAGCGGTCGTCGCCCCTGCGGAGCATGAGGTGCGGCTGGTCGTCGAGCGCGCGGTGGATGGCCTCGTCGGGCACGTTCCTGATCACGAGGAGGACCAGCTCGGCGTCCGCCGGCAGGCCCATCCTGACCAGGCGGCGCCGGGCCGTGGCCGGATCGAGGACGTCCTGGAGCAGCTCGGACAGGGTCTCCGCGCCCTGGCGGCGCAGCGTCTCGCGCCCGTGGCGGGCCATGGCCACCTGCAGGGCGGCCACCGTGGCGATGTGCTGCACCACGGCCAGGCCGGCGGGCCTGGCTCCCTGGCGCTCGAAGGCGACCAGAAAGCCCGCGGGGCCGCCCGGCGCGGGCACGGGCAGCACGAAGCCGCCGGGAATGGTGGGCGGTGCCTCCGGCTCGGAAGGCAGTACGGCGAGATCGGGCACCGGCACTCCCGGCAGCAACGGCCGTCCCTGCGGGGTGCAGAGGTAGACCTCATAGCCGGACAGCCGCTCCAGGCGTTTGAACAGCGTCGCGGTGTCGAGGTCCTCGGCCGCCAGCCAGCGCAGCGCGCCGAACACCTGGAGCTGCGCACCGAGGCGTTGCCTGGCGTCTTCCTGCACGGCCGCGGCCACCTCCTGGGCGATCGCGATGAACGGCACGGCCAGCGGCACCTCGAACACCGGCATCCCCCGCTCCTCGGCGGCCTGGATGAAGGCGTCGTGCAGCGGCGGCACGTGCAACTGCGCCGACAGGGCGAGCGCGGACACGCCCGCGTCGTCGAGCCGTTCCAGATAGGCGCGCTGTTTGGCGGCCTGGCGCGGGATCGCGATCCCCGTCGTCATGATGACCTCCGCGCCGAGCAGCCAGGGCGTGGGGTCGTCGAGCTCGCTGACGTGCGCCCACGACACCGACCGTCCCAGTCCCGCCTCGCCGGCCAGCAGCCGCAACTGGAGGGCAGGCGAGCGCAGCAGGTCCTCCACCGACACTTTTGTGGTCACACACAAAGAGTATGGCGCGTCTTCAGTGCTGCCCCGATTGATGGTCCGCGGTATGGCCCCCAGACTCGATGCCATCGACCGGAAGGCACGGGCACGACATGAGAAGAGCACTTGCCATCACTCTCCTCGGCGGATTGGCACTGGCCGGCTGCGCCGCGCCCGAGGAGACCACGGCGGCCCCCAAGACCGAGATCGCAGCGGGCGCGAAGGACGACGCGGCCGCCAAGCTGCTCCCAGCGGACATCCAGCAGGCCGGCAAGGTACGCGTGGCCTCCGGTGTCTCCTTCCCGCCCATGGAGTTCTTCGACACCGACAACAAGACCGTGCTCGGGTTCGACGCGGACCTGGGCAAGGCCCTCGGCGAGGCGCTGGGCGTGGAGTTCGCCTTCGAGAACGTGAACTTCGACGGCATCATCGGCGGCCTCAACGCGGGCCGCTACGACCTCGGCCTGACCAGCATGCTCGACAAGAAGGAACGCCAGCAGCAGGTGGACTTCGTCGACTACCTCAAGTCCGGGTCGGCGCTCATGGTGGCCAAGGGCAACCCGCAGGGTGTCAAGGAGGTCCTCGGGATGTGCGGCAGGAAGGTCGCCGTCGAGAAGGCCGCGACCGGCGACCTGCTGGTGGACGACATCACGAAGAAGTGCGCCGAGGCCGGCGAGCCGGCCGTGGAGAAGGTCCCCTTCCCGGACCAGGCGAGCGCTGTGCAGGCCCTGCAGTCCAAGCGGGCCGACATGGTCGCCGCGCTGGACCTGACCCTGGCCTACAGCGTGAAGCAGGCTCCGCAGCAGTTCGAGGTCGCGGTGAGCGCGATCGACCCGCTCCCCGTCGGCATCGCCATCCCCAAGAGCAAGACGCAGCTGCGTGACGCCGTCCAGGCCGCGCTGAAGAAACTCATCGCGAACGGGACCTACGACCAGCTGCTGGCCAAGTGGAACCTGCAGGCGCAGGCGTTCAAGGACGCCGCGATCAACGCGGGCACATGACCGAGCTTGTCGAGGTCATCAATGAACACAGCACCTTGGTCATGAGACCGACGAAGGAGGGCTCATGACCGGCTTCCAGGAGCACGCGACCGAGCCGATCGTGCCGCTGCGGCGCTCCGGCCGGTGGGTGGCCGCGGCGGTGCTCGTGGTGCTGGCCGCGATGGCGGTCAACTTCGTGCTGACCACCCCGGCGCTCCGGCTCGACCTGGTGGCGGGGTACGTCCTCGAGAAGTCGATCATGCGTGGGCTGCTGCTCACGATCGAGCTGACGGTGCTCGCCATGCTGGCCGGTGTCGTGCTCGGCACGGGGCTGGCGATCATGCGGCTTTCGGACAACCCGCTGCTCCGCTGGGTCGCGGCCGCGTACGTGTGGCTCTTCCGCGGCACGCCCATCCTGGTCCAGCTGCTGTTCTGGTTCTTCCTGGGCGCGGTGATGCCGCGCGTCAGCCTCGGGATCCCCTTCGGCCCCGAGTTCTTCTCCGCGCCGGTCAACGCGCTGATCACCCCATTCACCGCGGCCATCCTGGGGCTCGGGCTGAACGAGGCCGCCTACATGGCCGAGATCGTCAGGGCGGGCATCGGCTCGGTCGACCGCGGGCAGCGGGAGGCCGCCGAAGCGCTCGGCATGCGACCCGCGCTGGTCTACCGGCGGGTCATCCTGCCCCAGGCGGCCCGCGTGATCGTGCCCCCGACGGCCAACGAGACGATCTCGATGCTCAAGCTCACTTCCCTGGTCCTGGTCATCGGACTGCCGGACCTGCTGACCAGCGCCCAGCTGATCTACGGCCGCAACTTCCAGCAGATCCCGCTGCTGATCGTGGCCAGCTGCTGGTATCTCGTGCTGACCACGCTGCTGACCTTCGCCCAGTCGAGGCTCGAACGGCGGCTCGGCCGTTCGGACGTCCGCGTCGGAGGTCACGCATGAGTGAGCCGCTGCTGTCGGCCAGGGGTGTGCGCAAGAGCTTCGGGAAGGTCGAGGTGCTCAAGGGCATCGACCTGACCGTGCACCCCGGCCAGGTGGTGTGCCTGCTCGGCCCGTCCGGCTCGGGCAAGTCGACCTTCCTGCGCTGCGTCAACCACCTCGAACGGCTGGACGCCGGGGAGATCTGGGTCGACGGCCACCTGGTCGGCTATCGCCGGTCCGGCGGGAAGAAGTACGAGATGCACCCCCGCGAGGTGGCCGACCAGCGGCGGGACATCGGCATGGTGTTCCAGCGCTTCAATCTCTTCCCGCACCGGACGGCGCTGGAGAACGTCATGGAGGCGCCCCGGCACGTCCTCGGGCAGCCCCGCGAGGCCGTCCGGCAGGCGGCCCTCGACCTCCTGCGGCGGGTCGGCCTGGAAGAGCGGGCGGACCACTACCCGGCCCAGCTCTCCGGCGGCCAGCAGCAGCGGGTCGCGATCGCCAGAGCCCTGGCCATGAAGCCCAAGTTGATGTTGTTCGACGAGCCGACCAGCGCGCTCGACCCCGAACTCGTCGGCGAGGTCCTCGACGTGATGAAGGACCTGGCCGGAGCCGGGATGACGATGATCGTGGTGACGCACGAGATCGGATTCGCCCGCGAGGTCGCCGACCACGTCGTCTTCGTGGACGACGGGCTGGTCGTCGAGGCGGGCCCGGCCGGCGAGCTGATCGCCAATCCCCGACACCAGCGGACCAGGGCCTTCCTGGCCAAGGTCCTTTAGAAAGGAATTCACCATGCCACGGGGGCCCGTCGACTCCTCCCGGATCCCGCGCTTCGCAGGACCCGCCACCTTCGCCAGACTGCCCAGCCTGAGCGACGTCGGGCAGGCCGAGGTGGCCGTCGTGGGGGTGCCCTTCGACACCGGTGTCTCCTACCGGCCGGGAGCGCGCTTCGGTCCCGCGGCGGTGCGCGAGGCGTCGCGGCTGCTGCGGCCGTACCATCCGGCGCTCGACGTGGCACCGTTCGAGCGCGTCCAGGTGGCGGACGCGGGCGACATCGCCTGCAACCCGTTCGACATCGGGGAGGCGATCGAGACGATCGACGCGGCGGCCTCCGAGCTGCTGGCCGGGGGTGCGAAGCCGGTGACGATCGGCGGCGACCACACCATCGCGCTGCCGCTGCTGCGAGCGGTCTCAAGAGTGCACGGCCCGGTGGCGCTGCTGCACTTCGACGCGCACCTGGACACCTGGGACACCTACTTCGGCGCCGCCTACACCCACGGCACCCCGTTCCGGCGCGCGGTCGAGGAGGGCCTGCTCGACACCGAGGCGCTCAGCCACGTCGGCATCCGCGGCCCCCTGTACGGCAGGCGCGACCTGGACGAGGACCGCCGGCTCGGCTTCGGCATCCTCACCGCACGCGACGTGCTGCGGCGCGGCGTGGACGAGGTGATCGACGTGCTGCGGCAGCGCGTGGGGGATCGGCCGCTGTACGTGTCGATCGACATCGACGTACTCGACCCCGCGCACGCCCCCGGCACCGGCACGCCGGAGGCGGGCGGCCTGACCAGCCGCGAGCTGCTGGAGATCCTGCGCGGGCTGGAGGGCTGCGATCTGGTCGGCGCGGACGTGGTCGAGGTGGCGCCCGCCTACGACCACGCGGAGATCACCTCGATCGCCGCCTCGCATATCGCCTACGACCTGGTCAGCCTGCTGGCGTTGCGGGAGAAGCCGTGAGGACGGGCGGCGACCTGGTCGTCGAGTCGCTGGCCGCGCTCGGCGCCACCACGGTGTTCGGCGAGCCGGGGCAACACGCGCTCGGCCTGTTCGACGCGCTGCGCCGATCGGCAGTTCGCTACGTGGGCTGCCGCACCGAGCTGAGCGTCGCGTTCGCCGCCGACGGCCACGCCCGCGCGACCGGGTCGGTCGCGCCCTTCATGGTCTCCACCGGTCCGGGCGCGCTGGGCACACTCGCCGCACTCATGGAGTCCCGTAACGCCAGTGTCCCCGTGCTGGGCATCAGCAGCCAGATCCCGGCGGACGGGCTGGGCGGCAGGCGCAAGGGGTACCTGCACGAGCTGCCGGACCAGGCCGCGTCCTTCAGGGACGTCGTGAAGTCGGTCCACGTGGTGCGTACGGCCGGTCAGATCGTGCCGGCGCTGGCCGAGGCGTGGGAGATCGCGCTCACCGCGCCCGCGGGCCCGGTCTGGGTGGAGATCCCGCAGGACGTGCTGCTCGGCGCGACCGACATTCCCGCGGTCACCGAGCTCCGGGTGGCGCCCAGACCGCTCGCCCCGCGAGGCGAACTCGTCGCCGCGGCGGCGGAGCTGCTGGCCCGGGCGGCCACCCCGGTGATCCTGGCCGGAGGAGGGGTGGCCCGCGCCGGCGCCCAGGCGGCCCTGCTGGAACTGGCCCAGGAGCTGGACGCGCCGGTCGCCACCACGTTCGGCGCGAAGGGCGCCTTTCCCTGGGAGCACCCGCTGTCGCTCCAGTCGTGGCTGGAGGACAGGCACCTGACGGCCTTCCTGGAGGACGCGGACGTGCTGCTGGTCGTCGGCTCGGGTCTGGGGGAACTGTCCAGCAATTACCACACGATGCGACCGCGCGGCCGCGTCATCCAGATCGAGGCCGACCTCGGCAAGCTGGAGTCCAACCACCCGGGACTGGCCATCCACGCGGACGCCCGGCTGACGCTCGAAGCGCTGGCTCAGGCCGTAAAGGGAGCGGCAGCACGGTCGGGAGGTGCTGCCACGGTCCGCGACGTGCTCTCGCGCGTCGCCAAGCGGCTCGACGCGCAGGACCTCACGCTCGAACGGGCGGTGCTCGCGGCCGTGGACCGCGCGCTGCCGGCAGCGGCGCTGAGCTTCTGGGACATGACGATCCTCGCGTACTGGGCCTGGTCCGCCTGGCCGCGGCCGATGGAGTCGGCGCAGGGCGCGGGCGGGCTCGGCTACGCGCTCCCCGCGGCGCTCGGCGCGGCCGCCGCCACCGGGGGGCCGGTGCTCGCGGTCAGCGGTGACGGAGGGGCGATGTACGGCCTGGCCGAGCTGGCCACGCTCCGCCAGCACCACCTCGACGTGACCTGGCTGATCGTGGACGACGGCGGCTACGGCATCCTGCGCGAGTACATGACCGACGCGTTCGGCGCCGCCACGGGGACCGAGCTGGTCAGGCCGGACTTCGTCGCTCTCGCGGAGTCCTTCGGCGTGCCCGCCTGGCGTACCACTCCGGAGGACCTGGAGGGCGACCTCGCGCGGGCGCTGCGAGCACGTGGGCCGAGCGTGGTCGTGCTGCCCGCGACCCTGCGCATGTTCGCCCCCACCCACCTGACGCCGTCATAGCGGCAGCGGGATGCGGTCGAAGAACCAGTACAGGCTGACCACCACGATGGAGGCCGACATCGCGGCCACCGCCCAGCGGGCCGCGGAGGTCCGGCGCAGCAGCACCAGCAGCGGGAAGAGCACGGCGATGAGCACGAGCTGGGTCACCTCGATGCCGACGTTGAAGCTCAGCAGCGACAGGAGCAGCTCCCACGACCCGCTCTCGTCGATGTCCAGGGCGCCCGCGAAGCCCAGCCCGTGCACCAGGCCGAAGGCGAAGACGATCGGCAACCGCCATTTGCCCAACTTGTCTTCCTCGCGGCCCAGCAGGTTGGCGACCGCCACGACGATGATCGACGCCGCGATGACCGGCTCGACGATCGCTCCCGGGACGTCCACGATCCCCATCGCCGCCAGCAGGAACGTGATGCTGTGAGCGGCCGTGAAGGCGGAGGCCGTGACGACGACGTCGCGGAGCCGGCGCGCGCCGATGAGCAGGGCGAGCAGGAAGAAGATGTGGTCGATGCCGAACAGCAGGTGCTCGGCACCCAGGAGGAAGAACTCCCAGACCTGTTGCGAGGCGTGGCGCTCGCCGATCCGCAACGTCGGGCTCTTGGCGTCCAGGACCGCGGAGCCCTTCGTACCGTCGAGCTCGTAGCGGACGAGCGTCTCCGTGTTGTGGACGAAGCTCTCGGCGTCGGGGAACAACGCGCTCGAGATCGCGTGGGTTCCCCCCGCCTCGCCCGCGCAGGCGTAGGCGAGGGTCAGCACCGCGAAGGTCGCCTTGCCGCGCAGGCGCACGTCCGCGTCGCCCACCGTGGTGGGCGCGCACGGCTTGTCGTCGTACGCCACCTCGAAGCGGCGGGTGACGTACTCGGTCACGGCGTCGTGGTTGATCTTGAGCTGGCGGAGCTGCTCGGCCCGCTCCTTGGCCTCATACGCCTCCGCGTAGAGCCAGGCCGACTTCATGAGGAGGTCGTACTCCAGGTCGAGCACGACCCTGACGTTCGTGCCCGTGCCGGTCACCTCGGCGTGGGCCTTCGTGGTCGCGTCGTGCGCCGCCGCCGGAGCGGCCGGCACGCCGCACAGGATGACGGCGAAGACGACGGCGGAGAACCAGCGCCAGCGGGGCATGTCTTATTTCTCCAGGTCGGGGGATGAAAGCCGCCCCGGACCCGGTCCGGGGCGGCGGTGATCGGTTAGTGGTTGAACCAGTGGTACATGGACGAGTCCGGTCCCCACTTGCCCGGGCGGCCGTGCTCGTCCTTCGTGACGAAGACGCTCGGCTCAGAGGCGGTCACGCCGCCGCCCGCGGAACGTGCCGTGACGAACCAGGCGTAGGCCGTGTCGTCCTTGAGGCGGTCCCAGGTCACCGAGGCGACCTGACCCGACGCGACCTTGCTCTTGCCGATGATCCTGGTGGGCTCGTAGAGCGCCAGGGAGTCGGTCTGGAAGCTGGTTGTGCGGGAGGTGAGATCGACCGGCAGCACCAGGTTGTCCTCGCGCCCGTTGTAGCGGCGCAGCGGGTCGAACTCGGTGGCGCCGAAGTCGTTCAGCAGCGGGGAGTAGGTGTCCACGCTCAGCTCCGCCCGCTTGACGTTGAACTGCAGCAGCCGGAAGAAGCTCGCGCCGAACTGGAGCTGGTCCTCAGGGTTGTATCCGCCGACCTGGGTGAGCCCGAGACGGTCGGCCGACACGGTGTAGAACTGGTAGTCCGCCAGGAGTTCGACCACGCCGTTGCCGACCTGGCCCACCTTCGGCTTCACGTTGGTGCCCACGCCGTGCTCGTGCCCGGCGAGGATGAGAAAGACGTTCGGGTTCTTCTCGACCACCGTCTTGTACAACATCGAGCCGTCGGGTGCCGAGAATCCGGCGCCGCGCCCGTCGGGGTTGGTGCTCGGCACGAGGTAGTCGTGCGAGAGCAGGATGCCGTTGCGGTTGGGGAACTTCTTGAAGATGGAGTCGGCCCATTCGGCCTCGTCCCTCGTCACGCCGTACGACAGTCCGACCACGACGAAGTCCAGCCCGCCCGCGGAGAACAGGTCGTAGTGGTTCTGGTTGTCGCCGTCCTTCCACGGGCCGCCGTACTTGGCGTGCTGCCAGCCCTGCGACGCGTCCTGGTACCGGCTGGGGCCGTAGTACTTGTTGTAGATCGCGTCCGGCCCGTCCTCGGTGCCCGACTGGTTGTCGTGGTTGCCGGCGATCACACCGTTCGGGATGTCCGCGTCGTCCAGCACGCGCTGCAGCTTCGAGGACACCTCGAACTCGCCGACGACCTCCTGCTGCGTGGCCTCGTCGGCGGGCTTGCGGATGTTGTTCTCGATGATGTCGCCGGTGTGCGCGACGTACGAGATCTTGCGCTGGTCCTTGTTCGCCTTGATCCAGTCCATCACCTTGCCGTAGGCGGACTCCCACACCGCGCGCTCCTCGGCGCTCTCCTGCTCCACCGCGCCCTCGGAGAGGTACTGCGTGTCGGTGTAGTGGACGATCGAGAAGTCGTACGAGGCGGGGTCGGCGAAGCCGTTCGGGTCACCGGGCTCGATGTCGTCGGCGAACGGGTCCTCGCCCGTCACCATGACGTGGACCTGCTGCTTGTCGACGTAGTCCCCGTCGACGACGGCCGTGAGCACGGTCTTGCCCTCGGCCGCGCCGCGGGCGCTCGTCAGCAGGTCCCATGCCTTGGCCTTCGTGTTCCACACCCGCAGCGACGCCAGGCGCTCGGGGTCGATGGTGCCCTCCCAGCGCAGGACCGGGGCGTCCACGTGGCCCTTCACCTGCACGTCGTACCGCTGGTAGGTGAGATCCTAGCCGGTCGGCGTGTCGAGCGTCTTGCCGTCGGCGGGCTCGAGCCCCTCGGCCTTGACCTTCTTCTCGCCCGGGACCCGCAGGGTCGTGGGGACGGACTGGGCCGTGCCCTGGAACACCTGGTTCGGAGTGAGGATCTCGGCCTCGGAGAATGTCGCCGTCACCTGGCCGCCATCGGGTTCGGCCACCTTGGCCGAGAGCTTGGCGCGATCCGACACGTCGACGGTCCCCATCGCCGGGGTCAACTCGGCGGGGACGTCCGGGATGCCCGCGGATTCGAACACGATCTCGCGGGTCGCGGCGTTGCCGAGCCCGTCGGTGGCGGCCACGGCCAGGGTGTGCTTACCGGCCTTCAGACCCGGGCCCACCTGGGCGCCCAGCTCGATCGGCTGCCCGTCGAGCTTGACGTCCGGCCCGGACACGACGCCGGAGGCGTCCTCGAGCTTGACGTCCAGTACGACCGTGGCGGTGATCTTCTTGCCCGCGGCCGGGACGCTCCTGGCGACCCCCGGCGCCGAGTTGTCGCTGATCAGCAGGCGGGTGGCGACCTCGCCCGTGGCCGACTTCGCGGCGAGGATGTGCTTGCCGTCCTTGATGGCGGTGGTGTCGAGGTCCGCGCGCAGACCCCGGGCCGGAGCGTCCACCAGGAATTCGAGGTCGATCTCGGTCAGCGGGTTCACGGAGTCGCCGCAGTTGCCGTCGCCCATGCCGTACGAGGCCTTGAGCAGCTGTCCGGCTGCCGTGCCCTGCGCCGGGGTGAGGGCGATGTTCGAGATCGCGAAGTCGTCGCGGTTGTTGCCGCACGACGTCGGGAAGGTGCCGGTGACGAAGTCGATCGTGTTCCAGCCGGGCACGAGGAACTCGTTCGGGATCGTGAGGTCGACGCGCTTGCTCACGAAGTCGCCGTCGAGCACGACCTTCTGGCCGTTGACGAGCACGAAGTTCTGGTAGCGCGCCTCGATCGAGTTGCTGCCCACGTTGAAGCTGAGGGTCGCGTTACCCGAGCCGAGCGTTTCGGCGACGTGCACCGCCTTGGCGTCGATCGCGTAGCGCAGCGCGACCTCGCGGAGGGCGGTCTGGCTGTTGCCGCAGGTGCCGTCGCCCATCTCGTACGAGGGCTTGATGTCCTGGCCGGTCACGGTGGCGCCGTCGAGGGCGAGGTCGAGCTTCGCGATCGCGAAGTCGTCGCGGTTGTTGCCGCAGGACTCCTTGTAGTCTCCGGTGACGACCTTGATCGTGTTGTCGCCGGGCACCAGGAACCGGGTCGGGACCGCGACGGTCACGCGCTGGTTCACCCAGGTGCCGCCCAGGTCGATGCGCTTGCCGTTGACGAGCAGGAAGTTGTCGAACTTGTCGTCGATCGAGTCCGCGCCCACGTCGAAGCTGAACTTCGCGGCGCCGTTGGCGAGCATGGGCTTCGTGGCGGGTTCGGCGTCGTCGACGGTGAGGGAGGCGACGCCACCCTCGCCCCCGGCCGGGAGCGTGGCGAAGACCGGCTTGGTGCCCGCCACGAGCGTGCCGTCCGTGGGCAGCAGCCGCGGCGCACCGGCCGGGGCGTTGTTCACGGTCACGGTGTTCTTGACGGTCGCCCCGGCCGCGGTCGTGGCGGTGATGGCGTGCTCGCCGTTGGCCAGCGTCGTCGTGTCCACGTCCGCGGTGAGCCCCGTGGTGCCCTGCGGGTCGGACTGGACGAAGAACTTGAGCGTGGCACGCGTCAGCAGCGAGGTGTTCGTGCCGCAACTGCCGTCGCCGAAGGACAGGGTGTAGGGATTGTCCTCGCCGTCCGCGACCTCACCGAGCAGATCGAGGCCCACCTCGGACAGGACGAAGTCGTCGTAGTTGACGCCGCAAGAGGACTGGATCGTGCCGACCACGATCTCGACGGTGTTCTCGCCCTTGACCAGGCGCTCGTTCGGGATCTCGATGGTCGCCCGCTGGTTCACGAAGTCGCCGATGTCGCTGCGGTACTGGCCGTTGACGAGGACGTAGTTGTGGTACTGCGCCTCCGTCGAGTTCGAGCCGACGTCGAAGCTGAGCTTGGAGACGCCCAGCGTCGGGGTGGCGTTGAGGGCGGTGTCGTCGATGGCGAGTTTCGTGACGCTGTCACCGGCCGCGGTCGGGACCGCCGCGACCTTCGCCGTGCCCTCCAGGTACGAACCGCCGGCGGGGGTGAGCGTCGGAGGGGTCTTGGAACTGGTCGGCGTCGGGCTGGGCCGTCCCCGCTCCTGCTCCCCCGGCTGCGGGTCAGCGTACGCTGCCGTCACAAGACTGCTCACGAGCAGCGCCGCGACCGCGGTGACCGCGGCGAGACGTCCTCGGCGCCGTAAGCCACCCAGTAACTTCCGTGCTGCCATTGGCTGCATCAGGTGCAGTCCCTTCTATTGCGTTCACAAGCACCGATCAGGCGGCTTGCCATCGGGCGGAGACACACTGGATCTCACGAGTGAACGCTGTGCGTGGAGGGGCTGAAGGGACGCGAAACTATCGCCTGATTCTGGTCATCTATCACGAAATAGGAACAACAAGGTCACACGTGCATGTACCGGAACTCAGGCGCGCAGGTCCATGGTCATCGTGGAGCCCCAGGGGGCGCGGCGTTCCTCGTGGAATCCCATGGCCAGATAGAAGGCGAAGGCTCGGGGGTTGCCGCTGCCGACGCCGAGATGCAGGCCGGGCACGCCGCGGGCGCGCAGGGCGTCGGTCAGGGTCGTGATGAGCCGGCGACCCAGGCCCGAGCCCTGGCCTCGGGGCAGGATGTCGATGTGCAGGTGGGCCGGGTGAGCTTCGAGGAGCCCGGCTGGGGTGCGCGGCGGCTCGTGGATGTGGGCGATGCACCGCCAGTCCTCCGTGCCGTCGCCCGGGTCGGCGGCTGACCGCCTGAGATATCGCGTGCGCAGGCCCGGCCACCACGCCTCCTCCTGCCACTGCTCGAAGGCGGCGGTGTCGGCGGTGGCGACGATGTAACCCAGCAACCCCTGGTCGTCGTACGCGACCCAGGTGAGACCGGGGTCGGCGATCGGGTACGGCCCGGCGTAGACGTGCGCGAGCAGGTCGGGGTCCTTGTACAGCGGTGTGGCATCCCGCCCGGAGTCCCCCGTTTCGAGACACACGCGATACATGCCGCCCAGATCGAACGGCTCAAAGGGACGTATCACCGCATCACCGACACGGCAAGGAGGAACCACGCGGTGTGCGGGATCCACTGCTCGGCCCATCGCCACGACTCCCCGCTGGTGCGGTGCTCCTGCGGCATGAAGGCGATGTCGTTCTCGTCGTCGAAGCCGCTGGTGATCCCGTTCAGGATGCCGCCGGGGACGTTCTGGAACGCCGTGGAGTACTCCACGTTGTTCCTGCCCCGCCCCTGGATCATGGACGCGTCGAACGGGTTGAGCCCCGTGATCCACTGCACCTGATCCTCGGCCAGCACGTGCAGCCGGTCGCGCAGGCCGGGCGGGCAGCCGGGCAGCCCGGCGCCGAGCAGCGCGGCGTACGCGGTCGAGCTGATGCCCGCGTTCTCCCCCTGCCACCAGTAGCCGGTCTCGTTCTCGTGCGGGTAGAAGAAGCTCGTCCTCGGCGCCGCACCCAGCGGCTGTACGTACTGGCGGGGGTAGCCGAAGGGGTTGGCGACCTCGTCGGCCAGGGTGACCGCGTCACGCAGCAGGGTGAGGGCCAGGTCGCGGGCCGGGGCCGCCACCGGGGACGTGGGGAACACCTCGGCGAAGCGGATGAGCGCCACCGCGGGCAGCCCGGGCTCCACCGCGTGGAAGAACGGACGGCCCTCAACGTCACCCCGCAGGTAGCCGAACCCCAGCCCCGAATCGGTGTACCGGCCGGCCAGCGAGGCGGCTCGCCGTTCGGCCGCCTCCTCGAACTCCGGCAGGTGCTCGCCGCCGAAGCCGTGCCGTGCGGCGTTGGCCAGCTCGGTGGCGGCCATCAGGGCGCAGTAGTCGTCGATGACGGATTCCAGCCCGTCGTAGAGGTAGTCCGCGTTGTGCTTCTCCAGGTGCGCGAAACCCCGGTACGCGGCGGAGAAGTACTCCCCCGGCGGGAAGTCGCCGTGGTCGTCCTGGGTGGCCGCCCTGGCCAGCGCCGCGATGGCCATCCCGCCGCCCTGCCGGTAGGCGGCCTGCCAGCGGGAGGTGCGCACGCTGTCCTGCAGCGGCGCGTTGATCACCCGTTCGGTGAGGTCCTTGGTGAGGGCGTCGAAGACGGCCGTGTAGAAGTAGCCCTCCTCGGCCTGGAACCGCACCAGGAAGTCGGCACCGTACAGCCCCTCGTCGCGCATCCTGGCGCCCAGCGCGCGGAACAGCTCCGGGTGCAGCGCGCGCAGGTGGTCGCGGGCGGCCAGGAACGCCCACGCGCACAGCGGGGTCTGCTGCGGGTTCATCATCCGGGTGTAGTTGAGGTGGCTGAGGAACTTGCTGTGGTCGCCCGAGGCGTCGAGCCAGCCGCCCCTGGCGTCCACCGTGCGTCCGGAGTCGTCGAGGTAGCAGCGGGCGTGCCGGTCCTTGCGGTCGATCTCGCCGCTGGAGCGCACCGCCTTGAAGTAGTACAGCGCGTCGGACAGCGTCGAGTGATGGACCCGGCGCTCCCCTATCTCGAACGGCGCCGAGGAGAAGGTCCCTGCCTCGGTGGCGACCTCCACCCGGTACCCACCCTCGGCCCGTACGTGGCCGAAGTCCAGCCGGGCGAACAGGCCGGGCGACCACCGGTCCACCCGCCGCAGGGGGCCGGCGACCAGCTCGGTCCTGGTGCCGTCGGCGCCGATGAGGAGGGCCGACCGGATCTCGGCGGGCCCGCGGGCGAGCACGACGGCCTTCTTCGATCCGGCGGCGTTGTAGCCGAGGTGGCTGGTCAGGACGCTGAGCACGACGCGCCCTTCTCGGCCGCGACGCGCTCGGCGAAGTAGCGTGCCGAGCGTTTCGGGGTGCGCTTCTGGGTGTCGTAGTCCACGCGCACGATGCCGAACCTGCGGTCGTAGCCGTAGGCCCACTCGAAGTTGTCCATCAGCGACCAGGCGAAGTAGCCCTGCAGGTTGACGCCCTTCGCGCGGGCCGCGAGTGCGGCGTCGATGTGGGTGCGCAGGTAGCGCTCGCGGTCGGTGTCGTCCACGTAACCGCTCTCGTCGGCGGTGTCGGGGTAGGCGGCGCCGTTCTCGGTGATGTACCAGGCGGGGCCGGGGTAGTCGCGCTCCAGGCGCAGCAGTAGGTCGGTCAGCGCCTCGGGGGTGACCTCCCAGTCCATCGCCGTGCGCTCGACGTCGCGGTCCACCGTGGTGGTCGCCGGCCAGCCGTTGTCTCCGGCCGGCGCGGCCCGCACGACCCGCGAGGTGTAGTAGTTGACGCCGAGCACGTCCACCGGCTGGTTGATCAGCTCCAGGTCGCCGTCCAGCACCGGGAGCGGGCAGCCCAGCTCGGCCAGCTTGCCCGCGATGTCGGCGGGGTACTGCCCGCGCAGCAGCGGGTCGAGGTAGAGCCGGTTGCTCATGCCGTCGTCCCAGCGGGTCGCGGCCAGGTCGGCGGGCGAGTCACTGGCCGGGATCTTGTGCGACAGGTTGAGCGTGATGCCCACCTCCAGGTCGTCTCTGTGGCCGGCCTTGTCGCGGATGACCTTCGTGGCCAGGCCGTGCCCGAGCAGCAGGTGGTGGATCGCGGCCATGCCGGCGCGGGCGTCCTTGCGGCCCGGCGCGTGCTCGCCGTACACATAGCCGAGCATGGCCGCGCACCAGGGCTCGTTCATGGTGGTCCACTGGCCGACCCGGTCGCCGAGCGCGTCGTAGGCGATCGCGGCGTAGTCGGCGAACCGGTAGGCGGTGTCGCGGGCCGGCCAGCCGCCGGCGTCCTCCAGCGCCTGGGGCAGATCCCAGTGGTAGAGGGTGATCCACGGCAGGATGCCGGCCGCCAGCAGCTCGTCCACCAGGCGGTCGTAGAACGCGATCCCGGCCGGGTTGCCCGCACCCTTCCCGTCCGGCTGGACCCGCGGCCAGGCCAGCGAGAAGCGGTACACGTCCACCCCCAGCTCCTTCATGAGCGCGACGTCCTGCGGCATCCGGTGGTAGTGGTCGCACGCGACCGCGCCGGTGTCGCCGCCGGACACGGCGCCCGGGGTGGCGCAGAAGGTGTCCCAGATGGACGGGGTTCGCCCGTCCTCCGCCACGGCCCCCTCGATCTGGTACGACGAGGTGGCCACACCCCAGAGGAACTTCTGTGTCATCGGTTGTGCTCTCCTACCTTTGAATGGTCACGGCTCGCGGGAGATCGACTCGACCCACTTCTTGGTCTCCTCGATCCGCCCGGGCCCGGTGCGCCGCCAGGCTCCCGTCCCGCCGGCCTGCCAGGGGTGCGGCCCGGCGAGTGGACGGTACTCCACGCCGAGGGCGTCCAGTCTGGCCAGATGTGTCCGCAGGCGCTCCTCGAACTCGGCGGGGTCGGCGATGCCGCCGCTCCACAACACCTCGGCGAGCGCGCACGCCCGCGGGAAGGCCAGGTAGTCGAGGTGCCGCTCGTGCGGAACCCACTCGCTCCAGATCTGCCACTGGCCGCCGAGCACCCGGGACCGCCGCTCGTCCGGCCATTCGGCCGGCGCCGGGGTGAAGGCGGCCACGTCGGCCAGGGTGATCGGGCCGCCCTCCGAGCGCCGTTCCGCCGGCAGGTCGGACTGGTCGAAGTTGAGGTAGGTCGGGAACAGCGGGGTGCGGACCACGTCGTGGGTACGCGCGGCACGTTCGGCCACCTCGTGGCCGCGCCAGGCCATGACGATCGTGTCGGGTAGCACGCCGCCGGTGACGAAGCCCTCGTCCCACACCACCATGCGCACGCCGCGCCCGGCGAGGAAGCCGCCCAGCTCGCGCAGGAAGTGGCCGTGCAGCTGGCGGACCTCGGTGTACCCGTGTGTCACCATCTCCGCCGCGATCAGCGGGTCTGCGGCCCACCAGCTCATGTCGCACTCGTCCCCGCCGAGGTGCAGGTACGGCGTCCCGGTGGCGTCGATGATCTCGCCGAGCACGTCCCGGAGGAAGGACACGACCGGCTCGGCAGGGCTGATCGAGGAGCCGCCCGCCCAGACGGTGTCCAGCACGGCCTGCTCCTCGCCGGGGCGGCCCAGCTCGGGGTAGGCGGCGCGCAGCGCGGAGGTGTGGCCGGGCACGTCGATCTCGGGCACCACGACGATCCCCTGGGAACGCGCGTACGCCGAGATCTCCGCCAGGTCGTCGAGGGTGTAGTAGCCGCCGTGCGGAGTCCCGTCCGGAACGCCGTCCGGGCCGAGCCTCGTGGCCGGGCGCCAGGCGCCGACCTCGTGCAGGCGCGGGTGCAGCCGGCTCTCCACCCGCCAGCCCTGGTCGTCGGACAGGTGCAGGTGCAGCCGGTTGTAACGGTGGGCGGCCAGCAGGTCGACGTAGCGCAGCACGGTGCGCTTGGGGAAGAAGTGCCGCGCCACGTCGAGCATCGCGCCGCGCCAGCCGTACACCGGGGCGTCGATCACCCGGCCGCACGGTACGGTCCAGCCGCCCGGGGGCACGCCCGCGCGGCGCCAGATCTCCGCGGGGAGAAGCTGGCGGAGAGTGGTCAGCGCGCCGGACACGCCTTCGAGATCGCCCGCTTGGACGGTGACGCCGTCCTCGGCGACCTGGAGGGTGTAACCGCCGGCCGGCTGGTCGGTGGAGGAATCCACCACAAACCGATTGGTCCCAGTGGTATTGGCCGGTGTTAGGGCGGACAGAAACCGCCGGACGGGCGACGCCACCTCGGCCGACCCGACCACTTCAAGCGGCATTTCCGCACTTAAACGACATATACCGGAGTGCGGCTCGACCGTCGCCGGGCGTGGCAGCAGGGAGAAATAGGCGTTCACGGCACGTTCCCACCGTCGAAGCGGATGGCCTGCCAGACCCCTCGGCAGGTCGTCTTATGTCGGCGAAGTTACTGGTTGTCTTAGTTTGGCGCAAGTGGTATCTTCCCGGTACTTCAGTGGTATTTTGCCCTGGTCGGGGGCGTATTCGGCGGTCGACCGACCAATGGAGAGGTGATCATGGCGGTCAATCAGACCTTGCCTCGAGTGAATCCCCCACCCGAGAACAAGCTTCACGCTTCGCGGAAGATGCCGTTCCTGGCCAGATTCTGGCGGGATTCGCCGTTGCTCGTCATGGTCGCGCCCACAGTGATCATCTTGCTGCTCTTCACGTACGTCCCGCTGCTGGGCAGCGTGATCGCGTTCATGGACTACGTCCCATTCCTGGGCTTCACCGGGTCGGAGTGGGTGGGCTGGGCCAACTTCACCTCGCTCTTCTCCGACTCCGCGTTCTGGACCGCGCTGTGGAACACCGCGCAGATCACCTTCCTGCAGATCGTGCTCTTCTTCCCGGTGCCGATCCTGCTGGCGGTCCTGCTGAACACGGTCGCGCTGCCGATGGCGAAGAAGTTCGTCCAGTCGGTGATCTACCTGCCGCACTTCCTGTCCTGGGTGATCATCGTCGCGCTGTTCCAGCAGATCCTGGGCGGAGGCGGCGTCGTGAACCGGTTCCTCCTCACGCACGGGATGACGCCGTTCGAGGTCATGTCCAACCCGGACATCTTCAAGCTGCTGCTCACCACGCAGGCCATCTGGAAGGACGCCGGCTGGGGGACGATCATCTTCCTGGCCGCCATCGCGGCCATCAACCCCGGCCTGTACGAAGCCGCCACCATCGACGGCGCGGGCACCTGGCAGCGGTTCTGGCACGTCACGCTGCCCGGGATGCGGCCGATCATCGTGCTGATGCTGATCCTGCGGCTGGGCGACGCCCTGACCGTCGGCTTCGAGCAGATCCTGCTCCAGCGGGACGCGGTCGGCCCAGGAGCCGCCGAGGTGCTGGACACCTTCACTTACTTCAACGGCGTCGTGGACGGGAGCTGGGGCACCGCGACCGCCGCGGGCCTGCTCAAGGGCATCGTCAGCCTCCTGCTCGTGCTCGCCGCCAACAAACTCGCCCACCGGCTCGGAGAGGAAGGCGTTTACCGGCGATGAGCTCCCGTCCCATATGGCTGGGCAAACCCCAGCCGGTCGCCCTCGCCCTGAAGGCGCTCGCACTCGTGCTCACCTGCGCGGTGGTCATCTTCCCCTTCCTCGTCGTGATCTCCACCAGCCTGGCGACCAAGCAGCAGATCGACGCCAACGGCGGCTACGTCATCTGGCCCACGCAGATCTCCTTCGAGGCCTACAAGCAGGTCTTCAACGGCACGCAGGTGTCGCGGTCCATCGTGATCAGTGTCGGCGTGACGGCGGTGGGCACCGCCTTCAGCCTCCTGTGCACGGTGCTCGCGGCGTACGGCCTGAGTCGCAGGGGGTCGCTCTTCCAGCGCGGCCTGCTGTCCTTCGTGTTGCTCACGCTGCTTTTCGCGCCGGGCATGATCCCGGTGTACCTGATGGTCAAGCAGCTGGGCATGCTCAACACGTACTGGTCGCTGGTCATCCCGACCGCGGTGAGCGCGTTCAACATTGTGATCATCCGCGGTTTCATCCAGGCGATACCGCAGGAGCTGTTCGACGCGGCGCGCATGGACGGCGCCGGCGAATGGCGCATTCTCCGGTCCATCGTGCTGCCCAGTTCCAGGGCCGTCGTCGCCGTGGTGGGCCTTTTCATCGCGGTCGGTTACTGGAACAACTATTTCAGCCCGCTGCTGTATCTGAACGACACGGAGATGTGGCCTCTCCAGCTTGTCATGCGCACGTTCGTGCTGGACAACAACGTCACGTCGAATGCGCAGGCCATTCCCGGATACGTGGCACCCCCCGCGCAGTCCGTGCAGATGGCGCTAGTGGCGATCGCCACACTGCCGATCCTGTGTGTCTATCCCTTCCTGACGAAACACATGTCCAAGGGGATGCTCACCGGGGCCATCAAGGGTTAATGGATACCGTAAAGGAACACATCATGGGCATCAGAATCCCCAATGAGGGAGTCAGTCGCAGGTCGCTGCTGAGGCGCGCGGGTCTGGCCGCGGCACTCGTGCCGATCGGCGGAGTCCTCGCCGCGTGCGGCTCCGGTCCGGAGGGTGCGAGCGGCGGCGCGCCGAGCACGGGCGCGGGCAAGGCGGCGCCGATGCCGGCGTACGTGCCGCCGAACAAGCCCAAGCCGCTGTTCGAGGGCACCGCGAAGGGCGTCATGGACGTCTACGAGTCCTTCCCCATGGACGGGCCGACGACGGTGACCGGGCCGATCGGTGACGGCAGCGACTTCAACGTCATGATCATGACGTTCGGGCAGCCGGCCCCGCCGCTGGGCGAGAACGTCTACTGGCAGCTCCTGAACAAGGAGCTCAACCTCAACGTCAAGCCGCTCCAGGTGCCCTTCGCCGACTTCCAGACGAAGTTCCCCGCCCTGGTCGCCGGCGACGACCTGCCGGAGTTCGTCTCCGTGCCGATATTCCAGAACGTGGCCCGCCTGCCCCAACTCGCCGAGGCGCAGTTCACCGACCTGAGCGAGTACCTCTCCGGCGACGCGGTGAAGAAGTATCCGAACCTGGCCGGCATCCAGGAGGCGGGCTGGCTCAACGGCTACCTCAACGGCCGGATCTACGGCGTGCCGCGTTCCGACCCCGTCTTCACCTCGCAGATCTACACCAAGACGGACGTCATCAAGGCGGCGGGCGCCAACCCGCAACCGACGAACCTCCAGGAATTCCGCGACCTGGCAAAGGCGGTCACCAACCCCAAGGCCGGCGTGTACGCCTTCGGCGGCAACATCGCGGACTTCCTGATGATGATGTTCGGCGTGCCCAACAAGTGGACGCGCAACAACGACGGCACCTTCGTCTCCGCCTACGAGCACGCGGCGTTCATCCCGGCCATCGCCGAGCTGGCCGCGCTGTACAAGAGCGGCGTCTTCCACCCCGACACGGCCACGCTGATCGACAACAAGGTGCAGCGTGACGCGCTCTTCCGGTCGGGCAAGCTGGCCATGGTCCATGACGGCAACCGGGCGTTCGGCATCGTCGCGGACGACAACAAACTGGTGTTCGACATCATGATGCCGTTCGGCAAGGACGGCGGGAACACCGTGCACTGGACCGGCAACGGCGCCTACGCGATGACGATGATCAAGAAGACGAGCGACAAGAAGAGGATCGACATGTTCCTCAAGGTGCTCGACTACATCTCGGCCCCGTTCGGCGCCAGGGAGTCGTTCGTGATCAACTACGGGGTCAAGGGCGAGGACTACACGGTCAAGGACGGCGTGGCCGTGCTGACCACCCGCGGGCAGCGCGAGCAGGACCTCGGCCTGGCCTACATCGCGGGCGGCCCCCAGGTGCTGTGCAACCCGCAGGGCGCCCCGGGCGTGGACAAACTGAACTACGACTGGCAGCAGAAGGTGGTCCCGAACCTGCTCGCCAACCCCGCCGTGCACCTGTACTCGCAGACCTTCAACTCCAAGGGCGCCGCCCTGCAGAAGCAGATGGAGGACGCGATCGTCGCGGTGTTCCTCGGCCGGGAGCAAGCTTCCAGCCTGACCTCCGCGGTGCAGAAGTGGAAGGCCGGCGGCGGCGACCAGATGGCCAAGGAGTACGCGCAGGCGGGCTGACGCGAGGATCGGGGAAAGGTATCAGATGAAGTTGAGACACTCGCCGTCGGCGCTGGTGATCGTCGAGGGCACCGACATCCATCACGACCTGCTCGGCGCGGCGCTGGCGCTGCAGGAGATCGTGCTCGAGGGCGGGCTGCCGGCGGCCCGCGCCGTCGGCCTGGACCGGTTCCTCGACCCGATGCCGGCCACCGCCGAGGCCGACGTCTACGTGCTGTACCGCTCGTCGGTCAGCTTCCACCCCGCCCAGCAGGAGGCGCTGTCGGCGCTGGTGGCGGCCGGCAAGGGGCTGGTCGCCGTGCACGCGAGCAACCTGTTCGGGTTCGGGCCCGGCGGTCTGGCCGCGGACCGCGCGGCGCACGAACTGGTGGGCTCCCGGTACGTGTCGCACGGCGACGCGGGCTCGGAGGGCCGGCTCGAGGTCACGGTACGCGGGGGCCACCCCGTGACCAGGTACCTGGACGACTTCGCCATCGACGACGAGTACTACGTGCTGGACTGCGCTCCGGACGTCCAGGTGCTGGCCGAGCGGCCCGCGGGCGAGGGCACCGAGCCGATCGCCTACGTGCGCGAGCACGGCGCGGGCCGGGTGTGCTACACGGCTCTCGGCCACGACGCGCGGGCGTGGGGCAACCCGTGGTTCCGCCAGCTCATCCGGCAGGCCACGCTCTGGGCGGCGGGCGTCGAGGACGACGTGATCGCCTCCTGGTCCACCCGCTGGCCGCTGGGCAACGCGCGGTTCATCGGAGCCGCGACGTGAGCGGGCAGGCCGTACCGCCGGTCGCGGCGCAATTGTGGTCGCTGCACGACGACGCCGCCAAGGATCTGCTCGGCGTGCTGGAACGGGTCGCGGAGATCGGCTACACCGCGGTCGAGCCGATCAGCCTGTACGGCAACGCGCCCTCGGCCGTACGGGCTACGCTGGACCGTCTTGGCCTGGACGTGTGCAGCGCGCACGTTCCGTTCCCGTCCGGAGACGACGCGCCGGCCATCCTGGACACCTACCGGGAATTGGGCGTCGCGACGCTGGTGTGGAGCCTGGAGCCAGAGGAGTTCAGCACGCTCGGCGGCATCCTCGCCGGGGCCGAGCGGATCAACCGGGCCGTGGCGAACGCGGCCGCGCGGGGCATGCGGATCGCCTATCACAACCACTACGCCGAGTTCGTCAACGTGTTCGACGGCCGGCGAGCCTATGACATCCTGCTCGGCGAGCTGGACCCCGCGGTGGTCGTCGAGCTGGACACGTACTGGGTGGCCACGGCCGGTCTGGACCCCGCGCCGGTGGCCGCCGGGCTCGGCGATCGGCTGGAGTTCACGCACCTCAAGGACGGCCCGGCAACGGGCATGGACGACTACATGGTGCCCTTCGGCGAGGGGACGGTCGACGTGGCGGCGGCCGCGCGGGCCAACCCCGCGGTCAAGTGGCACATCGTCGAGGCCGACCGGTCCCGCCAGGACATGTACGGGCTGCTGCGGGCCTGCTACGACTTCCTCGTCGGGGCAGGGCTCGCGACTGGCCGGCGTCCCGCCGGTGCGTCATGAACGGGCCACGGGTGCTCCTGCTCGGGGGCACGGGAGTGATCAGCGCCGCCTGCGCGCGTCAGTTCGCCTCCGACGGCTTCGAGCTGACCGTTCTGACCAGGGGCCGCACCAACTCGCGGCCACTGCCGGACGGGGTGCGCAGGCTGACCGCCGACGTGCACGACGACGCGTCCATGCGCGCAGCCCTGGGCGGGGAGACCTTCGACGCCGTGGTCAACTTCGTCGGCTACGCCCCCGCCGACATCACCACGGACGTGGCCAGGTACGGCGGGAGCACCGGGCAGTACGTGTTCATCTCGACCGGCTCGGTGTACGCCCGCCCGGCGCCCGTCCTCCCGGTCACGGAGTCGTCGGCGCGCCGCGCGGGGAACTTCGACTACCCGGCGCAGAAGCTGCGCTGCGAGGAGGAGCTGGAACGGGCCTACCGGTACGAGGGCTTCCCCGCGACGATCGTGCGAGCGGCGCACGTCTACGACGAGACGGTGTTCCCCACGCTGGCCGGCTGGACGGTCATCGACCGCTGGCGGCGCGGCAGACCGGCCGTCGTGCACGGGGACGGCACCTCGTTGTGGAACCTCATGCATGCCGGCGACTTCGCCCGCGGGCTGGCCGGAGTCGTCGCCCGCCGCGCCGCTGTAGGGGAAAGCGTGCACATCACCTCCGACGAACCGCTCACCTGGGACGAGATTCACTTCTGCCTCGCCAGGGCCGCCGGGGTGGAAC
This sequence comes from Nonomuraea marmarensis, assembly GCF_043197025.1. Taxonomy (NCBI): domain Bacteria; kingdom Bacillati; phylum Actinomycetota; class Actinomycetes; order Streptosporangiales; family Streptosporangiaceae; genus Nonomuraea; species Nonomuraea marmarensis. The sequence goes on from NZ_JBICRM010000010.1 coordinate 195,464, forward strand.
CGGCGATCGCGCACCGGTCCAGTGCGGACATCGGCCGCGAAATCGCGTGGATGGGCACCGTTCTGCAAGAGGATTTCCGGCACTCGATGATTTATGACAATTCCAAGATTAAGCAGCTCGTTCCGGGTTTCTCGGCTCAGGTGCCGTTCGAGCGGGGAGCCCGGGAGATTCTCCGCTGGTTCGGCGCGGATCCGTCCCGGCAGCAGGTCGACGCGGAGCTGGACGCGGCCTTCGACCGGCTGGCCGGAGATTGTGATGGATAATAATGGCATCCGAAGCGGATCCAGGGCGAAAATGCCACTATCTTCACCAGGTAACAGAAGCAGGGAGCAAGCGAAAGACATGGACGGGGTGAACACGTCGTCTCGGACGTCCCTCATCGCGTCGGACAATCCTGAGCCCTTGTGGGTCCAGGCGGCTGAGCTGATCGAGCGCCAGGTGCGGGAGGGCGTCCTGCCCGCCGGTCGGCGGCTGCCCGCCGAGCGGGAGCTGTGCACCCAGCTCGGCATCAGCAGGGTGACGCTCCGCCGCGCCCTGCAGCACCTGGTCGAGCGCGGCGTCATGCGTTCCTCGCACGGCCGCGGCTGGTACGTCGCGGCCCGCTCCGACCGTGAGTGGCCCAACTCCCTGGAATCCTTCACCGAGACGGCCCGCCGCAAGGGCCTGGTACCCACCTCCCGGGTGCTGCGCGCCAGGATCGCGCAGGCGTCCCTGGACGAGGCGGACGAGTTCGGCGTGGCGGCCGGCACCGAGCTCTTCCTCCTTGAGCGGGTGCGCCTGCTGGACGGTGTGCCGATAGCAGTGGACTCCTCCCAGGTGGTGGCCAACTTCGTCCCCGGGCTCGGCTCCGTCGACTTCACCCGCGCGTCGCTGCTGGAGGAGCTGGCCGCGGCGGGCGCCGAGCCGGTCATAGCCGAGTCCACCATCGAGGCCAGGGGCTGCGACGCGGAGATCGCCGAGCCGCTGGAGCTCAAGGCCGGCGATCCTGTTCTGATCATGAACCAGTCCATGATGGACGCCCTGGGGCGGGTCGTGCTCGTCTCGACCATCACCTACCGGGGCGACCGCTACCGGCTGCGCACCTCGTTCATGCGAGGCGCCGGGGGCGCCTCCTGACGGACCGGCACTCTTCACCTGCCGGACATTTCACACAAACCATGCACTATGCTCTCTCATGGCATGCTGTGGTATTGCGTGGTATTGAATTGGATCACTGATCCTTTGAAAGGAAGAGAACGACATGACCGGGGTGAGAATCCCCTTCCTGGAGGGACGAGCGGGCCAACCGGCCGCGCTGGAGCGGGTCGCGGCCAGGGTCGGGGCCCAGCTCGCCGCGCTCGGCGAGGAAGGCGGTGTGCTCGCCTCGGTTGTCCGCCCGGTCTTCGTCGGCATCGGCGCCAGCTATGCGGCGCTCGCCCTGCCGGTCGCGCTCCTCGCCGAAGGCGGGATCCTCGCCCGGCGGGAGCTGGCCGGCGAGATCGGCTCCGGCCTCGCGTTCACCGGGGCGGACCTGGTGCTCGGCGTCTCGCAGTCGGGACGCAGCACGGAGACCCTCGAATCGCTGGCCCTGCTGCCCGGCGGAAACCGGGCAGCGGTGGTGAACGTCGCGCCCTCGCGCCTCAGCGAGGCCGTGGAGCACTGCGTGGACCTCGGCAACGAGCCGGACAGCTACGCCTCCACCATCGGGTACACCGGCACTCTGGTCGCGCTCACCATGATCGCGCGGACCCTGCTCGGGATGCCGGTGGCCGAGGCCGCGCGGGAGTGGGCCGGGATCGAGGCCGAGCTGGAGCGGCACGAGACCGCGCTGGCTCCGGTGGTGGACGAGGTGGCCCGGCAGGCCGCCGGCGTGGTGGCCGCCGACGTCGTCTCCTCCGGGGCGTTCCGCGCCGTCTCCGAGTCCGGCGCCCTGCTGCTGCGCGAGGTGTGCCGGGTGCCCGCCTCCGCCCTGGTCACCCGTAACTACCTGCACGGCGAGATGGAGTCGGCCGGCGAGACCCTGCACGTGATCATCGGCGACGGCCGGGAGCTGGAGCTGGCCGGCAGCCTGGCCGCGGCCCATCATCACACGCTCTGCGTCACCTCGGCCGGCCTCGCCTCCGCCGAATACCTGCACGTGGTGCCCATCCCGGCCGCGGCCTCGCTGCCGGTGCGCACCGTCCTCGCCGAGGCCGTGCTGCAGCGCCTGGCCGGCTCCCTGGCCCAGGCGCGTGGGGTCGAGATCGAGGACTTCGTCTTCCACAACAGCGATACCAAGATCGAGGAACCGGTCGGATGAGCCGGGTCGTGATCGGCATTGACGTCGGCGGCACGAAGACGCGGATGCGGCTCCTGGACCTGGCGGGTGGCGAGGTGGCCGGCGACCGTACGATGCCGAGCACCGGCTGGCAGACCCGATCGCTGCCCGGCGCCGCGGCCTGGCTGGCCGAGCGGGTGGCCGCCCTGCCGCAGCCCGGCGACGAGGTGGTGCGGGTCGTGGCCGGGGCGCACGGCTGCGAGACGTCCGAGCAGTGCCATCTGCTGGAACGCGAGCTGGAGGCGGCCCTCGGCCTGCCGGTCACCGTGGTCAACGACGCCGAGCTGCTCGTCCCGGCGGCCGGGATGACCGCCGGGATCGGCCTGATCGCGGGCACGGGCTCGGTGGCCGTGGGCAGGCATCGCGAGACCGGCGGCCACATGTCGGCCGGCGGGTGGGGCTGGGTGCTCGGTGACGACGGCTCCGGCTCCGCGCTGGTCCGCGACGCGGCCCGCGCGGTACTCGCCCGAGCCGACGACGGTGCGCCCCTCGAACCGCTCGGCCAGGCCCTGTTGCGCTCCTACGGCGTGCCCGGCCTGCCCGAACTGGCCGCCGCGATGAGCTGGGACGGCGGCGTGGAGACGTGGTCCGAGCACGCGCCTGCCGTCTTCGCCGCCGCAGCCGGGGGCTCCGTTCTGGCGCGGGACGTGATCCGCCGGGGCGGCGCGGCGCTGGCCGGCCTGGTGCAGTGCCTCGCCCGCCGGGGCGCGGAGACCGGTGCCGTGGTCGCGGCGGGCGGGGTGATCGTCGCCCAGCCGGCGCTCCTCGCGGCGTTCGAGAAGGAGCTGGGCGCCCGGCTGCCGGGGGTGACCACGACGTTGCTGCGCACTCCGCCGGTCGCCGGGGCGGTCGAACTGGCCCGCCGTACGGCGGGCAGGAGTTGAGGAGGACACGTGCGATACGCGCAAGTAGTCTCGGCCGGTCATTCGGAGATCATCGAGGCCGCTGACCTGCCACCCGGCGGCGGTGAGGTACGGGTACGCACCCTGGCGTCCGGGGTCTGCGCCTCGGAAGGGCCCGCCTGGGCACACCACGACGGGTCCCGGCCGCTGCGGCTGGGACACGAGCTGACCGGTGAGATCGTGGCGCTCGGGCCCGGAGTGCACGGCTGGTCGGTGGGCGACCGGGTCACCGGTTTCGCCTCCCCTGCCTTCGCTGACGTGGTGAACACCCCCGCCGCGGCGCTGCTGCCGGTGCCGGCCAACGTGCCGAGCGTGGCCGCCCTCGGAGAGCCGCTGGCCTGCGTCGTCGAAGCGCTTTCGCGCTGCGCGCTCACCCCCGGGCAGCGGGTCGCCGTGGTCGGGCTCGGCTTCATGGGGCTCGTCGCGGTGCAGGTGGCGGCTGACCGCGCACCCGCCCGGCTGGTCGGTGTCGATCCGCTGCCGCACATGCGAGACCTGGCGTCGGCGCTGGGCGCCGACGAGGTCCGCGCCCCGGAGGAGGCGGCCGACCTCGCCGCCGATTTCGACGTGGTCATCGAGTTCTCCGGCAAGGCCCCCGGCCTGAAGCTGGCGGGCGACCTGGTGACCCGGCACGGCACGCTCTGTGTAGGCGGCTACCACCAGGACGGCCCGCGGGAGCTGGACATCGAGCTCTGGTATCGCGGGGTGACCATCGTCAACGGCTTCAGCGGCGACCGCCGGCGGGGCATGGCGGCACTGAGCACCGGACTGCGGCTGATGGCCGACCGTCGGCTCACCCTCGAACCCCTGGTCACCCACACCCTCTCCCTTGACGACGTGGACCGGGGCTTCGGCTACCTCACCGACCGTCCCACGGGCTTCGTCAAGTGCGTCGTCACGCCCTGACGAACTTCACACCCCTCTGCGAGAACTGTCAGAAGGGTGTCGTAAAGTCGATCTCCCATCGGGCGCGACCCCTTCGGTCGCGCGACCTCACACCGGGCGCAACCCCAGGCGAGGGCTGCGCTGATCTGGAGAGTGCCGGGCTCGCGGGGACGGCCGATCGGCCGCAAGCTGTCACGTTCCACCCCCCCGTTCGACTCTTTCTAGGAAAGATCCGAGTCTTGTGAGGTTTGCGTCGAATGACGAGTGCGTTCATCACCTCCCTACGGCGGCCCCGGGCCCTGTTCGCGGCGGCCTTGGCGGCCGTGTTAGCCGCCGGCCCGGTCCTCGCGCCGCCGCCCGCGGCCGCCGCCTCCGGGCAGGCCGTCCAGGCGGCCGCCGCCGCGCCGATGTTGCCCCTGCTCGTCCGCAGGACCAGTGACGGTCACCTGCTGGCGTACGAGCCCAAGGGTGCGAGCGCCGGCCTGCAGTCTGCCGTCGACCTGGGCGGCGGCTTCGCCGCGGCGACCGCGATCCTGCGCGCCGACATCTCCGGGAGCGGCCGCAGCGACCTGTACTTCCGGCTGGGCGGCTCCCTCTACTACACCTCCGAACGGGGCACCGAGACCAAGCTCATCGGGTCGGGGTGGGACCAGTACAACCTGCTCATGACCCCGGGCAACCTGGGCGGCACGAGCACCACCGACCTCCTCGCCCGGGACGCCAACGGCGCCCTCTGGCTCTACCAGGGACGCGCCGACGGCACCCTGGTCACCCGCGTCCAGGCAGGCACGGCCGGCTGGAACGGCATGAACGCGCTGGCCGGGTTCGGCGACTACACCGGCGACGGCAAGACCGACCTGCTGGCCAGGACCACCAGCGGCACCCTCTACATCTACCCGGGTACGGGCAGCGCCACGGCCAACGCCATTCTGGGTACCCGCGTCTCCGCGGGCACCAACTGGGGCACCTACACCGCGCTCGTCTCCAGCGGCGACAACGACGGGGACGGCAAGGCCGACCTGATCGCCCGCGACTCCGCCGGCGCGTTGTGGCTCTTCAAGGGCACCGGCGTCGCCTCGGCCCCCTTCGCCGCCCGGGTGCAGATCGGCACCGCCGGGTGGAACGCGTTCAACGCCTTCTTCTGATCCCCTCGCTGCAGAGAAACGGCTGACCATGCCTACCCTTATGCCCTTTTTAGGGCGGCTGCGGGCGACCACCGCAGCCCTCACCTCCGCCGCTGTCTTCGTCTCCGGCGCGCAATTCGTACCCTTGCCCGGAATCAGTCCGGCCGCGGCCTCAGCCGACGCCGGCGACTACGACCTCGGCCACGCCGCCGAGGTGCGCGCGGCCCTGTGCCTGCTCACCGTCATGCAGCGCAAGGGCGGCCAGGACCTGAAGGCCGTCGCCCGCACCGGCCTGGGCGGCGCCGACGCCGACCTGTTGCAGGCCGCGGCCCCCGACTACTGGGCCGACCCGCCGACGCCGCTGCACGTCGCCTTCGACACGGACCGCGACCGGGCCTCGGCCAAGATGGACGAGCTGTACGACCGCCACAACGTGTGGGAGCAGTCCCTCAGCGTCACGCCCCCGAAGGGCTACACCAACGTCGGGTTCCAGTGGATCGAGCAGAAGGACAACCCGTTCGCCAAGGTGGGCCTGTCCGGCTGGATCAGCAACCAGTTCTGGCAGGCCGAGGACGACTTCTACGCCGACCAGACCCCGCTGGCCAGCAAGGAGTCCGTGGACGCGGTCAACAAGATCGCCGCGGTCCGCTACCCCGGCACCTTCCCGTACCCCGACTACGAGGGGTGGCGTGCGTGGGAGGACATGACCTTCATGCACCCCATGTACGCCGACGACGCGCGGGCCTTCCTGGCCGCCGGCGGGTTCCCGGCCAGCGCGCCCGACCCGGACAGCATGGAGTTCCGGATCGACGTCGAGAACCTCAAGTCGCGCTACGCCTCCTGCACCACCGACAACCCGCCCGATCCGCGCAAGGTGCTCACGGCCGAGTTCGCCACGGCCTCGGCGGAGTGGCAGCAGGAGGTCGACGGCCAGCGCGCCCAGCGTGACACCATCCTGAAGGAGGAGGCGCAGGCCGCGGCCGACCTCCAGGTGGCCAGCCAGGCCCTGGGCGAGGCGCTCGGCCAGTCGACCATCGCGGTCCGGCTGGCCGACTGGCAGGCGTACTGGCTGAAGCAGACACCCGAGAGCGCCGGGTTGGAGTACCCGGACGCGGCGGAGTTCACCAAGGTCAAGAACGACATCGTCAAGGCGCAGGCGATGGCGCTGGGCCGGGTGTTCGTCGCCTCCCGGTCCGCCCAGTCGGCGCAGCGGCACGCCGCGGCCGCGGTGGCCGCCCAGCAGGCCGCGTACGCCATCGCCGACGGCGCCGGGCTCCCCCGCGGCCGCGGCCTGCTCTACGGCCAGCAGGCCGTCCAGGTCACCCGGGCCTCGGCCGCCGCCGCGCTGGCCGTGGCCAAGGCCACCGAGACCGCCTCCAACGCCACCCGCGCCTCGGCCGCCGACAGCAAGACGCTGATGGCGCTGGCCGAGACGCAGGCGCACGCCTCGCAGGCCGAGTTCCGGCGCATCGCCGCCGAGGAGGCCGCCGCGCAGGCCAAGGCCGCCGCGGACGGGGCCGCCGCGCAGGCCGCCCAGGCCGCGATCAACGCCACCAAGGCCAAGGAGGCCCAGGCCAGGGCCGAGGCCGCCGAGCTGACGGCGAAGAACGCCGCCGCGGACGCCAAGGCCAGGCGGGCGACCGCCGAGGCCGAGCGCGACAACGCCGAGGCGCAGAAGAACATCGCCGCCACACAGCGGGCCAACGCCGCCGCCGCGGAGGCCACCGCCCAGAACCAGCGGCAGGTCGCGGCCTCCGCCCTCAGCGACGCCGAGGCGGCGGGCGCCACGGCGGCGCAGAAGAAGGACGCGGCACTGGCGGCCGAGGGCAAGGCGGCCGACGCGCGCAATCGGGCCGTGGAGGCCGAGGAGACGCGGGACGCCCTGGTGGCCAAGGCCGCCGCCCGCGAGGCGCACGCCGCCGCCGTCGAGGGCACCGATGCCGCGCAGGACGCGCGGGCCGCCGCCACCCAGGCGCGGGCCGCGGCCGACCGGGCGACCGTCGCGGCCACCAACGCCCGCGCCGCCGCCAACGAGGCCACCGCGGCCGCGAGCGCCGCCCGCGAGGCGGCCACGCGCGCCACGGCCGCCGCCTCCCGTGCCAGGGCCGCCTCCGACGCCGCCCAACGGGACGTGGCGATCACCAACGCCGCCGTCAAGAAGGCCCACGCCGCGGCGGCCGACGCCATCGCCGCCTCCGAGGCCGCGGCCGAGAACGTCCGCCTGGCCAAGATCTACGCCGACACCGCCAAAGCCAGGGCGGCCACGGCCAAGGCGGACGCGGCCATCGCCCGTAAGGAGGCCGACGCGGCGCACGCCAGCGCGGTGCGCACCGCCGGGTTCGCCTACTCCACCGCCCAGGCGGCGGTCGCCGCCCGCGACTCCGCGGCCCAGGTGATCAAGCCGGCCAACGACGCGATCGAGCTCGGCTCCCCGTACAAGGACACCGACGCCTCGGCGGGCCTGGCCGTGCTGACCGGCCAGTCGTCCAAGACGCTGGCCGAGCAGCAGGCCGCCGTCGCCCAGGCCAAGGCCGCCCAGGCTGCCAAGGCCGCCACCGAGGCCGCGGCGCTGGCGGCCCAGGCCGCGGCCGACGCCAAGGCCGCCGCCACCGCGGCGGCCCAGGCAGCCGACTCCGCGGCCAAGGCCGCCGCCTCGCTCGCCAAGGCCCAAGCCTCAGCGGCCGATGCGAAGACGGCGGCCAAGGCGGCGGTGCAGGCCGAGACCGACACCGTCGAATACGACCGCCAGGCCACCGCGGACGCGGCTGCCGCGGCCTCGGCCGCCGACACCGCCGCGGGATACGCGAGCGACGCCCGTAACTCGGCCGACGCGGCCGAGCAGGACGCCGCCTCCGCCCGCAATGCCGCCACCGCGGCCGAGAACGACGCCGCGACCGCCCGCGACGTCGCCACCCAGGCCGAGGCGGACGCCAGCACCGCCGAGGCCGCCGCGGCCCGCGCCCGCGAGCTTGCCGAGGAGGCCCAGGCGGCCGCCGAACGCACAGAGGCGGCCGCGGACCAGGAACGCGAGGCCGACCGGGCCTCGGGGTCGGGCCCGACAGGCATCCCCAACCTGATCAGCCTGCCGAGCGACGACGCCCGGTACGACATCACCCCCAAGGAAGATCTCTGCACCGGCACGAACGGCTGCGACATCGACCTGGAGTACCACCTCTACGGGACGCAGGACTACTACCTGGAGACGTGCTCCCAGCCCGACAGGGACATCGCCGACTGCACCGGGCCCCTGGTGCTCGACTATCTCGGCAGCGGCCCGCTCGACGTCCGCTACACCAAGAACACCCACTACAACGGGAAGGATCTGGTCCTCGCCTTCCTGGAGGGGCTGGGCAAGGCGCTGGTGCACGACTACGTGAGCTGCTGGCGCAAGGTGTCCGGCCAGGACGGCGGATCGACCACCAGCTGCGTCTGGGCCATCGGCTCGATCGTCATCCCGCCGGTGATCAAGGCCGGGTACACGTACGCGCTGTCCCTGCGCACGGCCATGCGCAGCGGGACGGCCTTCACCGAGGCGCTGTTCCGGCTCCGCTACTCGGCGCTGCCCGCCGAGGCGATCTCCGGCCTGGAGCAGGCCGCCGGCAACGCGCTGGCGGCCGGACGCTGCTTCCCGGCCGGCACGCTCGTCGACACCGAGCACGGTCCCAGGAAGATCGAGGACATCCGGGTCGGCGACCGGGTCTGGTCCGCCGATCCGGCGACGGGCGAGCGGACCCTGCGCGCGGTCACCCGGCTGTTCCACCGGTCGGTGGACTCGCTGGTGCGGCTCACCGCGGACAGCGGCACGTTGTCGGTGAGCCGGGGCCACCGGTTCTGGGTCCAGGGCCGGGGCTGGACGCAGTCGCAGGACCTCCGCCCGGGCGACGCGCTCCAGGACCCGTCCGGCCGGGCCGACCGCGTCCAGGCGGTGTCGGTGGGCGACGGGCCCGTCGACGTCTACAACTTCGAGGTCGAGACCGACCACACGTACTACGTGTACGCGGGTTCGACCCCGGTCCTGGTGCACAACGACTGCGTCACCGACGTCGTCAAGGCCGGCGACCACGCCGTCCTGGGCATCAACCCCTACTCCGACGACCTGGCCAAGGGCATGGCGGGCGCGTTCACGTTCAACAACCGGGCGCTGGGAGCGCCGTTCCCGAACGGCGACGGACGGCCCATCTGGATGGTCGCGGTCACCGAGGCGGTGAGCAATCCCTCCATCCGGCTGAGCGTCAGCCTGGACGGCGTCCCCGGCGCCAGAACCGCCGACGAGGCGCTGACGGCCCTGCTGGCGCGCGGCGACACGGTGCCGGCCGGGAACTGGCAGATGGTGGCGGAGGTGAACAGCGGTCTCGGGACCGCGTGGGAGATGACCGAGCTGCGCCGGGCGTACCGGCTGGAGAAGCGCACGTGGGAGTCGGTCGAGTTCCACATGACCGTGGACGGGCAGGTCACCAGGGTGTTCCCGAAGCCTCCGCCGCCTCCGGGGTCGTGAGATGGAGTTCACCAGGCAAGGACGGCTCTTCCGCGTCGTCCGCTTCGACCCGTCGCACCGGCAGCTGCTGCTCCGCAGCGACGCCGTGGCGGTGGACCGGACCACCACGGTGGTCGAGGTCCACATCGGCCACGTCGAGCTGATGCTGCTCAAGCCCATCTACCGGGACGGGCTGCACATCCGGCGGGCCTCCCCGGCCGAGTTCGCCGAGCTGCGCGAGCGGCACGGTCTCGAAGCGGACGCGGCGGGGTGGACGTGGATGATCGAGCGGTACGGCGGCAGCTTCGTCGTCGGCGGCCAGCCGGCGTGGCGCGAGACGGAGTACCCGCCGGCCGACCGTGAGTTGCTGTTCGACTTCACCAAGCCCTGGCCGCCCGGCTACCCGGCGCAGTGGGGCATCGTCGAGTAGCCGCATGCCGGGCCCGGCACCTCACCGGGCCCGGCGTCGGGTCAGCGGCGCGCTGTCACGGCCTTCGCCGGAACTCGCGCGGTGTCGTGCCCGTGTGGGACCGGAACGCGGTGGCGAAGTGCTGGGGTGAGGAGAAGCCCAGCTCGGCGGCGATCCACGTGATGCTCTGGTCGGTCTCGGCGAGCAGGGTCCTGGCGCGGCGGATCCGCAGGCGCGACTGGTAGCGGGCGGGGCTCACACCGAGCTGTGTGGTGAACATCTCGGCCAGGTAGGACGGGGAGAGCCCGGCCATCCCGGCCAGCTCCGACAGGGGCAGGCGTTCGGCGTACCGCGTCTCCAGCACGCGCAGGACCCGCGCCACGGCGGGATGCAGGGCGAGCCGTCCCGTCGCGCTGCCGGGCGTGAGCAGCCTGGCCACCTCGACGAGCAGGTGCTGGGCGCTCGCCCGCAGTCCGGGGACGCGCAGCGCCCGCGTCGTGGTCACCTCGCGCAGGAACGTCTCGAAGGGCGTCACGGCGGAGGCCGCGTCCGCCACGAAAGCCGGCAACCGATGCCACGGGACCTCCGGCAGCAGGAGCCGCGCGTCGACGGCCGCGAACATGAACTGCCACACCGTGTCGGCGGGCCTGGCCATGCGGTGCGCCACGTGCGGGGACACGATCAGCAGCCCGTTCGAGGGCACGTCGTACTCGGCGTCGCCGACCCGCCACCTCGTCGGGGGCCCGTCGGTCTGGAGGTACAGCTCACACACCTCGTGGCTGTGCTCGGAGATGAACCACGACGACGGAGCCCGCTGGTCCCCGGCGTGCACGAGCCCCGGCACACCGGCCCCGGCGAGGTGGGCGTGGAAGCCCGCTCTCAGCCCGTCCGGCCGGACCACCCCGCGATCGTGTACGTTTTCGCCGTTCTGCTGAACGCCCGGCGAGGAGGTCCGCACGTAGCGTTCCGTACCATGACGATCTCGAACGCTTCTCTGCACCAGCTGCTCCCCACCAGCGAGGACGTGGAGTTCTACCGCGCCCACGGCTACTGGATCTCGGGGCCGATCGTGCCCGCCGGCGTGCTCGACGCCGCGGAGACGGGCATGGCGCGCCTGTACGCGGGCGACACCGACCGGCCGCTGCCCGGCGACCGGCCCCTCGGCGGCTGGCGGCCGGAGCACGGCGAGGTCCTGCGGAAGAACGACTACGCCTCGCTCGTCGTGGACGAGCTGGCCGCGCTCGTCCGGTCCCGGCTGATCGCCGCCTGCGCCGCCCGGCTCAGCGGCGCCACGGAGATCCGGCTCTGGCACGACCAGCTGCTCTACAAGCCGCCGGAGTCTGTGCTGCCCCAGGGAGGCGGCGTGAACGTGGGCTGGCACACCGACCGCCAGTACTGGCTGAGCTGCGCGAGCACGGAGATGCTCACCGCCTGGGTGCCCTTCCACGACGTCGGCGCGGCCGAGGGCGGGATCTCGTTCGTCGACGCCAGCCACCTGTGGCCGGACGACGTGGCGCTCGACTTCTTCGACTCCGACCTGTCGACCCTCGACCGGCTGCGCGGCTCGCGGCGGGTCGAGGTGGTCGTGCCGGAGATCCCGCGCGGCGCGGTCAGCTTCCATCACTGCCGCACGGTGCACGGCAGCGGCCCGAACCTGAGCGGGCGGCCCCGCCGCTCGCTGGCCGTGCATCTCCAGCCGGGCGACAACCACCCCAGCCTGCGGGCCCGGCACGGCAACGACGATCTCGTAAGGCGCGATCCCGAGGGCCGGCCCGACTACGCCGACCCCGCCGTGTGCCCGCGGCTCTGGCCGGCGTCACCCGATCACCTCGCCGGCCTTCCTGGCCCGGCCGTCCACGATGACGGCGCCTGAGGCGGTCGAGACGTCGATCGTGTGCCCCCGGTAGGCCAGCCCGGTCAGCTCCAGGCCCCCGCCGGGCACGGCGGCGGGGGTGACGACCAGGCCGCCGCCGGGCCGGAACCGCACCCCGGCCGCGCCGGTCAGGAGAGCCTCGGCACCGGCCAGCCCGGCGACGATGTTGACCCGCCGGCCCGCGGGCGGCGCCGCCGGGCGGTCGCAGTAGTGCTCCTGGGGAAAGTACGGGAAGTGCGACCCCATCCAGAGCAGCCGTTCCATGACATTCCAGGCGAGATCCGGCTCGCCCTGTTCCCAGAGCGTCAGGGCGAGCTGCGGGCTCTCCCCCGTGTACGCCCCGCCGCCTGACCAGTCGGTGTCGCCGAGCTCGTAGTGCAGCTCGTCGTCCGCGGCGACGGAGCTGACACCGTAGGGCGCGAGGAACGAGCCGTCGCGCAGCCGCCGGAGCATGGCCCGCGTCATCTCGGGGGTGCAGGCGCCGTTCCGCAGCGCGTCGAATGCCTGGACGTGCTGGACGAGCTCGGTGTGCCCGTCGGGATACAGGCAGCGGAACCAGCCCGCGCGCTCGTCCCACAACTCGCGGGCGATCGCGCTCCTGATGTCGCGGGCCCGGGCGCGCAGGTCGTCGACCGGCAGCCGCGCGCCGGACACCCGCGACAGCTCGGCCAGCCGGTCGAGGCACCAGGCGCGTTCGGCGTTGGGGCTGGCGACCACGTGCTCCCAGCCCGTGCTGCGCATCTCCAGCAGGTTGTGCTGCGTGCCGTAGTCGCGCAGCACGCCTGCCGGGGTGAAGCGGGCGTCCAGGCCCTCGACCAGGTCGTGCAGCTGGGTGACGAGAGCGGAGGAGATGCCGTGGTGGGCGGCGACGGCGGTGGCGAGGGTGACCAGGGACCAGCCGCTGTACGCGTAGGCGACGCCCAGGCCCGTCCCGTCGGGGGCGATCGCGTAGTGGCGGGTGAGATCCACCTTCATGATCGATTCGAGCACGTCGGTGGTGGCGTCGCCGAGCATGAGGGTGAGCAGGTGGGGGGCGTACCCGCCGGTGTCCCACGCGTAGCTGCAGAGCGCTCCCCCGTCCACGCCGGACGTGGCCACGAACGGCGAGGTGATGAAGCCCGGGTTGTCCCAGAGGCAGACCAGCCCGCTGGCCAGCGAGCCCCGCCAGTACGCCTCCAGCCCGGGGATGTCGCTGGCCAGCCGCGGCACGCCCGCCAGGGCCTGGGCCAGCCGCTGCTCCCACCGCCTGGTCGCCTCGGCGGCCAGCTCCCGTGGCCGCCCCGGCAGCGTGCCCCCGCCGACGCGGACGGCCAGCGCGAACACCGCCGTCCCGCCCGCCGGGACGTCCTGGCGGAGCTCCTCGTGGACGAGCTCTACGGTGACGTCGCCGGCCTGCCAGGTCCACCGGCCCGCGCCCACGGCTTTCGGGCCGGGGCCCGGCGGGACCCAGCCCCATTCGCCGAGCGGGACACGGCGGGGACCGCCGGGGTCGGCCTGCGGGTGCAGGGCCACGGTGACGTCGCGTTCGGCCCGGTTGGTGATCTCCACCTCCAGGGCGAACCCGGCCTGACCATACAGCGGGGTCAAGGTGCTCTCGACCCGGAGCGACACCAGCTCGCCCTGGTGGCGGCGGTGGTAGGTGCCGTGCCTGACGATCCTTCCCGGCCGCCAGGTGCCGCCCGCGTAGAGTAGGCCCACCCCGGCCACGCCCGGTGCCGCGCCGTCGGTGATCCGGTGCCCGCCCACGTCCAGCTCGATGGCCAGCTCGGCGTCGGGGGCCGCGTACGGCGGCGCGAAACACCCGCCGACGCCGCACACCGAGCCCGGCGGGGCGTGCACGGTGGTCCAGCCACTGGTGACCCAGGTGTGGCCGGGCGCCACGTTCTGGCGCAGGTCGAAGGTGAACTCGTCAATGGAGTAAGGCATGCGTCAATCCCTTGCCTGACGGCGGCTGCCGGGGGAAGTGGCCCGTGAACAGAGCTCGTCATGATGCTTACACCAGCCGGTATTCGTCGCAAGAGTTACGCCCGGGTTACCGCAGTTTTTCATTTGGGTATTGCCATCGAACCGGTCCAGCGCTACCTTCCTGGCAAGGCGTTGGACCGGTTTGACAAAGGGCCGGGTTTAGCTGAGGAACGTGCATGGAGAAAATCACGATCCGCGACATCGCCCGCCTGTCCGGCGTATCGAAATCAACTGTCTCGCTGGTGATCAACAACAGCCCGCGGGTCGACCCGGAGACGAGGCGGCGCGTGCTGGCGGTCATCAGGCGGCACAACTACGTGCCGAGTGCCGCGGCGAGCGCACTGGCGAAGGGGCGGCCGCCGTTCATCGGCATGATCGTGCCCGGCCTGACCTGGCGGATGGTGGCCCCGTTGAACTACGGAGTCGCCTCCGTCATCGAGCGCACGCCGTACGAGATCATCCTCTACACGAGCACCAACGACCACGACTACGCCCCGGTCATCGACCGCATGCTCGTCTCGGGGCTGTCGGCCGGCGTCCTGGTGATCAGCCAGGACCAGACCATGCAACCGCTGCTCGACCTGCACGAGCAGGGCGTGCCGGTGGTCCTCATCAACACCCTCGGCTCCCACTTCGACCTGCCGTCGGTCGAGGCCGACAACTACGAGGGCGCGTACGGCGCGGTCCGCCACCTGCTGGGCCTGGGTCACCGGCGGATCGCGTCGCTGGCCGGGCCGATGAACTACCCGTGCTGCCAGGACCGGCAGCGCGGTTACGAGGACGCGCTGGCCGAGGCCGGGGTCCCGGTCGACGCCGCGCTCACCGCGCAGAGCGGCTTCCACCCGCCAACCGCCCGTGATCTGGTGCGCGAGCTGCTCGATCGCGCCGAGCGGCCGACGGCGGTGTTCGCGCACAACGACGTCACCGCCTACGCCGCCATGGAGGCCGCCGACGATCGCGGCCTGCGGGTGCCGGAGGACCTGTCGGTGGTGGGGTTCGACGACATACCGTCGTCGGCGCACGTCAAGCCCGCCCTCACCACGGTCAGCCAGCCGTTCGAGGCGATGGGCGTGCACGCGGCGCGGATGCTGCTCGCCGCGATCTCCCCCGGGACCGGGGACGGCTCCGCTCCGCCCGCCCGCGTCCACCTGCCGACCACTCTCGTCATCAGGGCCAGCACGGGTCCCGCTCCCGGCTGACGCACATCCAAAACCGACGAAGCGCAGGCCGGTGCCCTCGGGGCAGCGGTCGAGATCCCCCCTGCCCGTCGACAGAAAGGACCCTGACCATGGGTCACTTCACGAAGTTGCGGCGCCGACTGGCGTACGTCATCCCCGTGGCGCTGCTCACGGCGCTCGGCCTGACGGCGCCCGCGGCCGCCGCGGAGCCGACAGAGATCATGCCCGCCAACGTCCTGGAAGCGTTCACCCAGTTCACGGGGAGCCCACCGCCACAGACGAAGATCGTCTCCGTTCAGGGGCAGCCCGACTTCGACAAGGCACTGCAGGTCACGGTGACCGGGCAGCCGAGCTCGCCCGGCCTGGACGGCGAATACTCGCTGGGCGTGGGCGTCCCCGCCGCGCAGGCCGCGGTCAAGGGGGAGGCGATGCTGGCCACCTTCTGGGCCCGGTCGGTCACGCCCACCTCCGCCGGATCCGGCCTGGCCCACTTCGTGTTCGAGCAGAACGGCGGGAGCTACACCAAGTCCACCCAGGCGGCGATGAAGTTCGGCTCCGCCTGGCAGCGGTTCCAGCTGCCGTTCCGGATGGCCGCCGACTACGCGGCCGGGCAGGTCCGGGTCAACTTCTGGCTCGGGTACGGCCCGCAGGTGCTGCAGATCGCGGGGGTGTCGGTGTTGCGGTACGGGGCCGGGACCCCGGACGGGTGGCCGGCGTCCACCTACACCGGCCGCGAGGCGGGGGCGTCCTGGCGGGCCACCGCCGACCAGCGCATCGAGCAGAACCGCAAGGGCAACCTCTACATCAAGGTCGTCGACTCCCAGGGCCACCTCGTCCCCGGCGCCACCGTGCAGGCGGAGCAGACGAAGCACGCGTTCAAGTTCGGCTCGGCCGCGGACGGCGTGCGCCTGATGACCCAGAACACCTCGGCGCAGAAGTACCGCGACGTGCTGCTGGCCAACTTCAACCAGTTCACGCTCGGCAACAACCTCAAGTGGAACCACTGGGAGAACCTGACCGAGCGGCAGACCTACACCGTGCCCGCCATCCAGTGGGGGCGCGACCACGGCCTGTTCTTCCGCGGGCACACCCTGATCTGGCCCTCGTGCGGGAACATGCCCGCCGACGTCTGCGGCCTCCGCAACGACCCCGCTGCGCTGCGGAACAGGATCGACACCCACATCACCGACGAGGCGAGCACGCTCACCGGCAAGATCGACGAGTGGGACGTGGTCAACGAGCCGTACGCCAACCACGACGTGCAGAACGTGCTCGGCGACAGCGAGATCAACCGCTGGTTCCAGCTGACCCGGCAGTCCGACCCGGGGCCGAAGCTCTACCTCAACGACTACGACATCATCGAGGACAACGGCTGGGAGGTCCGCCACCAGAACCAGTTCTCCGCCCTGGTCCGCTCGGTGAAGGACGCGGGCGCACCCATCGGGGGGATCGGCATCCAAGGGCACTTCGCCGGGGAGCAGCTCACCCCTCCGGCGGACCTGGTCACGCTGATCAACAAGTTCGGCGGGATCGGCCTGCCGATCGCGATCACCGAGTTCGACGTGGGCACCACCGACGAGCAACTCCAGGCGGACTACACGCGTGACTTCCTCACCGTGATGTTCAGCATGCCGCAGGTCACCGGGGTCAGCACCTTCGGGTTCTGGGA
Source organism: Nonomuraea marmarensis (assembly GCF_043197025.1). NCBI lineage: Bacteria > Bacillati > Actinomycetota > Actinomycetes > Streptosporangiales > Streptosporangiaceae > Nonomuraea > Nonomuraea marmarensis. Next base: position 212,239 of record NZ_JBICRM010000010.1, read on the forward strand.
GGGCGACACCTGGGATCCCAAGCGGGCCCTGTTCCGTACCGACTGGACCCCCAAGCCGAACGCCGTGGCCTGGCGCGACCTCATCTACGGCAAGTGGTGGACGAAGGCGTCGGCCACGACCGGGGCGACCGGCTCGACCACGGTGCGCGGCTTCCTCGGCGACTACACCGTCAAGGTCACCGTCGGCGGCGTCACCAAGGAGGTCGCCGTCTCGATGCCGACCATCGCCGGCAAGGCGATCACGGTGGTCGCCGGCTGATCGGAGTCAGGGCTCCTAGCACATTGGAAAGGACACACCATGTCAGCCATTCAGCTCAGCCGCCGGCAACTCCTGCAGGCCGCCGTCGCCGCCGGCGGGACCGCGTTCCTCGCCGGCTGCGCCGGCTCCGGACCGGACACCGGCGGCTCGACGCCCGGCACCACGCTGGCGTACTGGGACTGGTACGTCAGCCAGTCGCCGTGGGTGGACAACGAGATCAAGCTCTTCCAGCAGGCGAACGGCAAGGCCACGATCAAGAAGACCACCCAGGTCACCGACAAGTACCTCGATCTGGTGGCGCTGGCGTTCCGCAGCGGCACCGCCCCCGACGTCTTCCTGCTGCCCACGAAGCCGAAACTGGAGGTCCACGTCGGCGAGGGCTGGCTGCTGCCCCTGGACAAGTGGGCCACGTCCGAGTGGCAGTCGCGGTTCCCGGCCAACAGCTTCGTCGAAGGCGTCAACATCTTCGGCGGGAAGGTCTACTCGGCCCCCTTCAGCGGCCTGGCGCCGGCACTGCAGCTCTACATCCACAACGGGGTCTTCAAGGAGGCCGGCCTGACCAACCCCGACGGGACCGTCTTCATCCCGAAGACGTGGGACGACATCACCCGCGCCGCCGAGGCGATCACCAGCAAGAGCGGTGCCAAGGTCTTCGGGCTCGGCTTCGGCAACGCCCAGAAGGGCGGCCTGCCGTGGCTGATCGAGCTGTTCTGCCGGGGCGCCGGGTCGCCCGGGGGCACCCAGTCGGTCGACTACCGGACCGGGCGGTGGACGTACGGGAGCGACCGCAACTACGCCGACTTCCTCGCGCTCCTGCTCGACTGGAAGAGCCGCGGCTTCATCTACCCCAACTCGATGAGCATCTCGGACGAGCAGGCCCGCGCGTTCTTCTCCAAGGGCAGGTTCGGCATGATCGTCGGCGGGGTGTGGAACCAGGCTCCCTGGGAGGAGGCCGGGTTCAAGGACTACAGCCTCATGACGCTCCCGTCGCCGAGCGGCACCCCGCAGGGCTTCTTCTACGGATCCCCGGGCAGCTACCTGATGGGCATCTCGGCCAAGGCCAAGAACCCCGACCAGGCGTGGGCCTGGCTCGACTGGTTCTACAGCAAGGCCGCGGGCAAGCGCTGGGTGCAGGGCGGCTACGGCCTGTCGGTCTACCCCGAGAACAACGACCCGGCCGGCGTGACCTCGCCGACGTTCAAGCAGTACGTCGGCATGGCGAGCACGGCCCTCGTCGGCCCGGTGCCCACGATCCGCAACCCGGAGATCGCCAAGGTGGAGGTGGCCCCGGTCCAGCCGGACATCCCGGACGTGGCGGCGGGCATCTACACCGGCCAGCTCAAGGACGCGCCCAAGGCGCTGAAGGAGCTGGAGGACCGCCTCAACGGCGCCCTGAGCGAGGCCGTGGCGAAGGCCAGCGGTCAGGGGCTCAAGGTCAGCATGGACGACTACGTGTTCGCCGACTGGGACATCGCCAAGCCGTACACGACCAAGCGCGGATGACGTGATGACGGACATCCGACTGGCGGGCAGGGCGCATGCGGTGCGCGTGGGGAAGGTGTCCGTCCTGCGGCAGCGGATCGCCGCGGCACGCTGGTCCTACCTGTACGTCCTGCCGATGCTGGTGCTGCTGCTGGCGTTCGTGATCTATCCGATCATCGCCTCGCTCGGCTACACCTTCTATCGGTGGGACGGGATCGGCGAGCCCGGCGACTTCGTCGGGCTGGCCAACTTCTCCCGGGTGATGACGGACTCCATCTTCTGGGGAGCCCTGCGCAACACGTTCTTCTACGTGTTGTTCGTGGTGCCCGTCCAGCTCGTTCTCGCGCTCGCGTTAGCCCTGGTGCTGAACAATCGCCGGCTGCGCGCGCGAACCTTCTACCGGACGCTTTTCTTTCTGCCGGTGGTGACGTCCGCCGCGGTGGTCGGCGTGGTCGTCCAGTTGTTGTTCTCCAATTTCGGCGACGTCGTCAACGACGTGCTGATGTCGGCCGGCCTCACCGATGAATACATCGACTGGCTCGGCGACCCGAATTTCGCGATGATCATTATCATCGGGGTCGGGATCTGGCACACGCTGGGCTACAACCTGGTGTATTTCCTGGCCGGCCTGCAGACGATCCCCGACGAGCTGTACGAGGCGGCGCGGCTCGACGGCGCGGGCGCCTTCGCGAGCTTCCGCTACATCACCATCCCCATGCTCAGGTCAGTGGGGGTCGTCATCGTGCTGCTGTCGGTCATCGGCTCGTTCCAGATCTTCGACCTCGTGCAGGTGCTCACCAACGGCGGGCCGTACTTCGCCACCGAGGTTGTGAACACCTACATCTACCACCTGGCGTTCGGCGGGTTCTCCAGCTCCAGCGTCGAGCGGGACGTCGGCCTCGCGTCGGCGGCGTCGTTCTTCTACGGGCTGCTGCTCATCGTCTTCGCCGTGATCCAGGCCCTCTTCCTGCGGGTGCTGGTCAAACGCAGAGGAGGTCGCGCATGACCCGGCGCAGCCCGCTGATGACGCACGTGTTCCTCCTCGTCGGCGGGGTGGCCTGGCTCTACCCGTTCGTGTGGACGCTGGGCAGCTCGCTGAAGGGCACCGACGAGTTCTTCGGCCGCGGCCTGAACCCGCTGCCCGGCACGCCGCTGTGGTCCAACTACGGGCAGGCCTGGCAGGGGGCGTCCTTCGGCCAGTATTTTCTCAACACGCTCACCATCACCGTCAGCACGGTGCTCATCACCCTGGTCGTCACCGCCATGGCCGGCTACACGCTGGCCCGCACCGAGTTCCCCGGCAAGGGGATCGTCCTGGTCGTGGTGGCGGCGACGGTGTTCCTGCCGCACGGGTACACCATCATCCCGATCTTCGACATCATGAACGCGCTCGGCCTGCTCAACAGCCTCTGGTCGATCATCATCGTGCAGGCCGCCGGCGGAATCGTCTTCGGGACGTTCCTGTTCATGGGCTACTTCCGGGCGATCGACCGCTCGCTGGAGGACGCCGCCCGGGTGGACGGGGCCAACTTCCACCAGGTCTTCTGGCGGATCATGCTGCCGCTGTCCGGGCCGATGCTGGCGACGGTCGGCCTGTTCACCGCCATCTCGGCGTGGAACAGCTTCTTCATCCCGCTCGTGTTCACCCTCGCCCGTCCCGAACTGCGTACGCTGGGCGTCGGCATGTACGCCTTCATCGGCGAGAACTCCACCGACTGGACGCTGCTGTGCGCCGGCTCGGTCATCACCCTCGCCCCCATCATCGCCATCTTCCTGGTGCTGCAGCGGTTCTTCGTGAACGGACTCGCCGGCGCCGTCAAGCAGTGACAGAAAGGCTGCCCATGTCCCATCCCCGGCGAGCCGCGATCGTCGGCACCGGCCTGCGCGCGCAGTTGTTCACCCAGGGCCTGGCGCGGCGGGAGCACATCGACCTGGTCGCCCTGTGCGACCCGAACCAGACCCGCATGGCCGTGCACAACCGCCTCATCACCGCGCTGGGCCGGCCGCCGGCCGCGACCGTGCGCCCGGACGGGTACGCCGGCCTGCTACGTGACGTCGACACCGTGGTGGTGACCACCGTCGACGCCCTGCACGACGCCTACATCGTCCCCGCGCTCGAGGCCGGCTGCCGGGTGATCACGGAGAAGCCGATGACCACCGACGCCGGCCGCTGCGACCGGATCCTGGACGCCGTGGACCGTACCGGATCCGGCCTAACGGTGGCCTTCAACTACCGGTTCAACCCGGTGCACGAGAAGGTCCATCAACTGCTGCGCGCGGGCGAGATCGGCGAAGTGCTGTCCGTGCACTTCGAGTGGCTCCTGGACGTACGGCACGGCGCCGACTACTTCCGGCGCTGGCACCGTTACCGCTCCAGCAGCGGCGGCCTGATGGTGCACAAGTCCGGGCACCACTTCGACCTGGTGAACTGGTGGCTGGGCAGCGTGCCACGCCGCGTCTACGGGCAGGGCCGCCTGGCCTTCTACGGCACGGCCAACGGGCACGCGTCCGGGAACGCCCGCGACTACGAGCGCGCGCACGGGGCGCCCGAGTCCGCGAGCGACCCGTTCGCCCTGGACCTGGCGGCGAACGACCAGCTCAGAGAGCTCTACCTGAACGCCGAGCACGAGGACGGCTACCTGCGCGACCGCAACGTGTTCGGCGACGGCATCACCATCGAGGACGACATGGCGGTCCTCGTGACCTACGCGAGCGGGGCCACGATGACCTACCACCTCACGGCGTACTCGCCTTGGGAGGGATACCGGGTGATGTTCAACGGCACCCGGGGGCGGCTCGAACTGGAGGTCGAGGAGACCCAGTGGGCCGATCCGGGCACGGGCGTCACCGCCGGGTCCGGAGCGCTGCACGGCGACGTCGCCCTGCCCAATTCGGGCGGGGCGCGGATCCGGGTGCGCCCGCTGTGGGCGCCTCCCCGCGAGGTGCCGGTGACGGTGGTGCACGAAGGGCACGGGGGCGCTGACGAGCGCATGCTCGCCGCGATGTTCGACGGCGTGACCTCGCCGGTGGACCTCGCGAACGAGCGAGACGGCGCCCACGCGCTGGCGATCGGCCTGGCCGCCAACGAGTCCTTCACCACCGGAGAGCCGGTCGGCCTTCCCGGTTGATCACTCCTGCCAGTGCGCCCGGTACTCGCTGGGCGACATGCCCTTCAGCTCCCGGAAACGGCGGTTGAAGTTGGACAAATTGGGATAGCCGCAGTCGGCGGCGATGCCGGAGACACGGCGGTCGGTCTCCCTCAGCAGGCGGCAGGCGGCGTTGACGCGCAGCATGTTGAGGTAGCCGGTGATCGTGGCACCGGTGGTGCGGCGGAAGAACCGGCTGACCGAGGCCGGGGCCATGTGGGCGGCACGGGCGACGGCTTCCAGGGTGATCGGCCCGGCGTACTCGTCGTGGAGCAGCCGGACGATCGCGTCGATGCGGTCGCGTGCGGCCCCGTTCAGCGACGGGATGTGCTGCTCGCCGGCGAGCGGGCGCGCCTCGGCGCTGCGTGACAGCCGGACGAGCGCGCCGAGCAGGGCGAGGGTCTGCTCGGGGGGTGGCATCGCGACGAGCTCGCGCATCCCCGCGACGTCCCGGGGGAAGCTCAGCCCGCGCGCCGACCGTTCGAGCAGCGCGGCCACGCCCGCGAACTCGGGGCGGTCGAAGAAGCCCGGTCCCAGGAAGTCGCGGCGGAACTGGACGACGATCGCCTCCTGCTCGCCGTGGTCCGGATTCGAGAGGTAGGTGTGCGGCAGCTCGGGGCCGATCAGGGTCAGGTCGCCGGGGCCGTACTCCTCGACGCAGTCGCCCACGAACCGGGTGCCGGTGCCGCGGGTGATCAGGGTCAGCTCGAATTCGGGGTGGAAGTGCCAGGCGAAGTCGAAGTGGGAGGCCTGGCGTACGTACAGCTTCCAGGAGAGCTGGGTGGTGGCCTCGATGTGCTCGAAGATCGCGCGCACGGTGCTCCGTTATCCCGATTTTTCCGGATTTATTGTTACTATGGTCAAAAAAGTATCAGAACTGGTCATCGGCTGCGTGGCCGGACGGCGGCGCCGCGGCGAGGCTGGTACGCATGACGATCACCCATCACGATCTCGAGTCCCGGTACGACGTCGACGCCGCCGCACTGCGGCACTTCAACGAGAACGGCTTCGTGAAGCTGCCCGGTGTGCTGGACGCCGAGACGATCGCGGCGTACGAGCCCGAGATCACCTCGAAGGTCATCGAGCTGAACACCCAGCACCTGCCCCTCGCCGAACGCGACACGTACGGCAGGGCGTTCCTCCAGGTCACCAACCTGTGGCGGCACAGCGACCTGGTCCGCGAGTTCGTCTTCTCCCCGCGCCTGGCCCGCATCGCGGCCGAACTGCTCGGCGTCGACGGCGTCCGGCTCTACCACGACCAGGCCCTGTACAAGGAGTCGAGCGGCGGGTTCACCCCCTGGCACGCCGACCAGTACTACTGGCCCCTGGCCACCGACCGCACCGTGACGGTCTGGATCCCGCTGCAGGAGACGCCGGCCGAGATGGGACCGCTGGCCTTCGCCGCCGGCAGCCACCGCTTCGAGCACGGCCGCGACCTGCCCATCAGCGACGAGTCCGAGCAAGAGCTGCAGCAGGCGCTCACCGAGCAGGACTTCCCGCACGTCGCGACGCCGTACCGGCTCGGCGAGGTGAGCTATCACCTCGGATGGACGTTCCACCACGCCGCACCGAACCGATCGGGCACCCCGCGCCGGGTCATGACCGTGATCTACATGGACGCGGACATCACGGTCTCCGAGCCGGTCAACGACAACCAACGTCAGGACCTGCGCGCCTGGCTGCCGGGAGCCGAGGTGGGCGCCATCCCGGCCACCCCGCTCAACCCCGTTCTGTACCGCTAGTGTCCTGCGGAGCGATCCAGAACGGGCGCGCTTTCGCGTTTCAGGGGAGGTCGAGCGCTAGGGGCGATATGACGGGTGGCCGGTGAGCCAGGTGGTGAGGGTCTCGTGGCGGCCATCCCCGGGTGGGGAGGTGAGCGGGCGGGCGGCCAGGACGCGGGCGATGTCCGGCTCGGACGCGCCCGCCGCAGCCAGGCAGCGCGCGGCCTGGTTCGCCGGAAGGGCGTTGAACCAGCGCAGCCCGGCGCCCAGCCGTGCGGCCGGCTCGGGCGTGCCGACCAGCCGGACCCGGGAGATGCCCCCGTCGGGGAACGCGTCGATCCGTACGGCCGTCAGCGCGGCGCTGGGCGCGGGCAGCGTGAAGAGATGCCTGGTGTCCGGCCTCACCGGGGTACGAGGCAACACCGGAATCCTGTCGGCCCCGGGCGATACGTCGCCACCGGCGGTGCCGGACAGTTCGACCTCGGCGGAGGCGTTGTACTTGAAATGGCTCGTGTCGATCTCGATCTGCCGCAGGCGGCCCGTCGTCGCGAGCCGGATCACCGCGAAGTCATGGCCCGAGTCCCGGCGGCGGCCGGTCTCCCAGCCCTCCCCCATGGTGCGCGCCCGGTCGGGGCGGTTGAGCAGCTCGGCCGAGGAATAGAAGGAGTCGCTGGCGGCCACCACCAGCCCGCCCTGCTCCTGGCCGGCCAAATCCACCGTGAGGCCGTCCCAGTGCCGGGGATCGGGCACCACCTCACCCCGCACCCGGAGCCGGGCGACTCCGCCGTCCGGGTGGATCGACAGCCGGACGTGGGTGAACCGGCGAGGGTCCGCCACCGCGAAGAGGTTGTGGCCGTCTCCGCGCAGCGGGCTCAGCGGCACGATCTCGGCCCATCCCGCGTCCGGGCCGGTGAGCTCGTCCATGCCGGGGTAGCCCTCCATCCCGCAGGCCTCGATCCGGCAGGAAGGCGGGTAGTTGCCGGTGAAGAACCGGGTGTCCACGTCGATCTCGTCGATCACCCCTGGCGCGCCCAGCCGGACGATCGCCCAGTCATGGCCGGGTTCGCCGCGCCGCCGCCTGGTCTCCCAGCCGTCGACGATCTCCCCGCGGTGGTCGTACCGGCCGGGGACGAAGTCCGGGTCGGCCGGGACCAGCAGGTTCTCCTTGAAGCCGAATGACTCGTCGCTGGCCGCGAGCACGCTGCCGCCCAGCCACCGAGATGCCAGATCGAGGTTCACCGGGCCGCCACGCCGAGGTGCCGGGAGAGCGGCCACGCGGTGATGGTCTTCGGTTCCGGTGGCGCGTACGTGCATATTTTGCTCGTCCGCAGGCCGAGACCGGCCACCGCCTCGGCGAGCCGTACGCCCGCGGCGACGCCGTCAACAACGGGGACGCCCAGACGCGCGGTGATCGCCTCGTCCAGGCCCGCCATGCCGCCGCAGCCCAGGCAGATCACTTCGGCGTGGTCGGCGCGCACGGCGCGTTCGGCCTCGGCGACGATCGCCTCCAGCGCGGCGGCCGGGTCGCGATCGACGTCCAGGGTGGACAGGCCGCAGGAGCGGACGGAGGCGCACCGGTCGGCCAGCCCGGCCAGCCGCAGCCGGTCCTCGATCGCGCCGACCGAACGCTGGAGGGTCGTCACCACCGAGTAGCTGCGGCCGATCAGCTGCGCGACATGGGCTGAGGACTCCGCGATGTCCAGGACGGGAACGTCCACGATCTCCTGTACGCCCTCGCGCCCGTGCTCGCCGAACCCGGCCAGCACGACCGCGTCGTACGGCTCGCCGAGCGTCAGGATGCGGTCCATCACCGCCACGGCCGACAGGTAGCTCTCCATCGCGCAGTCGATGGCCTCGGGGCCGTAGTCCGGCTGGACGGCGAGGATCTCGGTGCCGGGCGAGGCGGCGTGCCGTGCGGTCTCGGCGATGGCGTTCGTCATCGACGCCGAGGTGTTGGGGTTGACGACCAGGATCTTCATGACGGGTCCTCCAGGCGGGTCAGCAGTCGTCCGGCGGGATGGGTGGGGTCGATGTCGCGTCCGCGCAGCCAGGTGCGGCGGACCACTCCGTGGAGGCGACGGCCGGTGTACGGGGTGATCGGCTGGCGGTGGTGCAGGTCCTCCACGCGCACCGTGAAGGTCTCGCCGGGCGCGAAGACGCAGAGGTCGGCGTCGTACCCGGGCGCGATGCGGCCCTTGGCCGGCAGCCCGGCGAGCCGCGCGGGGCGCTCGCTCATCCACCGGGCGACCTCGGCGAGGGGGACCCCGCGCCCGCGCGCCTCGGTCCAGACGATCGGCAGGGCGAGCTGGAGTGAGGAGATGCCACCCCAGGCCGCGCCGAAGTCGCCGGTGTCGCGGTGCTTGAGCTCGGCGGCGCAGGGCGAGTGGTCCGACACCACCAGGTCGAGCGTCCCCGCTGCCAGCCCGGACCACAGCCGCTCCCGGTTGGCGGCTTCGCGGATCGGCGGGCAGCAGGCGAACTCCGTCGCCCCGTCGGGAATCTGTTCCGCGGCCAGTGACAGGTAGTGCGGGCAGGTCTCGGCGCTGACTCGTACACCGTCGCGCCGGGCGGCGGCGATCAGCGGCAGGGCGGTGGCGCTGGACAGGTGCACGATGTGGGCCCGCGCTCCGGTGGCGCGGGCGGCGTCGATCACCGCGGCCACCGCGGCCTCCTCGACCTGGGGCGGCCGGGAGTTCAGGAAGCCCGCGTAGCTCGGCCCCCGCGCGGCCGGGCGCTTCGCGATCTCGGCGTCGCTCTCGGCGTGGACGAGCAGGACGGCGTCGAGCTCGCGCAGCGCCCGCATCGCCGCGGTGAGCCCGTCCGGCGACAGCGGCGGGAAGTCAGGGGCGCCCGAGTCGGCCAGGAAGCACTTGAAGCCCAGCACTCCGGCCCGGTGGAGCGCGGCCGCCGCGTCGATGCCGCCGGGGATCAGGCCGCCCCAGAAGCCGACGTCGACGTGGCACCGGCCCTCGGCGGCGGCCCTCTTGGCCGCCAGCGCCGCCACGCTCACCGTGGCGGGGACGCTGTCCACCGGCATGTCCACCAGTGTGGTGATGCCGCCCGCGGCGGCGGCCCTGGTCGCGCTGGCGAACCCCTCCCACGTGGCGTGGCCGGGTTCGTTGATGTGCACGTGCGAGTCCACCAGCCCGGGGAGCAACACCACGTCGTCGTCCAGCTCCACGACGTCGGCCCCATGCACGGCCGCGTCGTACGGCTGGACGGCGGCGATCCGGCCGTCCCGCACGGACACGGTGGCGGGGACCTCGCCCTGCCCGGTGACGGCCCGCCGGGCCCGGATGACCAGGTCCATCGTCAACCCCGGGGATCGGGACAGGTGGCCACGGCCTGTTCCAGCAGCGGCATGACGTCGTCGACGTCCTCGGCGACGGGGGCCAGGCGTAGATCGCCGGGGCCGATGACCAGCTCGGCCGCGAACGCCTCCCGCAGCCGCCGCCAGCGCGCGCCGAGCAGCACCAGCCTGGCCGCGCCGGGCTCGGTCTGCAGCGCGGACCAGACCACGGCCGCCTCGCCGAGCGTGCCCACTCCCCCGGGCAGCGCCACCACCACGTCGGCGGCGAGCAGGTGACGCAGCCGCTCGGGGTAGTCGCCGGCCCAGCGCAGCTCGGTGCACCACGGACTCGGTGTGAGCCCGGCCCATCCCCGCATCGGCAGCCCGATCACCGTCGCGCCATGCTCGCGGGCGCCTTGTGCGGCCGCGCCCATCAGCCCGCCGTACCCGCCGGTCATCACCCGCCAGCCGCGGGCGCCGAGCGCCGAGCCCAGCGCGAAAGCCTGCCGCCAGGCCGGGTCGGGCGGCTCCAGCCGCGCCGACCCGATGATCGCGGCGGTGGGCGCGTCACCCGGCGACGAGTTGGTAGCCACGCAGCCCCTTCCTGGTGGAGAGGGTGAGCAACGCGCCGCGCAGCACGCCCTCCGAATACTCGCTGCCGGGGTTGATCGAGCGGGAGCCGCCGATGCTCGCCTCGCCGCGGGACTCGTGGATGTGCCCGTGCAGGGCGAGCAGCGGCTGGTAGGTGGTGATCGCGGAGCGTACGGCCCGCGACCCGACTCCCGCGATCACGGGGCTGCCGGACCTCATCACCGGACGGAACTCCTCATCAAGGAGCATGGCCTGGTCGATCGGGGTGTCCTTGGGTGGAACGTGCAGGTTGAAGATCGCCTTCGACATGTCGGGGACCTTGGCCGCCTCGCGGTCGATGCGTTCGGCGAGTTGCTCCTCGGGCAGCTCGCGGGGCGAGTCCCACGGGGTCGGGTTGGAATAGCCGACCGAGATCATCGTGAAGCCGCCGGGCAGCTCCACCAGCCGCCCCTCCGGGTTGATCAGCATGTCGGAGGCGCCGAGAACGTCGTCCACGAAGAGCGGGTCGTCGTTGCCGGGCGCCAGCAGGCACATGATCCCGGTGCCCGCCAGCCGCTCCTCGGCGAGGGACATCCAGGCCGACAGCGTCTGGTGCATGTGTTTGCGGAAGGTGTCCTCGACGAGTTGCGGGCGCTCGCGGAACTCGGCGATCTCGTCGGGGGTGGTGTCGTAGGCGTAGAAGCCGGCGTCCGCGATCAGCTTCCGCAGCGCGGGCAGTCCCTCCGCGCCGACCTCCCTGTCCCGGCCGAACACGTGGGACCGGTACCGCCCGCCGGTGCTCTCCACGATCGGCACCAGCATCTTGCCGGTGATGTCCCCGCCCATGATCAGTACGTCGGCCCCGTAGAACTTCCCGGCGTTGACGAACTTGCGGAAGCAACGGTCGGAGCCGTGGATGTCGGTGGCGAAGAACACCTTGATCTCACGAGTGCGCATCGATGGGCCCTCCAATCTCGTCGGGCAGGTCGTACCAGGGCATCCGCCGGCCCACCCGGTCGCGGACCCGCCACCTCAGCGATTTCGGGGCGGCGGCGAGCAGCTCGCCGATCAGCCGCGCCCGGCCGGTGACGACCTCCGACTCCGCGGGGGCGAGCAGTTCCGCGGCCAGGCCGGGGAGGCGGGCGAGGTTGTCGGTGAAGGTGGTGTACCAGCCCCAGTCGGCGCTGGTGATCCGGGCCAGCCGGTCGGAGCTGACGTGGTCGTCCTCGGCGGGCGTGTCCTGCGGCGCGACCTCGTGGGTGAGCAGGATCGTCAGCGCGTCCGTCAGGTCCTTGCGGTTGACCTCCACCACCTGGAGCTTGGTGAGCAGCAGGTCGGCGGGCGAGAGCGTCGCGGGGTGCAGGGCGAGCCGGTCGGCGAGGTCCATGCTGTGGCACATCTGGAATCCGCCCACGAAGACGTCCAGCTTGCGCTCGTTGGGCTCGTCGGTGAAGAGCATCCGCCGGTCGCCGCGCATGTTGTTGAACCGGACGTTGGGCAGGTAACCCAGCTCGGACATGGCCGTCCTGAACGCCTTGCCCTCCTTGGGGTGGATCACCAGGTCGATGTCGCCGTACTCGCGGCGCAGCGCGTCCGGTACGTCGCGGTGCCGGTGCCGGGCGACGGCCAGGCCGCCGATGAGCCGTACGGCGAGGCCGCGCTCGGCGAACGCGGAGGTGAGCCGGATCGCCTCGGCCTCGATGTCGGGGAGGGGAACGGGTGTGGTCATGCCGGTTCTCCGATCACGACTCGGTGGATCGTGTCGTAGTGCTCGGTCTTCGCCGCCTGGCTGGGGAAGTTGTAGCTCTGCTTGCCCAGCACCTCGGCGAGGTGGAAGCCGATCAGGCTCAGCGGGAGCGCGGCGAGCAGCGGCGAGAACTCCTCGGGCACGCCCCCGGCCAGCGGCAGGTGCAGCGCGGGGAGCTCCGGGGCGGCGTCGCTGACGACGATCGGGGCGGCCCCGATGAAGTCCAGCTCGCCGAGGATCTCCCCGGCCCGGTCGGCGGCGGCTCCGGAGGGCGCCACGAGCACCACGGGCGTGCCGGGCGAGCTGACGAAATACTCCTCGTGCGCCCACTCCTCGATGTTGGTGCTCACCCCGACGAGCTGCGGGCCCTCGAACAGCTTGGCCGCGCCGAACTTCGCCGAGGACTCGTTGGGCCCGGCCCCGAGGAAGGTGATCCAGGCGTGCCCGGCCAGCGTCCGCGCCGCCTTGTCCGCCGGACCGGCGTTGGCCAGCAGAGTGCGTTCCGCCAGATCAGGTACGGCGAGCAGCGCGGCGCGCGCGGCCTCGGTGTCCCTCCCGCGTGCCCGCGCCCAGCGCAGCGCGAGGTCGTCCAGCGTGGCGACCATGCCGAGGTAGGTGCTCGTGCCGGGAGAGAAGCCCAGGGTCGGCACCTCGATCGGCAGCACCAGCTCGGCCGCCTGGGCCAGCGCCCCGCCCTGGTCGTTGGTCAGCGCGATGGTCAGGTGCCCGAACCTGCGCGCCTGCACCGCCGCCTCGGTGGTGCGCCCCACCTTGCCGGAGAACGACACGCACACCACCGCGCTCCGCTCCGGCAGGTAGCGCACCTGGTAGCGGGCGAAGTCGAGGGCGTGCACGGCCCGCGCGGAGACTCCGGTGTGCCGCTGGAACGCCAGCGCGGTGGCCAGCCCGGCGAAGTGGGAGTCGCCGCAGCCGACCAGGAAGAGATGCTCGATGCCGCGCTCGGTCAGGGTCTCGGCGATGCGCCGCACGTGTCCGTCCGGGTCGGCGACGTGCCTGGCGATCACCTCCGGGATCATGGAGATCTCCCGGCGCATGACGTCGATGTCGTAGGGCGTCACGGCAGGGGGTACGGCACCGGAGGACAGATCCGCGAAGCGCCGCCGGGCGGTCTCCGGGTCCAGGTCCGCGAGGGCGAGGGAGCCGAACCTCTCGACCGCCCACGCCGCGCTGGCCGCGCCCCGCCGTACCGCGTCGGGCAGGGGCAGGCCGGCGGCCAGGGCGGCGGCCACCGCCCCGCAGAAGGTGTCCCCCGCGCCGGTGGTGTCCGCCACGTCCACCGGGTAGGCGGCGACGCGTACCCCGGGCAGTCCCTCGGCGTCGATCAGGGCGCCCTCGGCCCCGAGTTTCACCACCACGGCGCGGACGCCGCGCCGCCTGAGCTCCGCCGCCGCCCTGGGCGGATCGTCGTAACCGGCCAGCGCGGTGAGCTCCTCCCTGCTCGGGAGGAACACGTCGGTCCGTACGGCCAGCTCGACGACGGCCTCGGGATCGGCCCAGTCCTCGTGGGTGTCCAGGGTGATCAGGGCGCCCGGGGCGTGCGCCCTGACGTGTTCGACGATGCCGGCCGCCGCGGTCAGCGGCATGGCCGCGACGTGGACCACCGGCGGCGGGTCGCCGGCCAGCCAGCCGCCGAGGATGTCGCCCGGCTGGACCGCGACCTCGCGGGAACGTTCCGGAGGGGTGCGGTAGAGCCAGCGCCGCCGCCCGTCCTCCTCGTAGACGACCCAGTTGCGGACCGTGGGCCCGTCGATGGTCCGTACGCCGGAGGTGTCCACCCCCAGGCGCCGGAGCACCTCGAGGATTTCCCCGGGGAGATCGTCACCGCGCCTGGTGACGATCCGCACCTCGGGATTCCACAGTCGTGCCGCCAGCGCCGCGTAGACGACGTTGCCGCCGGGGCTGGCCATCCGCACCGTGCCGTCGGGCCGTACGACGTCGTCGATGGTGAGGTTGCCGATGACGAGTACCCGCCGGGTGTCCATAGGGAAGCTCCTTTCAGATAGGTCGTTCACTCCGGCGGGATCTCCCGGTAGACCAGGCTGAGGTCCACCCCGCGGCTGCGGTTGATCAGGCGGGCGGCGACGTACCAGACGATTCCTGTCACGATCACGCCGGACATGAACCAGAGCGAGAGCTCCCGAGTCACCCCGAACGTCGAGTTGATCGTGTCGTTGGCGATGAAGGCGATCAGCAGTGCGCCGAGCGTGAGCACGCCGCCCGCCCCGGCCAGCGCCACGACGGGGATGCCGAGGATGCGCTTCCCGCCGGCCGACTCCCAGACGTCGCGCAGCCGGTAGGGGAACACCACGCCGGCCAGCGCGACGATGATGAATGCCAGGATCTGCGCCAGCAGGGCGCCGAGCAGGCTGGCGTTGGCCCAGTTGACCAGCGCGACCAGGGCGATCTCGCCGGTGACGACGCACAGCACGATGGCCTTCACCGGCGTGTGGAATCGTTCGCTCACCTCCCCCAGTTGCTGCGGCACCGTGCGGTCCAGCGACCAGGCGAGCATGTACCGGGTGGCCTGCATGGTCGACAGCGGGGTGCCCATCACCGCCCAGATCACGAAGCCGACGCCGATCAGGAGCAGCAGGAAGACGTTGTGCGTCAGCAACGCGGCCAGGAAGTTGAAGCCGGGCGGCAGCCCGGCGGGCAGGCCGAGGGTGTCGGGGGCGGCGTTCGCGAGGTAGCCCAGGCTGCCCAGCCACTGGGGGCTCACGTGCCCGGTGACCACGATCGTGAGCAGGGCGAGCACCAGGCCGCTGGCCAGCACGCCGCCGACCATCGCCCGGTACTGCGTCTTCGAGGCGCGCTTGATCTCGCCGCCGATCTGCGCGGAGCCCTGCGCGAAGCCGACCACGAAGAACACCCAGGGCAGCATCAGCAGAGTGTCGAGGAAGCTGAACGACGCGTTGTTTCCGGTGTAGCCGGCCTGCTCCGCGGCCGGGATGATCTGGTCGAAGGTCAGCCCGCCGTTCCGGCCGGCGAAGTCGTTCCAGCCATCGGTGATGTTCCCGCCCTGGAAGACCAGCAGGATGAACGAGACCAGCAGGCTGAGACCGGCGATCGCGAAGAGGAACTTCTGCCACCGCCAGTAGCGCTGGCCCCCCAGTACGAGGAGCACGCCGAAGCCGACGGTGATGAGCGTGCCCAGGCCGAGCACCCACCACTGGGTGGTGATGCCGAACAGCTCGTGCTGGGCGAGCAGCCCCGTGCTCATGTCCAGCCAGACCTTCTGGCCGGTGACGGAGCCCAACGTGGCCAGCGCCGCGGGAACCGCGAAGGTGAGCGCGAAGTAGGCGTTGAAGCCGATCCAGAAGAAGATCATCCACAGGCCCTGGCTCCAGGAGAGCAGGAAGCCGAGGATCGGGTGCAGGGTACGGCTGACGAAGACGTAGTCTCCCCCGGAGCGCGGCATCGCGGCGGCGAACTCGGCGTACACCCTGAGCAGCGTGAACGCCATCAGCACGGTGCCGATGACCACCGAGAGCAGCATGTTGCCCCCGGAGAAGGCCGTCTGTGCCTGGAGGAAGAGGAAGACGGCGCCGACCGCGACGTTCATTCCGAAGGTGTTCATGACGAAGGCGTCGAAGAAGGACACCTCGCGGATGAGGCCGGTGGCGTTCCGGACGAAGACGCCTGCTTGCCTGTCGGAGGAGGAGGTGGGGAGTTGACTGGGTACGGCCACGGCAAGGGCCCCTCTCTGTCTGGCCGCACGACGTGCGTGACGGTGCGGCCGTCGAGCTATCGAGTAGTGCCGTCGGGGGATGTTCGCAGGGAGGGCTGGAAGCCGACCCCGTGCTGCGGATGACTTTCGATCTCGAACCTGAACCGGTCGGCCTGGTAGAGCACCTGGGAGAACTCCACGGGAGTCCCGTGCTGGTCGCGGGTGACGGCCTCCACCCGCAGCAGCGCCTCGCCCACGGGGACCTGGAGATGAGTGGCGTGCTCGGGGAGCGCCCTGACCACCTCGATGATGTTGCGGGCGGAGGTCATCACCGTGCCGTACCGCTCCTCCAGCAGGTGGTAGAGCGAACCGCTCAGGTCGGCGTCGGCCAGGCCCGGATACAGCGATGCCGGTAACCACGCCGAGAGCAGCACCACCGGTTCGCCGGCCAGGTACGCCAGCCGCCGCAACCGCACCAACTCGGTGCCGTCCGGCACCCCGAGCCTGGTGCCGACCGGCTCGCCGGCCGGGACCGTCTCGGCGGCCAGCACCCGCATCTCCGCCGGCAGCCCGGTCGCATTGAGGGTGGCGGTGAAGCTGGTCAGCAACTGGATCTCGGCGCCGACCTTGGTCTCCCTGACGTAGGTCCCCCGGCCCCGGGTCCTGGTCAGATAACCGTCCTTGACAAGCGCCAGGATCGCCTGCCGTACGGGGGCCAGGCTGACCCCCAGGCGTAGCGCGTACTCCTTTTCCTGCATGAGCTTCTCGCCGGGGGCGAGGCGTCCGGACACGATCCTGTCGAGCAACAGCCGGTAGATCTGCTCGTGGTACGGCACCGGCGATCCACGATCGATCTCCACGGGGAGCTGCGACGGGCTCTGCGACTCAGACGACCTCATGAGAAGAACGTAAAGATTATAAGTTTCTAACGTATTGCTCTGAGGTTGCGTTTTCGTCTGAATGCACACCCTGACATGGGAGAACGCCGCCCGGGCAAGATGGCCGTGTTGTGGCCGGCCCATCCCCTGCTGCCGACCGCCCTCGCCGAATCGGTGTGGCGCGAGCGCAGCCGGAAGCGTGTGGTGGACTGGCGGCATGACAGCGGAGAGCTGGGGCCGCCGCGATGCGGGATGAGCTGGGTGTGCGTCTGCTGGGCCGGACCGGGTTGCGGGTGACGCCGGTGGGGATCGGGCTGGCCGCGCTGGGCCGTCCGGCCTACATCACGCTCGGCCGGGAGGAGGATCTCGGCGGCGATCGCAGCGTCGCCGCGATGCGGGCGCGGAGCTGGGCGGTGCTGGACGCGGCGCGGGCGGCCGGCGTCCGCTACTTCGACGTGGCCCGCTCCTACGGCCGGGCGGAGGAGTTCCTCGCCGGCTGGCTGCGCGAGCGCGCCATCCCGCCCGGGGCGGTGACCGTGGGATCGAAATGGGGGTACGCCTACGTCGGCGACTGGCGGATGGACGCCGACCGGCACGAGGTCAAGGAGCTGTCCGCCGGCCGCCTGCGACGTCAGCTCGACGAGAGCCGGGCGCTGCTGGGCGAGTACCTGTCGCTGTACCAGATCCACTCGGCCACCGTGGAGAGCGGCGTGCTGGACGACGAGGACGTTCTCACCGAGTTGCGCGCCGCCGGCATACCGGTCGGCCTGTCCACGACCGGCCCGCGGCAGGCGGACACCATCGACCGGGCGATCGAGCTCGGCCTGTTCGACACGGTGCAGGCGACCTGGAACCTGCTGGCGCGATCCGCCGGCCCGGCGCTGGCCCGGGCCCATGAGGCCGGCCTGGGCGTGATCGTCAAGGAGGGCGTGGCGAACGGCCGCCTGACCGCCCGCACCGCCCCGCCCGCCCTCGCCACCGCCGCCCGGGAACGCGGCCTCACCCCCGACGCCCTGGCCCTGGCCGCCATCCTGGCCCAACCGTGGGCCGGCGTGGTGCTGAGCGGGGCCGCCTCGGTGGACCAGCTCCACAGCAACCTGACCGCGGCCCACATCGGCTGGGACGAGGAACTCGACGAGCGCCTCACCGTACTGGCCGAGGATCCCCAGACCTACTGGGCGACTCGGGGCTCGCTGAAATGGCAGTGATCGGTGCTCGCACCAAAATGTTCTTCGCCGGAGGCGCTACAGACCGGTGGGACGTCGACGGCGAAACGTGATCACCACGACCGGTACGCGTCCTCAACCGGCGGAGGGAGCCTTTGCCGGCGTCCGAGTCGCTGTGGGCGATGCCGCCACGGCGGGAGCCGGGCGCCGGCCGGGTATGAAGGCCGCGATCGCCAAGGCGACCAGGGCCGCGCCGCTGCCGATCGCCATGATCAGGCGGAAGCCGTTCTCCGAGGGGACGGTGATGGAGCCGAACGTGGCGGTCAGCTGAGCCAGGACGACACCGGCCACCGCGCTGGACATGGAGGTGCCGATGGATCGCATCAAGGTGTTGAGGCTGTTGGCCGCGGCCGTCTCCCCGACGGGAACGGCGGACATGATGAGCGCGGGCATGGCCCCGTATGCGAACCCGATGCCGGCCCCGATCACGGCGGAGACGAGCACGAGGTGCCAGATGGCGGACATCAGCACCACGCTCAGGCCATAGCCGGCGGCGACCACGGCGGCGCCGATCATCAGCGTCACCTTCGGGCCCCTCGCTCGCGAGATCCGCGCGGACAGCGGCGCCATGGCCATCATCACCAGGCCGGACGGTGCCAGCACCAGGCCCACGACCAGCATCGTCTGCCCCAGGCCGTAGCCGGTGAGCTTGGGCAGCTGCAGCAGTTGCGGCAGCACCAGGGACATCGCGAACATCGCGAATCCGAACACGGCGGAGGCGAGGTTGGTGAGCAGCACCTGGCGGCGTGCGGTGGTGCGCAGGTCCACCAGCGGCTGCCCGGCGCGCAGCTCCCACCAGCCCCACGACACGAGCACGACGGCCGACGCGGCGAACAGGCCAAGGGTCAGGGCGCTGGTCCAGCCCCAGTCGGCGGCCTTGGAGATCGCCAGCAGCAGGCATATCAGGCCGGCCGACAGCCCGGCCGCACCCACCAGGTCGAAACGCCCTCCGCTACGGACCGCGGACTCCGGCACGAGCGTCAGCACGAGCACGGTGGCGAGCACGCCGAACCCCGCCGCCGTCCAGAACAGCACGTGCCAGTCGGCGCGTTCGGCCAGCAGGGCGGCCGCGGGCAGGCCGAGCGCGCCGCCCACGCCCAGCGAGGCGCTCATTAGGGCGGTCGCGGAACCGAGCCGTTCGGCCGGCAGCTCGTCGCGCATGATGCTGATTCCCAGCGGGATGACGCCGGCCGCCAGACCTTGCAGGGTCCGTCCGACGACCATCGGCCCCAGCGTGTCGCTGAGGCCGCCGACGACCGAACCGGCCACCAGCAGGGCGAGGCTGACCAGGAGCAGGCGCCGCTTGCCGTACATGTCTCCCAGTCGTCCCACCACCGGCGTCGCGACGGCGCCCGCGAGCAGGGTGGCGGTGATCGCCCAGGTGGCGTCGGACGGGGACGCGCCCAGGAGCTTCGGGAGCTGGGGGATCAGCGGGATCACCAAGGTCTGCATCAGCGCGACCACGATCCCGGCGAAGGCCAGCACCATCACGACGGTGTTCGGTCGCGGCGGGCCGGCAGGGGCGAGGGGCATGGAGAAGCCTCCGAGGGGTCGCGTACATGGACGAGTAAACTTTAAATCAACTGCTTGACTTAAAGCTAACAGACCCGGTTAACTGTGCATGAAATCGGAGGTCAGTTCGGAGGAGGCCGTGGTGAGCCAAGGTGACGGACAGCAGCGCGAAGTTCCGGTGCGGTGGTGACCATGGCCGTACGGGCCGAGCGGGTCAGCGCGACGCGGGAGCAGATCCTGACGGCGGCGGAGCGGTTGTTCGCCGAGCACGGGGTGTTCGCCGTGTCCAACCGCCAGGTCAGCGAGGCCGCGGGGCAGGGAAACAACGCCGCGGTCGGCTACCACTTCGGCACGAAGCCGGATCTGGTACGCGCGATCGTGCGTAAACACGCCGAGCCGATCGAGCGGGTACGCCGGAGGATGGTGGCCGAGATCGGCGGCTCCACCGATGTCCGGGAATGGGTGACCTGTCTGGTCCGCCCGGTCACCGACCATCTGGCCACCCTGAGCAGCCCCACGTGGTTCGCCCGGTTCGGCGCCCAGGTGATGACCGACCCCGCACTCCGCGAGATCATGATCGAGGAGTCTCTCTCCTCGCCCTCCCTGCAGGCGATCCTCGACGGGCTGAACCGGTGCCTCTCGACGCTGCCGGCCGAGGTGCGCGCCGAGCGCTATGACATGGCCCGCCAGCTGATGGTGCACATCTGCGCCGAGCGCGAACGCGCTCTGGCCGAGGGCACCCCCACGCCCCGGTCCACCTGGGACGGCGCCGCGACCGGGCTGATCGACGCGATCGTCGGGTTGTGGCTGGCACCCGCCAGCGAATCGGCCGGAGCTCGCGTGGACAGGAACCCCAGCGCGTGAACGCTCCCTCCGGCGTACTGGTGGTCGGCGCCTCCGCCGCCGGGCTCGCCACGGTGGACGTGTTGCGGCGCAGGGGCTACCAGGGCAGCCTGACCGTTCTGGGCGCCGAGCCGCACCTGCCCTACGATCGGCCACCGCTGTCCAAACAGGTCCTCTCCGGCGTCTGGGATCCCGAACGGATCCGGCTCCGGCACCCGGACGCCGAGTTCATCCTCGGCGACCCGGCCGTCGGCCTGGACCCGGCCACGCGCACCGTCCACACAGCGTCCGGGCGTGCCCTGCGGGCCGACGCCGTGGTCATCGCCACGGGGCTGCGGGCTCGCGTGCTTCCCGGGCAGGCCGGGCTGGCGGGTGTGCACGTGCTGCGTACCCTCGACGACGCCCTGGCGCTGCGGGCGGAGCTGCGCTCTTCCGCGCGGCTCGTGGTCGTCGGCGAGGGGGTGCTCGGCGCAGAGATCGCCGCCACCGCGCGGGGCATGGGGTTGACGGTCACCATGGCCGGTCCACAGCCGGCGCCCCTGGCGAGCCAGCTCGGACCGGCGGTCGCGGGACTGCTCGCCGACCTGCACGCCGAGCAAGGGGTACGCCTGCGGCTGGGCGCCGGGGTCAGCGGGCTGGCCGGGGAGCAGGGACGGGTCACCGGCGTGTGCCTGGACACCGGCGAGGTGCTGCCGGCCGACGTGGTCGTGGTGGCGATCGGGGCCGACCCGGCGACCGGCTGGCTGGCCGGCAGCGGCCTGCGGCTGGACAACGGGCTGGTCTGCGACTCCCGCTGCCGGGCCGCCGAGGGAATCTACGCGGCCGGCGACGTGGCCCGCTGGCACCACGCCGATCTGGGGACGTCGATCCGGCTGGAGAACCGCACCAACGCCGTCGAACAGGCCGGCGCCGTCGCGGCCAACATCCTCGGCGACGACCGGCCCTACAGCCCCGTGCCGTACTTCTGGACCGACCAGTTCGACGCGAAGATCCACGTACACGGGACGCCGTCCCCCGACGCCGAGCTGACCGTCGTGGAGGGGGACCTGGCCAGCCGCCGCTTCGTCGCGCTCTATCGCCAGGACGGCAGGACCACCGGCGTTCTCGGCTGGAACATGCCCAAACAGGCCCGCCTGCGCCGCCAGGAGGTCACCTCGCTCCCGCCCTGTGAAACATCCCAACCGCGGAAGGAAAGGCAATGACGATTACCTCCGATCCGGCCCAGATTCCGGAGTTCCCGATGGCCAGGGCGGCGGGGTGCCCGTTCGATCCCCCGCCGGCTCTGCGGTCCAAGCAGGAGGAGGGCCCGCTCACCAAGGTCCGGCTGTGGGACGGCAGCACGCCGTGGCTGGTGACCCGCTATGCCGAGCAACGGGCGTTGCTGGCCGACCCGAGGGTCAGCGCCGACATCACCCGCCCCGGCTACCCGAGCCCGGCCCCGGTCAACGGCTCGTCCATCAGCTTCATCCTGATGGACGACCCCGAGCACGCGCGGCTGCGGCGGATGGTGACGGCGCCGTTCGCCATCAGGCGGGTGGAGGCGATGCGACCGGCCGTACAGAAGATCGTGGACGATCTGATCGACGGCCTGCTGGCCGGCCCGAAGCCGGTGGACCTGGTCGAGGCGTTCGCCTTGCCGGTGCCGTCCCTGGTGATCTGCGAGCTGCTCGGGGTGCCGTACGCCGACCACGACTTCTTCCAGGACAACAGCAAGACCATCATCAAGCGCGACGCGACGCCCGAGCAGCGCTTCGCCTCCTTCGGCCGGCTGGCTGACTACCTGGACGGCCTGATGGGCGAGAAGCTCGCCGACCCCGGTGACGACCTGCTGTCCCGGCTGGCCGAGCGGGTCACCGCCGGGGAGCTGTCCCGGCAGGAAGCAGCGCAGATGGGGGTACTGCTGCTGATCGCCGGGCACGAGACCACCGCGAACATGATCGCCCTCGGCACGCTCGCCCTGCTGGAACACCCCGACCAGCTGGCCCTCCTGCGCCAGAGCGACGATCCGAAGCTGGTCGCGGGGGCGGTGGAGGAGTTGCTGCGCTACCTGAACATCACGCACAACGGCCGCCGCCGGCTCGCGCTGGCGGACATCGAGATCGCCGGCCACACCATCCGCGCCGGCGATGGGTTGATCATGGCCAACGACATCGCCAACCGCGACCCCGCGGCCTTCCCCGACCCCGACCGGCTGGACCTCCACCGCGACGCCCGCCACCACGTGGCCTTCGGATTCGGCGTGCACCAGTGCCTGGGCCAGCCCTTGGCCCGGATGGAGCTGCAGGTCGTCTACAGCACCCTCTACCGGCGCATCCCCACCCTGCGGCTGGCGGCGGACCTGGAACGCATCCCGTTCAAGCACGACGGCTCCGTCTACGGGGTCTACGAACTACCCGTGACCTGGTGACTCTCCCCAGCAGACGAACAAAGAGGATCTCATGAAGGTAATTCTCGACCAGGACAAGTGTGTCGCTTCCGGGCAATGCGTGATGGCCGCCCAGGACGTGTTCGACCAGCGCGACGAGGACGGGATAGCGGTGCTGCTCGACCCCACCCCGCCCGCCGCGCTGGCCGCCGACGTCCGGCAGGCCGTAGCGGTGTGCCCGGCGCTGGCCATCCACATCGAGGAATGACGCCGCGACTTCGGCGTCAGCGGGTGCGGCGATCGGTGAGCATGTCGTCAGCCGGGATGGCCGCCGCTTCCGAGCGCCGCTGGGCAGGCGACACCTCCGCCCAGCGCCGCAGGGTGGCCGTCGCCGCCGCGCGATCCGCTTCGGACAGGCGCGCGATGCTGGCGCCGTGATTGGCGCCGGGCGCGACGTAGAGGTAGGAGTCACGCCCGCTCGGGGTGAACCGCTCGGCGCTCCACGGGTCGTTCTCGCCGTAAACGAACAGCATCCGCTCCGACCGAGTACGCACCCAGTGGTCCACGTCGAGCATCGGCCGCGCGTCGTGCCGGGAGCGGAGCTCGGCGGGGAGCACCGAGTTGGGCTGGTAGAGGCCGCGGTGACGGGTCAGCCCGCGCAGGTGCTCGAACCTAAGGTCGGGCCAGCCGAGCTGGGTGGCCGCCTGGTAGTAGTACGGCGTGTAGTACTCCAGGCCCTGGTCGGTGTAGAAGCCGAAGAAGGCGACGGTGTCGATCCAGGCGTACAGCTCCGCGTCCGTGGCGGTCGCGGGCGGCACGCCGGAGCAGTCCGCCGCGGAGGAGTACTGCCAGAACGCCCACGCCGTATCGAGGATCGTCATCTCGAACGACCGGTCCGCGCTACCGAGTGTCCTGGTGAAGGTGTAACCGTTGCGCTCGGCGTCCGACTCCAGCAGCGCCACCATCCGGTCACGCCGCTTGAGGGCCTCACGCTGCACGTTCTCCAGCGCGGTACGGCAGGACTCGGAGCCGACGCCGGCGAAGAACCTGTCGTACTCGTGATCCAGGGGATTCACCCGGTCGTTGGGGGTGACATAGCCCACCACGGCGTCCACGTCTTGGGGGTAGAAGCGCCGGTGGTAGACGGACGTCATGCCTCCCTTGCTCGCGCCCGTCTGGATCCACTTCCCTGAGTAGAGGGGCTTGAGCGCCTGGACGATCCGGTGCTCGTCCGTCGCCTCCTGCCAGATGGTCAGGTCGTCCCAGTCGGCCGGCGCCGGGCGGGAGGAGCGGAAGAACCGGTGTTCGACGGAGACCTGGTTGCCGTCGAGCAGCTGGGTCGGCTCGGTACGCGAAGCCGTGGGGTTCACGGGCAGGCCGTACCCGCCCGTATAGAGGACGACGGGCGCCTCGGCCGAACGGTGCAGCAGGGTGAGGCGCTGCTGGAAGGTCCCCCTGCGCGGGTTTCGGTGGTCGACCGGCTGGGTGAAGGTCAGGTTGAAGAACCGGTAGCCGGTCGGCTGGGACTCCGACACCACCGTGAGTCCGGGGATGGCCGTGAGCCTGTCCAGCAGGTCGTCCTGCGCCGCGGCCGGCCGGGCGGCGGCGGGTAAAGCGTGAAGGATGATGGCCATCGAGACCGCCAACGCGGCCAGGACCCGGTTTCGCACGGTTTGCGTCTCCTTGAAGGGGGGCGTATCGCCCGACGCTATACCGATCATCATCTGCCGTCACCGGTACGCGAGTTAGCTTCGCGCGGAGGTTGAAAACCAGGCTGCGGGCAACATTGACCGTACGTATCACGAACGGGGACGTGATGGACGGCAAGATCGCCCTGGAAGAACACTTCAACCTGCCCGAGTTCGCGGACAGCCTGCCGCAGTACGTCGAGCCGCGAACAATGCGGGAGATAGAGCACAGGCTGCTCGACCTCGGCGCCATGCGCCTGGAGGAGATGGACGCCGCCGGGATCGAGCTGTCGGTGTTGTCACTGACGGCCCCTGGCGTCCAGGCCGAGACCGACCCGCGGCGCGCGGTCACGCTCGCCAAGAAGACGAACGACACCCTCGCCGAAGTGGTCCGCGAGCACCCCGACAGGTACGCGGGCCTGGCCGCACTCCCCCTGCAGGACCCGCCGGCCGCCGCCGACGAGCTCGAACGCTGTGCCACCGAGCTCGGCTTCCGCGGGGCGCTGGTCAACGGCTTCACCAACCTCGGTGACGCCGCAACCGGCTGGTACTACGACCACGAACGGTTCCTGCCCTTCTGGGAGCGCGCCGAGGCGCTCGGCCTGCCCGTCTACCTGCACCCCCGGGACCCGCTCCCCGGCAACCAGGGCAGCTACGAAGGCCACCCCGAACTGCTCGGCGCCGTGTGGAGCTTCACCGTCGAAACGGCCACGCACGCGCTGCGGCTGATGACCAGCGGGCTGTTCGATCGCTTCCCGGGGCTCACCGTGATCCTCGGACACCTCGGCGAGACGCTGCCCTTCACCATGTGGCGCATCGAGCATCGGGTGTCGTTCATGGGCGACCTCCGAAAGTTCCGGCGGCCCCTGTCCGATTACCTTCTGACGAACTTCTACGTCACGACCAGCGGCGACTTCCGCACCCAGGCGCTCGTCGCCACGCTGTCCGAGCTCGGCGCCGACCGCGTCCTGTTCTCCAGCGACTATCCGTACGAATCCATGCGCGAGGCCGCCGACTGGTTCGACCACTCCGCCATCAGCGAGAACGACCGCGTCAAGATCGGCCGCACCAACGCCCTGCGGCTCTTCCGGCTGAAGAAGTAGCCGGACGCCCCGGCTACGCGTTCGCGTGGGGGTCCTGGCTGGCCAGGGTACGACTGGACCTGCGGCGTCCGGCCGGCTAGGCCGCTCTGACTACGATCGCCGGTAGGATGACCGGCATGATGCGCGGCCTTGGCGAGCTCGAATCCACGATCATGGATCGGATGTGGGCCCGGCGCCGGCCGGCCTCCGTCCGCGACGTGTTCGAGGACCTCCGGCAGGAGCGGACGATCGCCTACACCACCGTGATGACCGTGATGGACAAGCTGCACACCAAGGGCCTGCTCAAGCGCCAGCCGGTCGGCCGGGCCTACGTCTACGAGCCGGTGGCGTCAAAGGAGGCCTATACCGCCGACCTGATGCGCAGCGCGCTGGCGGGCAGCGGCAACCAGGCCGCCACCCTCGTGCACTTCCTCGAACGGCTCACCCCCGAGGAGGCCACGGCGCTGGAGGCCGCACTGCAGGTGTTCCCGCACAAAGGCAGGTCAGCATGATCGCCGCCATCGTCCTGACGCTCTACACGGTCGTGGCCGCGATCTGGCTGCCCCGGCTGGGGCGGGCCGCGAGCTGGGCGCCCAGACGGTCATCACGACAGGGGCAATGCGCACCCTGGCGCCGGAGCAGGTCGCCGCACTAACTGGGCGGCCCCGCGATGATCGCGCTGGTGCCCGGCTTGAGCTCGTTCCTGGCCCATCACTGCCACTCGCTGCTCACCCTCTGACCTACGAACGTTCGTAGTAAGATCTTCTTCTTTCACCGCGTAGGAGGAAGGCCCGATTTCAGCGTTACCCACGGCTCCGATGTATACCCCATACCCGTATAATCGGCCTATCGCGATTAAGGAGCGTCACCATGGATCACACTGGACACCACATTCCGGCCACCTCGGCCGAGCACGAGCACCATGCGACCGCACCGGCCCCCGCGGCCACGTGGGGCATGGCGGCGCAGGCGACCTTGCACTGCCTGACCGGCTGCGCGATCGGTGAGGTGCTCGGCATGGTCATCGGCACCGCGCTCGGCCTGGCCAACCTCGCCACCGTCGTCCTGTCGGTGGCGCTGGCCTTCGTGTTCGGTTACGCCCTGACCATGCGTGGCGTGCTGCGGGCCGGGGTCGACTTCCGCACGGCGCTGAAGGTGGCATTGGCCGCGGACACCATTTCCATCGCGGTGATGGAGGTGCTGGACAACGCGGTGATGCTGACCGTGCCCGGCGCCATGGACGCGGGACTGACGAGCTGGCTGTTCTGGGTGGCGCTGGCCGGGTCGTTGCTGGTGGCCTTCGTGCTGACGACGCCGGTGAACAAGTGGCTGATCTCCCGCGGCAAGGGCCACGCGGTGATCCACCACTACCACCAGGGCCACTGATCACCCCCGAACCTCCTCCCTACTTCCTCCCCACTGAGTCCTCGCGCTACGGGGAGGGCGGGTTCTCGTGTCGCCTACGCGCGACGAGGTCGGCTGCCCGGTAGCCGGGCAGCCGGCCTCCGCGCTCAGAGCCGGTTGAGGATCTTCCTCATCTGCTCCACCTCGGCTTGCTGAGCGGTCTCGATGGTCTTGGCCAGCGCCTGGCCCGCCCATGTGCCCCCCTCCCTCCCTTGGCCCGCGTACAACTATGTCTGATAGTAATGCGATGAACAGCTCCCGGACGGCGGGTGCGGGCGGAGATGAGTTTTCACACGTATGTGATCTTGGGGACATTCGGGCGACACGCGGCGCTCCGAATGTTGTCTGGCACCCTTCCTTGGAGAACGCCGTGACACCCGCACCCCCCTCAGACACCGAGCTCAACACCATGATCAGGGCCCGGCTGGCCACTCTGGGCATCGACCTCGACCAGCTTCCCGCCGGCACGGCGGCCGATCCGGAGACGGGGGCGCCCGGCCGCGACACCGTCCTCGCCTCGCTGCGCTCGTTCATGCGCGGTACGGTCGCGACGCTCGCCGCCTACCGGCTCCCGGCACCGGAAGGGACCGGCGCGTCCGCCGATCCCGCGCTGTCCCAGCAGCGCGCGCCGATGATGTACCCGTCCATCAGCGTGGAGTGGCGCAAGTGAGCACTCTCGACGGCGGCGCTGACCAGCCGCTCGACCGTACGGTGGCCCGGCGCACGTTTCTGGCCAGTACGGCGGCGGTGAGCGCGGTGGCCGGCATCGCCGCGACCCTGCCGGCGCCCGCGTCGGCGGCGAGCGGGTCCGGCAAGGACCGGCCCGGCCTGGACGTGTCCAACGCCTACGCGAAGCCGCGGCCCGCGGCCATGTCCGACCCCACCGAGCTCACCCTCGCCGAGGCCGCGTGGATGATCCGCAACCGCCAGATCAGCCCGCTGGAGCTGGTCGACGCCTATCTCGCCAGGATCGACGCGTTCGATGCGACGTACCAGGCCTTCAACACCGTGCTCGCCGACGCCGCGCGTGAGGCGGCGCAGGCCGCGGGCCGCCGGCAGCGGCGCGGCCCGCTGCACGGGATACCGCTCGCGATCAAGGACAACTACTACACGCAGGGCGTGCCCACGACGGCCAACTCGTTCCTCTTCAAGGACTTCGTGCCGGGCTTCGACGCGACGGCGGTGGCCGGGCTCAAGGCCGCGGGGGCGATCGTGCTCGGCAAGACCCAGATGGGTCCGCTCGCCACCACCCGGGCCACGACCCCGGCCGGCGTGATCACCACGGTCAACGCCTGGACGCCGACCAACCCGAGCGTGAACCCCGGCGGGTCGTCCACCGGCACGGCCACCACGGTGGCGGGGCGGATGGCGGCCGCCGGCACCGGCACGCAGACCGGCGGCTCCATCACCGCGCCGTCCAACGCGCAGAACCTCACCGGCCTCAAGCCGACCATGGGCCGGGTGTCGCTGTACGGGATCATCCCGCTCAGCTACACGCGCGACCATCCCGGGCCGCTGGCCCGCGACGCCAAGGACGCGGCGATCATGCTCACGGCGATGGCCGGCGAGGACCCGGCCGACCCTCGCACCCAGGGCCTGCCCAAGCTGCCCGCCCTGATCGACGCCGCCACCCCCGTCTACACGGGCGGCCGGCTCAGGCTGCGCTGGAACACCCGCATCGGGGTGCTGCCCGGCTACGCCGACGGCTCCTCCGAGACCGCCGCCGCGCGCCGCGCCTTCCTGTCGTCCATGGCGGCGATCCGCGGGGTGACGCTCGTCGAGGTGCCGTTCCCCGACGAGTGGGACCTGCTGACAGGCAACGACTTCAACAACGTCCGCCTGCCGGAGCGCAGTGAGCCGTTCATGCCGTACCTGCGGTCCGACCTGCGCGGCTTCGGGGTGTCGCTGATCGGCTGGCTCCAGGGCGCGCTGATGGGCGCCAATGAGTACGTCACCGGGCAGCGGGCCAAGCTGCTGCTGCTGGAGCGGGTGCTGGACCAGATGTTCGGCAGGTGCGACGTGGTGGTGCAGACCTCGCCGACGCCGTTCGACGCGATCGGCCTGCCGGAGATCGGTTTCCCGATCGGCTTCAGCGCGGCGGGCGAGCCCATCGGCACCATCCTCGGCGGCTTTCCGTACGCGGAGGACCGGCTGCTGTCCGTCGTCGCCGCCTACCAGACCGTCTCCGACTGGCACTGGCGCCGGCCCGCCGACCCGCCGGCCGGTCGGCTGCGCGCGGCGGCCGACCGGGGCCGGATCTCGGCCGAGGAGGCCGCCGAGCAGGCGCAGTGACCAAGTCGCCGGACGGCGCCATCCTGGGTTTAACTGGATCTCGGACCATCGCCTCGAACCCGGGGAAAACTCATGAAAAGAGTCCTGCTCTCCCTCGTCCTGGCCATGGCGGCGCCAGCGACTGTGCCTGCGGCGGCCGTCGCCCGTCCACCCGCGGTCATCTTCGACACCGATATGGACTTCGACGACGCGGCCACGCTGGCCTACCTGTCTCAGGAGCACAGGGCGGGCCGCATCGACTTACGCGCCATCACGGTGACGAACAACGGCGCCGGATTACCGGGCAGGGCGATCCGGCACGCGAGGTGCCTGGCCGAGCGCCTCGGCCTGCGGAACGTGCGGATCGCCGACGGAACGGACACCGCGCCCAACTCCTTCCCCGCCGAGCTGAGACAGCTCTTCGACAGAGTGCTCACGGCGGCCACACCCGGGTGCTCCGGCGACGAGACGCCGTCGCGGCTGCGCGCCCCGGAGCTGATCAGAAAGGTGCTGCGCGCCGATCCTTCGACTCAGATCATCGCCACCGGCCCGCTCACCAACCTCGCCGCCGCCCTGCCCTACTCCGCCTCCCGGCTGACCTCGATGGGCGGAGCCGTCAAGGTGGCCGGGAACCTGTGCTGCGGCACCCCGCCGGAGTTCGACGGGACCCAGGAGTTCAACTACTGGCTCGACCCCCCGGCCGCGCGGGCGGTGCTCACCCGGAGCCGGGGAACCGTGCGGATGGTGTCGCTGGACGCCGCCAACGAGGTGCTCATCACCAGCGCGTTCATAGCCCGGCTCGATGCCGACCACGGCACTCCGGCCGCCGACACCGTACTGGAGATCGTCACCCATCCCGAGGTCCAGCCGCTGATCGCGGACCGCCTGCTCTACTGGTGGGACCCGCTGGCCGCGATGAGCGCCATCCATCCTGGGCACGTCGAGTTCACCGCCGGACGCCTCGACGTGGTACTGAACGGTCCTTCAGCCGGGCGCACGTTCCTGTCGCCCTCCGGGCGCCTGCTCTGGTACGGCACAGCGGCCGACACCGCCGCGTTCGAGCAGCGCTTCCTCGACACCCTGAACGGCAGCGATCAACCGGCCAGCGATCGCACTGCAGGGGCGCCGGCCCAGCAGTGATGCCCGCCGGGACGCAGGATCGCGGCCGAGTTGAGCCTGCGCGGAAGGGATGCGGCGCCACATCCCTTCCGCCCTGTTTGGACCCTTAACCCCTGCTCGGGACCGTCGGCCGCGCGGCCGGTTCGGCCGACGGGGGGATGCCGGCTCCCGAGCTGCCGCCGCAGGGACCGTAGGTGCTCCAGTCGGGGTCGATGTCTCTGCAGGCGCCGGCCGCCTTCTGCGCCTTCACCATGTCGGCCACGTCGGCGAGCAGCTTCTTGGCGTCGTAGACGATGCCATTGCGTATCGTCCACTGCACGCCGCCGATGCGCTTGATGTCGCCGGTCGAAGCGTCCAGCCGGGCGGTGCCGGTGCCGTAGAGGGTCTTGAGGTCCTGGAGCGGGTTGTACGGGAGCACGGCGAGGTCGGCGTACATGCCGGGCTCGACCGTACCGTACTGGGGCTTGTCGCCCCGCGGGTCCGCGATGGTCTGGGCGACATTTCCGGACATGGCCTCGATGGCCTCCAGCGTGCTGAGCCCGGCCTCCCTGAGCATCTCCAGTTCGGTGATGTTGGCGAAGCCGTACAGGTTGTAGATGAAACCCGGGTCGGTGCCGCCGGCGATGCGCCCGCCCATCTCCTTGTAGTCGTGGATGAGCTGGAAGTACTGCTGGTAGAAGCGCTTCCAGCTGGCCTCGTCCTCGCTCGTCCAGTCGTAGTAGAACGAGCCGTGCGCCTGCGGGCTCGGCTCCCAGAAGTCCCATAGCGAGGGCAGCGCGAATCGCGGGTGCCAGTCGAGCCCGCGCACCCTGGCCAGGTCGCGCCCTGCCAGGTAGACACCGAAGGTCGGACCGAAAGTGACCTTGTTCGCGAGCTGTTCCTCCAGGTACGCCTTCCACTGCGGCGAGCCCGGCGGGTACGTGTAGTCGATCACCGTGGCGACCGCGCGCCAGCGGGCGGCCTCGTTCCGGTAGTCGTAGCCCGGCGACTTGGGATGCTCGCGGCCCTCCTTGAGCAGCGACTCGAAGTGGCCGTAGAAGTGGGTGACCGTGCCGAGGCCGAGCCGGCCGGACTCGACGGCGTTGAGCTGCGGGTAGATCGGCGGCGAGTGGTGCATGGTCGTGCCGAGCCCGCGCTTCCCGGCCTCGGCGATCATGACCTCGATCTCCGGCCTGCCGTACACCCGGTCGCCGAAGAACTTGATGCCGTCCACACCGTTCGTGGCCGCCCAGGCCACCCAGGCGGCGGCCTTCTCCCCCGAGTCGATCTGGCCGCCGTCCCAGCCGTTGCCCGGGGTCTGATAGTTCACGATGCGCGGGGCGACGATCTCGTTGCGCTCGCTGGCTTCCTTGTCGCGTACGGCGTCGGCGTGCGCGGCCACGGTCACCCCGCGGACCGTGGTGACCCCGTGGGCGAGCCACAACTTGTAGGCATAGGTACGCGGGCTGTTGCCGGTGCCGGTGTGGGTGTGCTCGTCCACCAGGCCAGGCATGACCCACATGCCGGTGGCGTCGATCTCGTGGTCGGCGTCCCGCGGGTTTCGCTGTTTGGGTGCGTTCGGGTCGATGGGGATGATCTCGGCGATGCGGTTGCCCTTGATGACGATGTCGACCGGGCCGACGACCTTGCCTCCGGCACCGACGATGACGTTGACTCCGCGGATCACGAGCTTCTTGAAGGGTCCCCTGCCCTCGTTCTTGCCACGGGGCGGGGTGGGGTCGGCGGCCGTCAGGACATCGGCGTGGGCGGTCGAGGGGGCGAGGGCGATCAGACCGGCCGTCAGGCCGGCGGTCTGCAGCAGGGTGCGCCTATCGAGGGACAAGCCTTACTCCTCACGTCTGAGGGTGGTTCACTCTGAAATAATCTTTCGCAGCGGCCGGCCACGCAAGATCGAGGGGTCGCGTGGGCTTGCGCCGGCGGCAGCCATTGGCCTGAACTTGGTGCGACAGCCGTACGACGAAGGAAGGCCGAGACCGCCGCCGGCCGCCCGATGATCCGCCATCTCACCGAGAACGTAATCCTGTGGCCCGGCCCGCTCGGGGTGCTGGCTCCGATCCCCGACTGCGGACGACAGGGCAAAGCGCCCGTCGTCCTCGACCCGCGCCACACCATCTCGGGGAGCACCTGCCGTGACGGCTTCTACCTGGCCGCCTCAGGCGACCAGGACTTCGTGCGGAGCGCGGTCAACGATGTCCGCGTCCGTCCCCTGTGAGCCGATCGGTATCTCCGCTCAGGGCTTGCGCGCCACCGCGCCGTACGCGTCGATCGCCTCGTCCACGTCGGCGCCGGGGCGCCAGCGCGCGATCGGCACCAGCCCCGGCTCGACCGGCTCCAGGCCGGCGAAGCACTCAGCGAGTTGCTCGGGGCGGCGCAGGAAGTAGGGAACGGCCCCGGTCTCGGCGAGCTTGGCGCTGCCCTCGTTGACGGCGTCACCGGTGTCGGAGCCGTCCCAGAGCACCAGGTAGCTGCCGGAGGGAACGGCGTCCATCACCCGGCGCACGATGGAGAGCAGCACGTCGAAGTCCTCCACGTAGCCGAGCACGCCCATGAACATCACGCCGATCGGCTTGGTGAAGTCGAGCACGTTGTGGGCGTCGGAGATGATCAGCTCGGGTTCGTGGTAGTCGGCGTCCACGTAGGTGGTCACGCCCCCGGGGGTGGTGTTCTTCAGCAGGGCACGGGCGTGTACGAGGACCAGCGGGTCGTTGTCGACGTAGACGATGCGCGCGTCCGGCCTGATCCCCTGGGCGATCTCGTGGGTGTTCTGCATCGTGGGCAGGCCCGTACCGATGTCGAGGAACTGATGGACGCCCGCCTCGGCGGCGAGGTAGCGGACGGCGCGGATGAGGAAGCGCCGCGACTGCTTGGCCATCGTGACGATATCGGGGTACACCTCGGCGACGGCGTCACCGGCGGCGCGGTCGGCCTCGAAGTTGTCCTTGCCGCCCATCCAGTAGTTCCAGATGCGCGCCGCGTGCGGCCCGCTCGAACTGATCTTCGCGGCGAAGTCTGAGCGGTGCTCGTCGGCCATTTCGCGGCTCCCAACGCGAGCGGGGGTAATTGGGAAGATCGTATAGGCTTCGGCAATGGACGCCGACCCCAGGATCGACCATACGAAGCCGCATTCCGCCCGGGTCTGGAACTATTTGCTCGGCGGAAAAGACAACTACGCCGTGGACCACGAGGCCGGGGACAATCTGCTGCGCATGTTCCCCGATTTCGCGCAGGTGGCCAGGCTCCAGCGCGAGTTCCTCCAGCGGGCGGTGACCTATCTCGTCGCCGAGGCGGGCATCAGGCAGTTCCTCGACATCGGCGCGGGCCTGCCCACCGCCGACAACACCCACGAGGTGGCGCAGCGCATCGCCCCCGAGTCCCGCGTCGTCTACGTCGACAACGACCCGCTGGTGCTCGTGCACGCCCGAGACCTGCTCTCCAGCAGCCCGGAGGGCATGACCGACTACCTCGACGCCGACGTGCGCGACCCCGGCGCCATCCTCGAGGGAGCGGCCAGGACGCTGGACTTCTCCCGGCCGATCGGCCTGATGATGCTCAGCATCGCCGGCCAGGTGCCCGATTACGGCCTCGCCACTGACCTCGTCCGCCGGTTTGTCGCGGCGTTGCCGTCCGGCAGTCACCTGGCTTTGTCCGACGGCGTCAACGTCAACCCGGCGCTGGTGGAGGCAGTGAGCTTCTACAACGAGCGGGCCGCCTTCCCCTACACGCTGCGCAGCCCCGAGCAGCTGGCCGGCTACTTCGAGGGGCTCGAACCCGTGGAGCCGGGCGTGGTCTCCACGCCGCTCTGGCGACCGCCGGGGGCGCAGCGGCCGCCGTCGGAAGTGATCAATGCGGTCTGCGGCGTGGGGCGCAAACCGTAAAGGCCGGTGTAGACGCGGTCCTCAGCAGGGCGTGCGGCGCCGCGCGTGCTTCGTTCCAAGCCAGATGCAGGGCTCGCACGTCGGCGTCCGGGTGCCGGTGGCGCAGCTCGCGCACTGCCGGGGTGACGATGAGGCCCGTCGTGTGACGGCGGCGCTCGGTCACTTGCCGCGCATCACCGCGGGCTCATGGCGGCGCAGGCCGCGGGCCACCAGGAAAGAGCAGGCGACCGCGAGGACGGCCAGGACGCTCATGTCCAGGAACCAGGTGCCGAAGTCCTGGCTCCACAGGGGGTCCGGCGGATCCTGGATGTGCGGGATGAGCTGACCCACGTCGAGCGTGCCGGCCAGCGCGGCCAGCGCCCAGCGAGCCGGTACGAGCCAGGAGATCTGCTCCATCACCGGCTTGCCGTCCAGGTGTACGAGCGCCCCGCAGAAGACCAGCTGGATCAGTGTGACGAGCACGAGCAGCGGCATGGTCATCTCGCTGGTCTTGGCCAGCGCGGAGATGAGCAGGCCCACGGTCATCGCGGTGAACGACAACAGCGCGACGGCGAGCGAGAGCTCGGTCAGCGGCGCCGTGAACACTCCCTTGTCGTACGTTTCGACATTCAGCATCGCCACGTAGGTCAGCACAACGCCCTGTGCCACGGTGATCAGCCCGAGCACGAGCAGTTTGGAGCAGAGGTAGGCCGATCTGGACAGCCCGACCGCCCGTTCTCGTTGATAGATCGCGCGTTCCTTGACCAGTTCGCGCACCGCGTTCGCGGCGCCGGTGAGACAGCCGCCGATGCACAGGATCAGCAGCAGGTTCGCCGCGTTGCCATTGCTGTTCGGAGGACCCTTCAGGTCACCGGTCGGGACGACGCGGGCCAGCAGGCCCATCACGATCGGCAGGGCGATGGTGATGCCGAGGAACAGCCGGTCCGCCACGATGCCGCGGCAGTAGCGGCGTACCAGCGTACTGAGCTGTTCTGGC
The DNA here is from genome assembly GCF_043197025.1 of Nonomuraea marmarensis. Taxonomy (NCBI): domain Bacteria; kingdom Bacillati; phylum Actinomycetota; class Actinomycetes; order Streptosporangiales; family Streptosporangiaceae; genus Nonomuraea; species Nonomuraea marmarensis. The sequence goes on from NZ_JBICRM010000010.1 coordinate 247,380, forward strand.
CAGCTCTGCTGTTTCGGCGGGCTCTCTCGTTGTACGGGGCGTCCCGTCGAAACCGGCTCGATCAGGTCGGCGGCGATGTACTTCTGGTGCGGCGAAGACCGCGCGTACTCGCCGGCCCAGTCCCTGGATGGGTCGTCGAACGCCAGGAACACGTCCGCCCAGTCGGTGAAGCCGAGGAACGGCAGCGCCTCCTCGGGCGGGCCGAAGTAGGCGATCTTCCCGCCCGGCGCCATCACCAGGAGCCGGTCACAGATATCCAGATTGGCGACGCTGTGGGTGACGACGGCGACAGTACGGCCGTCGTCGGCCAGGCCCCGCAGCATCTGCATCACCGACTTGTCCAGCCCCGGGTCCAGGCCGGATGTCGGCTCGTCGAGGAACAGCAAAGACGGCTTGGTCAGCAACTCGAGGGCGACGCTGACGCGCTTGCGCTGGCCGCCGGACAGCGAGGAGATGCGATTGTCCTGGCGGTTTTCGAGCCCGAGCTGCTGGAGAACCTCGTCGACGCGCTCCTTCCGCTCGTGCTGCCTGGTGTCGTCGGGGAAGCGTAGTTCCGCGGCATAAATGAGGGCGCGGCGCACGGTGAGCTGGCTGTGCAGGATGTCGTCCTGCGGCACGAGGCCGACCCGCGAGCGCAGCTCGGCGTAGTCGCGGTACAGGTCGCGCCCGTCGTACGTGACCATGCCCTGGTCGGCGGGGCGCAGCCCGGTGAGCGCACGCAGCAGGGTGGACTTGCCCGAGCCGCTGGGGCCGATGATCGCCAGCAGGCACTTCTCGCCGACCGGAAACGTCACGTGGTCCAGCAGCACTTTGCCGCGCCCCACCGTGACGGTGAGGTCGTGCGCCTGGAGGCAGACCTCGCCGGTGTCGGCGTACTCCATGAGCGTGTCGCCCACAAGCTGGAACGTCGACGGCCCGATGCCGATGAGGTCGTCCGGGGAGATGCGGGCCCGTTGCACGCGCCGGCCGTTGACGTACGTGCCCATGCGGCTGCCCACGTCGACGATCTCGTGGACGCCGCCGGTGATCTGGAGCTCGGCGTGTCGCCGGGACACCCGCAGATCGGTGACGACCATGTCGTTCTCGGGCGCCCGGCCGATGCGAATGACCTGCGCGCCGCTGACGCTCCTGACGGCGGCCGGCTCACGCCACTGCCCGGTGCGCGGGAAACGGACCGTGGGCATCGACGGCACCTCGGGGGCGCCGCCTCCGTGTACAGGAGGTGCCTGCCGAGCCAACCCCGGGGGCTGTGCCGGGACCTGGTGCGGGGCCGCGCGGAAGTTGATGAGTCCGGCCTCCGTCGGGTGACCGAGGCCGATCCTGGTTCCCGGGCTGACGACGACCCGTTGGATGCGGTGCCCACTCTCGTACGTGCCGTTGCGGCTGCCCGCGTCCTCTAAGATCCACTGGCCGCCCTCGAACCGGAGCACGGCATGCGTACGCGAGACCCGATCAGCGTTGACGACGACCTCCGATCTCGGATCGCGGCCCAGCCGGTACGAACGGCCCGGATCGAGGGTCACAGATGTGCCATGGCCTTCGACAACAAGCTGCGTCACGAGAACGCCTTTCCAACGGGGGGACGAGAGAGGTGACGTGAGTGGCTCATCGTCGTGCCTCAAACAGTTGACCGTAGACACGATCCCCGAAAGAAGGCAACGTTTCACGGGTTTCAAAATGCTTGTACCTTGAGCGCCGTCACTGCTGTGCGCAGATGATGAGCCCGGTCGCCGACGAGTACACCCAGGCCCGCGCTCGTCTGGCAGGGCGCCCGGGAGGCGGCAGCGCGCACGCGGCAATGGGGCCGATCATCGCCCAGACCAGGCGGTGCACTGAATTTCGGTTGCGTCATTAACGATCTTTCGACCGTTCGGCCACTGTAACGGACGTGGCCAGCATAGTAATTTTCCGCCATGCTTAAATTACGTGACGTCCGCCGGGCAGGCGTCCTATCACGCAAGGCCGTTTGCTTAGCCGTCGCCGGAGTCATCACTGCCGGGTCACCGGTCGGACTCGGCTCGTCAATCGCGCACGCGTCGACTACGCACACGCCAACCAACGCCGTCATCGTCTGGGACAGAAACGCCCAGACAGCGATCTGGGACATTGCCGGCCAGCAGCCGCAGGTCCAGGCGCGCAGCTTCGCGATGGTGCACGGAGCCATTTACGACGCCGTGAACGCGATCGCCGGCACTCCCTACCAGCCGTACCTGATCGCACCGCCCGCCAATGGAACCGAGTCGACGAACGCGGCCGTCGCGACCTCGAGCTTCCTTGTGCTGAACGCGCTGTTTCCGGCTCAGCAGGAGAGGTTGAGAACGCAGTACGACGAGTCGCTGGCTGAGATTCCCGACGGTGCTGCCAAGCAGCGCGGAATCACCGTGGGCACCCGGGCGGCCACTGCAATGATCGCCGCGCGGCAGAACGACGGGGCGTTCGGAAGCCAGACCTGGCCCGTCGGCACCCAGCCCGGTCAGTGGCGGCCGGCGCCACCCGCGTTCGCCTCCGACGGGGCATGGGTCGGTTACCTCAAACCGTTCCTCATCCCCAGCGCGTCCATGTTCCGCACGTCCGGCCCGCCATCGCTCACCAGCCACCGGTACACCCGGGACTTCAACGAGGTCAAGGCGATCGGCTCGGCAACCAGCACGGTCAGGACGGCCGACCAGACGCAAGCCGCGATCTGGTGGCATGACCGGCATATTGCCGAATGGGAGATCAAACGCCAGCTTGCGACGACGCAGCGACTGAACACGCTCCAGACGGCGCGGATGTTCGCGATGGTCGATATGGCCGAAACCGATGCCACGACCGCCTGCTACAACGAGAAGGCAGCGTGGAACTTCTGGCGGCCGGTCACCGCGATCCAGCTGGCCGACACCGACGGCAACCCGGGAACGGCGGCCGATCCCAACTGGATGCCGTTGCTCGTTACGCCGCCCCACCCCGACTTCACGTCCGGACATACCTGCTTCACCGCGGCGAGCATGTCGGCGTTGGCGTACTTCTTCGGTCGAGACGACATCTCCTTCAGCGGGTCCAGCGCCGACTCGGGTACCACCCGGTACTTCCACAGCTTTTCGCAGGCACTCGCCGAGGTCATCGAAGCTCGCATCTGGGGCGGCATCCATACCCGCACGGCTGACGTGCAGGGCGCGAAGATCGGCAAAGAGGTCTCCGCTTACATGATTGCGCACTACTTCAAACCGAAGAGGTAATGACCTCGACGCCGCCCATCACCGGCCGATCGCCGACCAGGCGGTCGGCCAAATGGTGCCTTGAACGGGCAGCGTCAGTACATTCTGGCCGTCATGGATGGGCGGGATGGAACGTGCCTCATTTTCAGCTAGTTTCCGAAAGTTTCGGCATCGGCATAGACATGCTCCCAGCTCAGAGGTACGACCAGTAGCCGATCTTTGAAACATTTCGGCATGTGGTTGACATGTTTCGAACGGATTCCCAGACTGATCGCCAACACCCCACCCGGAAGGGAGAGCCCAAGTGATCACCAGCCTGGCCCGCTCCAAGATCCGGTCGAGGGTTGTCGCGCTGGTGGTAGCGGTGACGCTCCCGTTCGCTGGAGCGGTCACGGTAGCCTCCACCGAGGCCGCCGCGGCTGCTGGAGTTGAAGACGAGGGTGCCGACTGCGCAGTGACCGGCCTGCCCGGCGAAGGAACTTTGCCTACCAACTCCAGGCTTCCCGATCCCTTCAGGAAGCTGGATGGTACGCGCATCTCCGCCAAGTCGGAGTGGCGGTGCCGGCGGGAAGAGATCAAGAAGCTGGCGGAGAGGTTCGTCTACGGCGAGAAACCCGGAAAGCCGGCAAGTGTCACGGGGACGGTCTCGAATACCAGCATCACTGTGAACGTGAACCACAACGGCAGGAGCTCCAGTTTCTCAGCGAGCGTCTCACTGCCGAGTGGTTCCGGACCTTTCCCGGCCGTCGTCGTCCTGGGCGGATTTGGCGCGGACACGGCCGCCATCAGAGCGGCTGGTGCTGCCGTCATCAACTACGACCCCTACGCGGTCGGGCGAGAGGGCACGCCCCGAAACAACAAGCAAGGCGCGTTCTACAGCATCTACGGCTCCTCGAGCAGCACAGGGCTGCTACTCGCCTGGGCCTGGGGTGTGAGCCGGATCATCGACGTCATTGAGCAGTCGGGCGGCAGCATTCTCAAAGCGGATGCGACCGGCGTCACGGGATGCTCGCGGTTCGGAAAAGGTGCCTTCGTGATCGGTGCGTTCGATCAGCGCATCGCTTTGACGATGCCGATCGAGTCAGGAAGCGCTGGTGTTCCCATCTTCCGCGGAATTCCCGGGGAAGGCGCCCAGAGTCTGAGCAGCGCCTACGGAGAGCAGCCGTGGCTGGGCGACGCGTTCGGCTCCTTCACGAGCAGCCCGACCAGACTGCCGGTGGACACGCATGAAATGGTGGCCATGGTTGCGCCGCGAGGGCTATTCATCATGGATAATCCGCACATTGCCAATCTGGGTCCCAGGTCCGCGAGCGTGGCGGCCTTGGGCGGAGCAGAGGTCTACAAGGCACTCGGTGCGGGAGACAACATTACCTACTGGTCCGACATCCAGGACGGTAATCACTGCGCCAACAGGCCTGAATGGAGGACCCCGTTGCAGCAGAACATCCAGAAGTTCTTGCTGAAGACGGGCAATGCTCCTGGCGCGATCAGGATCTCGCCCAGGGCGCTTGGCAATTTGTCCGAGTGGAGAGACTGGCAGACTCCGACCCTCAACGATTCCAGCGACACCACCCCGCCGAGCACGCCGGGCACTCCGGCCGCGTCCAACGTGACCGCCACCAGCGCTACGCTGACCTGGGCCGCGTCCACCGACCAGGGCGGTTCCGGCCTGGCCGGCTACAACGTCTACCGCGAGCAGGGCGCCACCGACCCGCAACTCGGCCAGTCCACCACCAACTCGATCACCCTCACCGGGCTGACCGCGAACACCCAGTACCAGGTGTACGTGCGAGCGCGTGACGGCGCGGGCACCCTGTCCGGCAACTCGCAGCCGGTCACCTTCACCACGACCACCACCGGGGGCGACACCTCGCCGCCGACGGCCCCGGCCGGCTTGGCGGCCTCGGCAACCACGTCCACAGGCACGAACCTGAGCTGGACGGCCTCGACGGACGACAACGGCGTCGCCGGCTACGACATCCTGCGCGCGCCCGGCGCGAGCGGTGGCACGTTCACCCAGGCCGGCACCTCGACCACGACCTCGTTCAGCGACACGGGCCTGACCCCGAGCACTACCTACCGCTACCAGGTCAGGGCACGGGACGCCGCGGGCAACACCTCGCCGGTCTCGAACACTGCGCAGGTCACCACCCAGCCCGGCACCTCCACCGGAACCTGCACGGCCGTTGCGACCGTACAAACCCAGTGGGCCACCGGGTACGTCATCCAGCCGCTGACCATCACCAACACCGGCACCTCGACGATCACCGGATGGACGGTCACCTTCACGCTACCGGCCGGGCACACGCTGACCGGCTCGTGGAACGGCGCCGTGACCGTCAGCGGGCAGACCGTGACCATCAGGAACGCCGGCCACAACGGCACCCTCGCCCCCGGAGCCGGCACCACCAGCGTCGGCTTCCAGGCGAGCCGCCCGAACGCCAACACCGCGCTTCCGTCCGGATACACCTGCGCCTGACAGTCAGAAGTCCCTGGCCCACCCACCCCTCACCAGTGTGGGCGGGCCGGGGGCCGAGCGGGTTGGGCGCACCTGGCCGCCCGTGCGTGCCGTATGAGTTCGACAGCGTCGACCAGATGCTGAGGGCGGCGAGCAGGTCCTCGCCCGGCTAGACACCGCCGGACGCGCCAGGGCCCGATGACGGCGTCCTCTCGGCGGGGGCGTCGGCGGCGACACCCTCATCGCCGGCGGGGTGCTCGCTGCGTCGCCTGCGCCCGTGGTACGTCGGGTCGGGGATGCTCCCGTCCGCGGTGTCGGCCGGGGCGAAGGCGTCGAACGGGCTGGTCGCCGCGGGGATGACGATGCGCTCGAGCGGTCCGGTATCGACGATCGACTCCAGCGGTCCGGTGTGGATGACGACCTCGAACGGCTCGGTCCAGGCGGCGGGCTCCTCCTGAGGGCCCAGGCCGGAGTCGGGTCCGGACGGGCTGGGCTCGGATCGCCGGTTCACCTGCTCGGTGGGTGCAGGGGCGTCGGGTGGGTCGCTGTCCTGTTCGCTGGGTGCGGGGGTGTCCGGTGGGTCGCTGTCCTGTTCGCTGGGTGCGATGGTGTCGAGCGGCAGGGCGGCGGCGGCCTCGATGGCTTCCAGGAGTTCCCACCTCCACAGGTTGCCCTCGTCGGGCTCGGCGGTGCTGTGGCGGGGGACGGGCATGGACGGGCTCGGCGCCATGTACGCGGCGGCGGCCAAGCGGGCCCGGCGGCGGGTCTTTGCCACGGCGAGCGCCGCGAGCACGGCTACCACGGCCACCACAGCCGAGGTGATCATCGTCGGAGTGAACAAGCTCGGCAGTGGGCCGGTAATCGAGGCGTGGAGGTGCGTGGGGAAGGCGGTCGCGGCCGTGGTGCGGGACGCCGTCGGCATGGCACGGGTGGCTTTCTCGGCGACGGGCTCGGCTGCGGAGGTCACGGTCGGTTTGGCCGAGGAGGGGGTAGTGGTCGGCGCGTCTGTGGAGGTGACGGTCGGCTCGGGTTCGGAAGTGGCCGCCGGCTCGGCTTGGGAGGAGGTCGACTCGGGTTCGGAAGAGGCCACCGGCTCGGCTTGGGAGGAGGTCGGCTCGGCCGGGGTGGGGGTCGATGAAGGGGCGGTGGTCTCCGGAGCGGTCTGCGGCGCCGATGCGGTGGCCGTGGCTGACGGCGTGTCGGAAGTTGGGGCCGCGGTGGCTGTGGGGGGCGTATCGGAAGAGGTTGGCGTTGGGGTGGCCGTGGCTGACGGCGTGTCGGATGTCGGGGTTGGGGTGGGGGTGGTGGGCGGCGCGTCGGATGTCGGGGTTGGGGTGACGGTGGCGGTCGGTGTGTCGGAGGGATTCGGGATTGGGGCGGCAGTGGCGGTCGGAGCGTCCGAGGAACTCGGCGCTGGGGCAGCCGTAGCAGTCGGAGCGTCGGAGGGACTCGGGACTGGGGCGGCAGTGGCGGTCGGAGCGTCCGAGGAACTCGGCGCTGGGGCGGTCGGAGCGTCGGGGGCCGAGGTTGGGGCTGTCGCGGTTGGCGGCGTGTCCGAAGCCTGGTTCGGTGCGGGTGCGGGGCGGGCCGCACCGGAGGACGAGTGGGAGTCGTCCCGCTTGGTGCCGGGGCTCAAGGGGCTGGCCCACTTCCCGTGAGAGTGCGGGCGGCCTCCGGCGTCCGTGCCCGGCCGGTCAGCGGCGGGCCGGCCGGCCGCTTGGGCAGGGTGGTCATCGGTTGCCTGAGGGGTCTGGTCGTGGGGTTTCTGGACTGTCTTGTCACCGGGCCGCCGCTCTTGGCCCGCGTGGGTGCCGGACCATGCCTCCGCAGGCCCGTTGTGGGACTGCTGCCGGGGCGCGTGCGGGCCGGGCCGCGCCTCGGCCGTCCGGTTGTCGGACCATGCCTCGTCCAGGTGGGACTTGACGCGTTCCGGATAGCCGTCGACGACACTGCTCGTGTCGCGTTCCCCGCGCGCCACCACGCCGCCGTCGTGGCTGGACCACTGACCGAACGATGAACCGACCCTCTCGGAATAGCCGAGCTGAGTCTGGAGCAGTTCGATGAGCTTCTGCATCTCTGGCGTCATGGAAGTGTGGGAACCTCCCGGACGAGACCGGATTTATACCAACAGATCCTGACAAAATTGGTAATTCAGAACTTCTATGGATAAACCGGAAACCTGTAGTACGGCGAGGGTACCTTGCCGTTTCCGCAGGTCAAGTGCACCTCAAGAGAGGTTCAACGACTCTGACGAGAGTAAAAGCCCAGGTCAGAGGCGCTGTCTGATGTGTCCGCAATCAGGTGATATGTAGAAAGATCTACCTAAAGTCAGTAGCCCGCCGCCCGCATTACCGTCCCGCGTCGGCACCGCGATCCCAGGTCAGTGAACCCCGACTGCGGGCGCCTCCTGCGGGAACAGGCTGTCGAATACCGCGGCCCGGTCGAAGGTCAACGCGCGGGCGCGGGCGCGTAGCTCCAGGTCCTGCCGCTCGGCGGCGGACATGTCCAGGACCACCCGGTCCACAGCCGCTGCCAGACCGGCGATGTCCCCGGGCTCGACGATGACGGCGGTGTCGCCGACCGCCTCGAGGGTCCCGCCCGTCATGGTGGTGATGATCGGTCCACCGCCGGCCAGCATCTTCTCGGCCAGGGCGATGCCGAACGTCTCGACGAAGTCGGGCTCGGGCTTGGTGGGCAGGGCGTAGGCGGCGCAGCCGCGCATGAGCAGCGCCTTCTCGTTGTCGTCGACATCGGTGAGGAGAACCACCCGGTCGTCCTCCTTGGCCATCGCCTGCACGTGCTCCAGCGCCGTCCCGGTGCCGGCGACGACCAGTTTCACGCGCGACCGGCAGCGCATCTGACCAAAGGCGCTCAACAGTTCGTAGATCCCCTTGGCCCGGGTCACCCGGGACAGGAACAGGATGTACCCGTCACGCTCCAGACCGCGTCGCGCGAGTGCGGCGTCCACTTGCCCTGGATCCAGGTCGAGAAAGGCGGCGGAGTCGATCGGCGGGTAGCTGACGGTCACGCGGCGCCGGCATTGTTCGGCGAACGTGGTGCCGCAGTGAGCGTCCACCTGCTCGGCCGAGGCGACGATTTCCTCTCGGGTGTACTCGGAGACCGCGACGACCTCGTCGTTGGCCAGGAACGTGGTGAACAGCACGGTCGCCGCGCCGAACCGGCCTTCCCGCAGGCACGACCGGATCACGTTGGTCACGTCCGAGCCGACCGCTTTCGCGACGGTGTGCACGTCGGGCGCGAACCCGGCCGCGCGCGCGGCGGCGACCGCGTCCATGACCACCGTGGTATGCGGAACGAGGTACATGGACAGGCAGGTCGTGGGCAGCGGTTCGGCGAGCAGCTCGACGAGGCGGCCGGTGAGGCCGGCCTGGTGGCGTCCGTCCGGCACCCGGTAGTCCCCAACCCCCTCCGGCCGCTCCACGGTGATCCCGGCGCTGTACGGCAGCAGCCGGTCCAGCGGCTTGAGCGGCAGCCCGGCCGCCTGCAGCGTCGGAATCGGCCAGGTCAACAGCCGTACGTCGGCGAACCCACGGGTCAGCGCCACCTCGGCGAGGTTACGGGCTTCGCCGGAGTGGCCACAGATGACCGGGTCGGCCCTGACCACGATGACGAGACGGCGACGGGGGTGGGTCATCGTGCTTCCTCCGGTGTCGCGGGTGGATCGGAAAGGGACGGCGGGCGGATCCCCCGCCCCCACGCCGACGGCTCCGGGCCCAGCCGCAGGTGCAACAGGCCGCCGCGGTGCACGGTGGCGGCGCTCAGGTGCGTTGCGTGCAGGGGTTTGCCGTTGAGGGTCGCCGACTGGACGTACTGCGCCGGTGGGTCACGATCGATGCCGTCGACGCCGATCGGCGTCTCGCGGTGCCCGCTGGTCTCGACGACGAACTCGTTGCCGCCGGCCCGGAGCACGGCCCGGGCGAACGCGGGCGTGTTGACCAGGAAGAGGTTCTGCCCCGCGACCGGGAACAGCCCCAGCGACGCCCAGACGTACCACGAGCTCAGGCCGCCGGAGTCGTCGTTACCGGGCAGCCCGCCAGGTCCGGTGCCGAACTGCCAGGTCAGCGCCGCGTGCACCACCTCAGCTGTACGCTCTGGCCGGCCCGCGTAGTGGTACGCCCACGGCGCCTCCATGTCGGGCTCGTTGTTCAATCCCTCAAACCGGTTCAGGGCGAATCCGGCCGTCATCTCCGCCGGCTTCGGGCGCCGGCCAGGCTGCGTCACCGGTGCGGCACCGAAGCCGAAGAACCTGTCCAGCTTGTCGATGAATGCCTCGTCGCCGCCGGCCAGGGCGATCCTCGCGGCCATGTCATGCAGCAACCGGAACGAGTAGTTCCACTTGCCGCCCTCGTAGAACTCCGAGTCGCGCAGCAGTCCCGTGCTCGGGTCGAAGGCGTTGGACCACTGGCGGCCCTGGTCCTCGAGATCGTCGGCCAGGCGCCGGTCGTTCAGCGCCCGCGCGACCTGTGCGGTGCAGTGGTGGGCGTAGGCGAGGTCGAGGGTGTGGGTGATCGGATGCACCACTCCGTGCTCGAAGAAGTCTTCGCCGTACATGCGACGCAGGTCACCGACCATGTGCACGAGCGCCCAGTTCCAGTCCAGGCCCGCCCAGCCGAGAGCGTGGGCGTCCGCCAGCGTGGTGTGTGCGAGCGCGCTGGCCTGGCGGAAGAAACGGTCGGCGCCGCGAGACATCCGGTACCCGATGGGGAAGTTGCCCTCTTCCTCGCAGACCCGGATCAGCGACTCCAGCAGGTCCGCGGCCCGGTCCGGGACGATGGCCGCGAGCAGCGGCAGCTGGGTCTTGTAGATGTCCCACATGGTGCACACGTCGAACGCGAACGGTCCGGGGGTCGGCCAGAACGGGCTTTCGTCGTCGGCGACGCACGGCTTGATCAGCGCATGGTAGAGCGCCGTCGCGAGCACGGTGCGGCGGGCCGGCGTGCCACCCTCGACCTGGACCCGGTCGAGGTGCTCGCCCCAGCGGGCCCGGGTCCGGGAACGTACCGCGTCGAACGCCGGCTGCGCGTCTCCGCACTCGCGCTCCAGGTTCTGCCGCGCCTGGTCGCACCCGCGCAGCGAGAACCCGAGCCGTACCTCGATGGTCTGCCCCGGTGCGGCCGGGCCCATGAAGAGCATGCCGAAAGGTCGCAGCGTGGTGTGCCGGATGCTGTCGAAGTCCAGGCGAGTGCCGCCGTCGATGAGCCGCCGGTCGTACCAGAGCATCTGCCGCCAGCCCGGGCTGTCGACGTCCAGGTACACCGACAGCGGGACGCCCTCCATCACCACCGTGCCCTGGGCCCGGCCATGGCCCATGCTCTCCACCTGTGCCCGCACCGGCACAGTACGGCCGAGCTCGCTGGCCAAGCCACCACAGGACAGGTCGACCACTACACGGGCGCTGCTGTGCTCCGGAAACGTGTACCGATGCACGGCGACCTTGGTGCCCACGGTGAGCTCACAGCGAACCCCGGTGTCCAGGGTGGCCGCGTAGTAGCCCGCCTCCGCCACCTCGTCGTGCAGCGGCCAAGCCTCCCCCAGCACGTCCAGCGGCTGCACCATCGGGGTGACCCGAACGTAGTTGTAGTACTTGCGGATCGCGCCGGTACCGGACTGCTGGAAATGGGTGAACCCGGACGCCTGCAGCCGCTCGAACATCTCCTCGGGTACACCCTCGGTGTTCTTCGTGTACCGCCCGTACCCGGTCGGGTACGCGCCGGAGTAGGCGCAGGCCGACACCATGCCCAGCGGCGACGTAGCACCCGGGTGCGTGTTGCCTACCTGGGGTTTCGGCCACCACCAAGTGGCGGCCAGACCGCGCGCTCTAGGCAGGTCGGTCGCCGCAGTGCCGATGAATGGGTCAACGTTGTCGAGGATGGCGGGACTCTACCTAGCGCGATCCCCCCTTAGGTTTCGGCGAGATGAACTCCTTGCCTCGGCCGTCAGGCCGGGGAGCCTACGGTGTTCGGGCCGGACCCGGGGTGTGGTCAGGAGCCGGCGGCAAGGCCGCCGATGTCGAACTGGACCTCGACCTCGTCGCGCAGCTTGAGCGCGCCGAAGAACGCCGAGTACGGCCGGATTCCCCACAGCGACTGCACGATGGTCGCCGACCCCTGGACGCGATCGTCGACCAGCCGGGCGTGTACCGTGACGGGCCGGGTGACCCCGGCGATGCCGAGCTCGCCGGCCACGCTGAACGACTCCGCCGTCCCGGCGATCCGGGTCGATCGGAAGGTGATCGTCGGATGAGACCCGGTGTGCAGGATCTTCTCCCGTATGGTCTGCTTGATCTCCGCGCGGTCGGCGTCGGTCAGCGCCTTCACGCCACCGGTCCCCTGACGAACCTCGAACGAGTCGGCGTCCACCGTCACGGCCACCGAGCATGCGGCCGGGTCGGCGGTGTCAAGGGTGATGTCGGCGTGCCAGCGCGTCACCTCGATGGTGAGGTCGTGACCGGCCTTCGCCCCCAGTCCGGTGCGGGCCGTCTTGATCAGCAGCCGACCTGTCTGTGGTCCCACACTGACGTCCATCACAGCACGCTAGCCAGCACGGCCGCCCTCAAACCGAACCCGGCCGCCGCGCCGCGCTAGGGCGAATCCCGCTCCGCTGCCTCAGCGACGCGCTTGATGTTCGCCAATCGCCGATCCCAGTCGGACGCGAGCGCGGCCATCCACCGCGCCGTCGCGTCCAGCGCCGCGGGACGCACCTCGTACCGCACCTCGCGTCCGACCCGGCTGCCGGAAACCAGCCCGGCGGCGTCCAAGACGGCAAGGTGCTTGACCACCGCCTGCCGCGAGACGGGAAGTCGTTCGGCGAGCGTCGTCGCGGTGGCCTCGCCCTGCGCGGCGAGCAGGTCAAGCAGTTGGCGTCGCGTCGGGTCGGCCAGCGCGACGAGGACGCTGTCGACCGCCTCGACGGCCCCGCGACGTTCGTCCGTCACGCGGACGGCTGTTCGGCGCGCGTCTTGAGCGCGTCGAGCTCCAGGGGCCAGCCGCCGGTGTGGTCCTTCAGGTTCGCGCTGCGCAGCTCCTCGGACCCGGCCAGCGCCGCGAACCCGCTCTCGACGACACGCAGCCGCGTCTGATCGCCTTCCGGGGTCAACGTGAACTCCACGAGGGTGCTGTTGTCCTCGCGCAGCTCTTCTCCGGGGAACGCGCTGGTCCAGCGGTACGCCAGGTACGTCGGCGGCTGGACCTTCTCCACACGCACCGGGAAGTCGCCGTGCTCGGAGTTCTTCGCCACCATCGACTCGCCTTCTCTGGCCACGGTGCCGGGCAGGCTCGCCTTGTCGGCCACCCAGAACCCTGGTTGGGCCACCAGTGACCAGACCCGCTCCAGGGATGCCGCGATCAAGGTTTCCCGTTCGATCCGATCCTCGCTCATGAGGAATCTCCTTCGCCGTCGGAATTTTCTGCAACCCCAGGGTTGCACAGCGACTCCCAAAGCGCAACCCTAGAGTTGCGCTTCGATCGGGCGTCGCTCCTACCTCCGACCGGCCGCCAGGGGGATCTGCCTCCATGGGACATAACATGTCGAGCTGGAAGGACTACGGTGCGCTACTGGGCGCGCAAGCGCCTGGGCGCAGGCCTAACCCGGCCAGGCTGGGCGCCGAAACACGGCCGCGACCTGGCGGGAGTTCGTCAGCGGGGCACGAAGCCGCGATAGACGACGCGCCGCCGCCGGAGCACCGGCCACTGCCCGTTCCTGATGCCGCTCAGCACGGCGGCGACCACCGCACCGGTGAGGGCGCTGCCGACGATGACGCTCATGACGAGCATGAAGGCGATTTCCATGACGATCCCTTCGCCAGAAGTTCGAATCTGAACTTGTTGCCCTGAACAGCGCCCTTCCTCGCCCTATTCCGAGGGTTCGGCTTTGAGCTGGTCCAAGCAGGTGCCATTGGACCGCGGCGGGTCGAATCCGGCGACCTGCCAGCGACGGCATGGCCCAGAGCCGACGTCGGCCAGGAGCTGCTGGTCCGCCGCCGTCATGCTGGGGACGATGGGTCCGTACGCCACGAGATCCGCACCGACGCCTCCTCACCGTGAACGACAAGCCCGGCCCGCATCACCACCGGGCTGAGCGGGTGAGCCACAGTCGAAGTGCGCCAAAGCGTGCCGCTATTCCGTTCGCACATACCCTGGTCATGCGCGGGCGGCCGACGGCTTTTGGTCGTTTTCCACAACTGGGGCCGCGTAGCGTGCGCGGTCTGCGACATGACGCCGCCAGCCGGTAGACGGAAGGGTGAACACTGCCGGGGTGCCGTCGTGTCGCGGCGCGCACATCGTTGGTCTACAGGAGGGCTCGGTCGGGTGTTCAGACGTGTCGCCATCGTCAACCGTGGTGAGGCCGCCATGCGGCTCATCCACGCCGTACGGGACATCGCCGCGGAGACCGGGACACCGATCGAAACCGTCGCCCTGCACACCGACGTCGACCGCACCGCCACGTTCGTGCGCGAGGCCGACATCGCCTACGATCTCGGTCCCGCGTCCGCGCGCCCGTACCTCGACCTGAAGGCGCTGGAGCGCGCGCTGGTGGAGACCGGGGCCGACGCCGCGTGGGTCGGCTGGGGCTTCGTCGCGGAGGACCCGGCGTTCGCGGAGCTGTGCGAGAAGGTCGGAGTCACCTTCGTCGGGCCGAGCGCGGAGGCCATGCGCAAGCTCGGCGACAAGATCGGCGCGAAACTGATCGCCGAGGAGGTCGGCGTGCCGGTCGCGCCGTGGAGCCGCGGTGCGGTCGAGACCCTGGACGCCGCCCTGGCGGCGGCGGCCGAGATCGGCTACCCGCTGATGCTGAAGGCGACCGCGGGCGGCGGCGGGCGCGGCATCCGCGTGATCACGAACGAGGCCGAGCTCGCCGACGCCTACGAGCGCACCAGCCAGGAGGCCGCGCGGGCGTTCGGCAGCGGCATCGTGTTCCTGGAGCGCCTGGTCACCGGTGCCCGGCACGTCGAGGTCCAGGTGATCGCTGACGGCGAGGGCACCGCGTGGGCGCTCGGCGTCCGCGACTGCTCGGTGCAGCGGCGCAACCAGAAGGTCATCGAGGAGTCGGCGTCGCCGGTGCTCAGCCCTGTGCAGGCAGCCGAGCTCAAGGCGTCGGCCGAACGGCTGGCCGTCGCGGTCGGTTACCGCGGCGCGGCGACCGTCGAGTTCCTGTACCACCCCGGGGACAAGCTGTTCGCGTTCCTCGAGGTCAACACCCGTCTGCAGGTCGAGCACCCGATCACCGAGTCCACCACCGGGTTCGACCTGGTCAAGGCGCAGCTGCGGGTGGCATCCGGCGGCAGGCTCGAAGGCGGGCCGCCGGTGGAGCGCGGGCACGCCATCGAGGCCCGGCTGAACGCCGAAGACCCCGACCGCGACTTCGCGCCCTCCCCGGGCCGCATCGCGCGGCTGGACCTGCCCTCCGGGCCGGGCATCCGCGTGGACACCGGCGTCAGCGAGGGCGATACCATCCCCGCCGACTTCGACTCGATGATCGCGAAGATCATCGCCTACGGCCGCGACCGCGACGAGGCGCTCGGCAGGCTGCGCCGGGCCATGGCGCAGACCAAGGTGATCATCGAGGGCGGCGCGACGAACAAGAGCTTCGTGCTCGACCTGCTCGACCAGCCCGAGGTGATCGACGCCAGCGCGGACACCGGCTGGATCGACCGCGTCCGCGGCGAGGGCAGGCTCGTCTCGCACCGGCACTCCGCCGTCGCGCTGGCGGCCGCCGCCATCGAGGCGTACGAGGAGGAGGAACGCGTCGAGCGGCAGCGGCTGCTGTCGACGGCGTTCGGCGGGCGCCCGCAGGTGCAGCACGAGAGCGGCCGGCCGCTGGACCTCAAGCTGCGTGGCGTCGGCTACCGCGTGCGCGTAGCGCGGGTCGGCGCACATCGGTTCCGCGTCGGCCTCGAAGCGGGTGACGACGTCCGCACCGCCGACGTCGAGCTCGACCGCTTCGACCGGCACACCGGGCAGATCATCGTCAACGGCACCCGGTACCGCCTGCTCACCGGCACGCACGGGCCGATCCACCTGGTCGAGGTGGACGGCGTGACGCACCGGGTCAGCCGCGACGAGGGCGGCGTGGTCCGCTCGCCCGCGCCCGCGCTGGTCGTCGCCACGCCGCTGAAGGTCGGCGCCGAGGTCGAGGCGGGCGCGCCGGTGCTGGTGCTGGAGAGCATGAAGATGGAGACGGTGCTGCGGGCGCCGTTCAAGGCGCGGCTGAAGGAATGCGTCGTGTCGGTGGGCAGCCAGGTGGAGACCGGTGCGCCGCTGCTGCGGCTGGAGCCGCTCGCCGACGACGACGCCGAAGCCGAGGACACCTCGGCCGCCGAGTCCGTCGAGCTGGACCTGCCCGCCCCGCCCGGGAGGATCCCGGTGCGGGAGCGCACCTCGCGCGGCCAGGAGGACCTGCTCAGCCTGCTGCTGGGCTTCGACGTCGACCCGCACGACGAACGCCGGGTGCTCGACGACTACCTCGCCGCGCGCCGGGCGGCCACCGGGGACGGCCACCGGCCGCTGGCCGAGGAGCTCGAACTCGTCAACGTGTTCGCCGACCTCGCCGAGCTGAGCCGCAACCGGCCGGCGGGCCCAGGCGGCGACGGCGACGGCGGCGGCGACGGCCACGTGCACAGCGCCCGCGAGTACTTCCACACCTACCTGCGGAGCCTCGACGTCGAGCGGGCCGGGCTGCCGGAGGCGTTCCAGGCCAAACTCGCCAAGGCGCTCGGACACTACGGTGTCACCGGGCTGGAGCCCTCCCCCGAGCTCGAAGCCGCGGTGTTCCGGATCTTCCTCGCCCAGCAACGCGTGTCCGCCGACGTCACGGTCGTCACGACGTTGCTGCGCGCGTGGCTGCGGGAGCCGCCGCCGGACGAGACGCTGCGCGAGCCCGCCGGTCTCGCCCTGGAGCGGCTGGTGGCCGCCACGCAGGTCCGCTTCCCCGTGGTCGCCGACCTCGCGCGCGGCGTGGTGTTCGCCTGGTTCGGCCAGCCGCTGCTGCGCCGCAACCGCGCCCGCGTCTACGCCGACGTCCGCAAGCACCTGCGCCACCTGGACGCGCACCCGGACGCGCCGGACCGCGCCGAGCGCATCGCCGAGATGGT
This sequence comes from Nonomuraea marmarensis, assembly GCF_043197025.1. Taxonomy (NCBI): domain Bacteria; kingdom Bacillati; phylum Actinomycetota; class Actinomycetes; order Streptosporangiales; family Streptosporangiaceae; genus Nonomuraea; species Nonomuraea marmarensis. The sequence goes on from NZ_JBICRM010000010.1 coordinate 264,145, forward strand.
ACGCAGCACCGAGCCGCTAGTGCGGCTGCTCGGCCAGCGGCTCATCCGCGAGGACCTGGACAACGCGATCATGCTGGAAGTGCTGACCCGGCGGTACTACGGCAACAAGGGTCTCACCGGCGTCCGCACCAGCGAGGTCGCGGGCTGCACGTTCGTGGTCGCCGAGCGCGCGGGCTCGTGCGTGGTCTCCGCCGCGGTGAGCTTCGAAGCTCTGGGCGGCGCGCTGCGCGGGCTCGCGGAGCTGGCGAGCGGCGAGGACGCCATCGACGCCGACATCTATCTCGCCTGGGAGGAGCAGCCGGAGGACTCCGACGCGATGGCGGCCGCGCTGCACGAGGTCGTCAGCGCGTACCCGCTGCCGAACCAGGTCCGCAGACTCACCGCCACCGTCGCGGGCAGCGGCGGCGCGGTGATGCACCATCACTTCACGTTCCGTCCGTCGACCACCGGGATGGCCGAGGAGCGGCTGATCCGCGGCCTGCACCCGTACATCGCACAGCGGATGCAGATGGAGCGGCTGAGCAAGTTCGACCTCACCCGGGTGCCGTCGTCGGACGAGGAGGTCTACCTCTTCCAGTGCGTCGCGCGCGAGAACCCGTCGGACGACCGCCTCGTCGCGTTCGCACAAGTGCGCGACCTGACCGAGCTGCGCGAGCACGACGGCAGGCTGGTCGCGCTGCCGACGGCCGAGGACACCATCGCCACCTGCCTCGACTCGATCCGCCGCGCGCAGTCGCGGCGACCGTCGAACAAACGCTTCAACACCAACCGGATCGTGGTCTACGTCTGGCCGCCCAACGACATCACCCGCGCCGAGATGGAGATGATCGCCGGGCGCGTGCGACCGACGACCGCGGGCGCCGGGCTGGAGGAGATCCTGTTCATCGCGCGGCAGCGGGACCGGAGGACCGGCGAGCTGACCAAGATCGCCGTGCGCATCTCCTTCGACGCCACCGGCGGCGCCGAGCTGACCGTCGGGGAGCCGTCGGACGAGCTGGTCGAACCGCTCGACGACTACCGGCTGAAGGTGCTGCGCGCGAGCAGCCGCAACACGGTGTACCCGTACGAGCTGACCGGGCTGCTCGGCGACTTCGCCGAGCACGACCTCGACGACGACCACGCGCTGGTGCCGGTCGACCGGCCGAAGGGGCGCAACACCGCGGCGATCGTCGCGGGCGTGGTCACCACGCCGACCCGGCGGCACCCGCAGGGCGTCACCAGGGTCGTGCTGCTCGGCGACCCGACGAAGTCGCTCGGCGCGCTGTCGGAGCCGGAGTGCCGCCACGTGATCGCCGCGCTGGACCTGGCCGAGCGGATGCGGGTACCGCTGGAGTGGTACGCGCTGTCCGCCGGCGCCCGGATCTCCATGGAGTCGGGCACGGAGAACATGGACTGGGTGGCCGCGGCGCTCAAGCGGATCGTCGAGTTCACCCAGGACGGCGGTGAGATCAACATCGTGGTGGCGGGCATCAACGTCGGCGCGCAGCCGTACTGGAACGCCGAGGCGACGATGCTCATGCACACCAAGGGCATCCTGGTGATGACGCCGGACTCGGCGATGGTGCTCACCGGCAAGCAGTCGCTCGACTTCTCCGGCGGCGTGTCGGCCGAGGACAACTTCGGCATCGGCGGCTACGACCGGGTGATGGGCCCGAACGGGCAGGCGCAGTACTGGGCGCCGAACCTGGCCGCCGCGCGGGACGTGCTGATGTCGTACTACGACCACACGTACGTCGCACCCGGCGAGGAGGCGCCGCGGCGGGCGACGACGACCGACCCCGTCGACCGCGACATCTCCGACTTCCCGCATGCCGTCGTGGGCAGCGACTTCACCACCGTCGGCGAGATCTTCTCCGCCGAGGCCAACCCGGACCGCAAGAAGCCGTTCGACATCCGGACCGTGATGCGGGCGCTCTCCGACCAGGACCACCCGGTGCTGGAACGCTGGGCGGGCATGGCCGGCGCGGAGACCGCGGCGGTGCAGGACGTGCATCTCGGCGGCCTGCCGGTGTGCCTGCTCGGCATCGAGTCACGGGCGGTGCCGCGGCGCGGCTTCCCGCCCACCGACGGCCCGGACACCTACACCGCGGGCACGCTGTTCCCGCGGTCGTCGAAGAAGGCCGCGCGGGCGATCAACGCGGCCAGCGGCAACCGGCCGCTGGTGGTGCTGGCGAACCTGTCGGGCTTCGACGGCTCGCCGGAATCGATGCGGAAGCTGCAGCTGGAGTACGGCGCCGAGATCGGCCGCGCGATCGTGAACTTCCGCGGGCCCATCGTGTTCTGCGTGATCTCGCGGTACCACGGCGGCGCGTTCGTGGTGTTCTCGAAGGCGCTGAACCCGAACATGACCGTGCTCGCGCTGGAAGGCTCGTTCGCCTCGGTGCTCGGCGGCGCTCCCGCCGCCGCGGTGGTGTTCTCCGGCGACGTCAACGCCCGCACCGCGGCCGACCCGCGCGTGCGGGACCTGGAGGCCCGCGTCGCGGCGGCCTCCGGCGCCGACCGCGCCGCGTTGACCGCGGAGCTCGACGAGCTCCGCTCATCGGTCCGCGCGGAGAAGCTCGGCGAGGTGGCCGCGGAGTTCGACCGCGTGCACAACATCCAGCGCGCGGTCGAGGTCGGCTCCGTCGACGCCGTCATCCGCGCCGCGGAACTGCGCCCACGGATCATCGATGCCATCGAGTCCCGCCTGCGCTGACTCTGCCTCGGCGCTCGCCAGCGTTCTGCGCCGCGCGAACCAGCAGCGAGTCCGGGTAGGGCTGCAGCCAAGGCATCCCGGCGACCGAGGGCCCCGCCTCGGCTGGTGCCGCCGAAGGTAGTGTTCGGCCCTGGCAGTACCCACCGCCCGCGCACCGAGACCGGTGCGCGCAGGCTCGGCATCAGCATCCTCACCCATAAGCCGGCTCGCCGACGCGCGCCGCCCCCAGGGCGCCGGCGCGCACGGCGGCGAGCGTGACCCGCACCGCCTGGTCGGCGGTCGCCTCGTCGACCGGATCGGCGGTGATGAGCAGGCGCAGGTAGATCGGCGCGGCGAGGGTCTTGAAGAGCTCGGCGGGATCGGTATCCCCGGCGAGTTCACCGCGCTCGATGGCGCGCGCCACCACCGGCTCGGCCCTCACCAGCCGGTCGTCGAACACGTGACGCCTGGCCGCGGCGAGCTCCGGAAGATGGGCTGCACCGGTGAACATGGCAGCGAGGATGGCCTGCCCGGTCGGACTGGTGAACGACTGGACGAGCGAGCGTGCCAGCGCGCGCAGGTCGGTCTCGATCGCTCCGGTGTCGGGAACGGGGATGTCCATCGCCATGTGCTCGGCCAGGGCTTCCGTGAGCAGGCTGACACGATCCTTCCACCGCCGGTACACCGTCGTCTTGTGGACTCCGGCGCGCTGGGCGACGTTCTCGACGCTGAACGCGGCGTAGCCCTTGTCCACGAGCTCGGCGAGCGTGGCGGCGTGGACTGCGGCAAGTACTTTGGCGCCCCGGCCGACCGGCTGGGCGGTGGAATGATCAGATTTCATGGCAACTCATTGCGATCGGCTGTGGCAGTTCTCCGAACGCCTTAGCGGCGTCACCTACGCCACAGCGATGCGCCTGCCGTAGCGTTCATCACGTAGGACGTGGCGTGGTTGTGGGCCCGGCCCCCACCCCGGCCGGTCGCGGGCGACCACGTCCCAGTGCGCGGCCAAGTCGGGGTCGCTACGCCGTTGCCGTTGGATCGCTGTCGCAACTGCACGGACCCAGTGGGCGGATCCGGCGAACTCGTCCAGCGCGGTGACCGGGTTCGGCGCGGCCAGCACAGGACGAATGGAATCGTCTAACCCCTCGGCCTCGTACACGTGGTCGGAGTGACAGGCATGCGGCCATGCGGGTAAGAAGTCGGCTATGACCAGAGTCATCGCGTTCGATGTCAACGAGAGCCTGCTCGACCTCTCCGCGCTCGACGATGCCTTCGAGGCGCTGCTGGGCTCGGCCGCTCTCCGCGAGCAGTGGTTCCGGCAAATGCTGCAGATCACCTTCGTCGGCGGTCTGACCGGTGATTACGTGGACTACAGCACGGCCCAGCACGCCGCGCTGCTGATGCTGGCCGAACGGCACGGCCGTACCGTCTCACCGGACGACGCCGCCGGGGTCGTCGAGCGGATGAGCACGCTGCCCGCCCACCCAGAGGTCGCGGGTGCGCTCCAGCGGCTGCGCACGACCTCGCTCAAGACGGTGGCGCTGACGAACTCCGTAGGCCCTGTCGCCGAGGCCCAGCTCACCAACAGCGGCATCCGCGACTACTTCGACACCGTCATCTCGGCCGACAGCGTGAAACGGCTCAAACCGCTGCCCGACCCCTACCAGGCCGCCGCGAAGGCGTTCGGCGTGGACATGGCAGAGGTGCGCCTGGTGGCCGCGCACTGGTGGGACACGTGGGGCGCGCTCGCCGCGGGCTGCAAGGCGGCTTTCATCGCCCGGTCCGGCATGGTCCTCAGCCCGGTCGGCCGGCGTCCGGACATCGTCGGCGCCGACCTGGCCGAAGTCGTCGACCAGATCATCGCCATCGATGCCGTCTGAACCGGCAGACCATGGCATCGCGGGACCGATCGCCGGTGTGATGACGAAGACTTCGGGCATGCGGGTTGGTGTGGACGTGGTGGTCAGGAAAAGCCGGGTGCGCGACCTGGTGCTGGTGCGCCCGGACCAGCATGTCGCCTTGGCCAGGCGGCTCAACATCGACGGCGACCTGCAAGGACACGGCGGCGAGAGAGGTCCTGATCTGCTGCGCCAGGCCGCGGGAGGACCTGGTGCTCGACCTTTGACGTCTGGAGGGCTGCCATGCGTGCCATCGTGATCGAGAGGTTCGGCGGGCCGGAGTGCCTGGTGTACCGGGAACTGCCGAAACCCGAGCCCGCGGTGGGCCAGGTCGTCATCGAGGTGAAGGCGTTCGGCCTCAACCATGCCGAGCTGCACATGCGCAGGGGCGAATGGGCGGAGGCGGCGCCGGTGAGCGGCATCGAGTGCGTCGGCCTCGTCCACGCCTGCCCCGGTGGCGAGTTTCCCGTCGGAGCCAAGGTGGCCGCGCTGATGGGCGGCCTCGGGCGCACGATCAACGGCAGCTACGCCGAGTACACCCGGGCGCCCGCGTCGAACGTGGCGCTCATCGAGTCCGGTCTGCCGTGGGCGGATCTGGCGGCGATCCCTGAGACGTACGCCACCGCGTGGACCTGCCTGTTCCGCAACCTGGAGATCGCCCAAGGGCAGTGCCTGGTCATCCGGGGCGCGACCTCCTCCTTCGGTCAGGCCGCGATCAACCTCGCGGTGGACGCCGGCGTACGGGTCATCGCCACCACCCGCGACCGCGACCGCTTCCCCTTGCTGGAAGACCTCGGCGCGGACCGCGGCGAACTGGAGGGCCCCGACCTCCACCTGCGGATCCCCGAGGCCAAGCGACTCGACGCCGTGCTCGACCTGGTGGGCAACAGCACCATCCTGGACTCCCTCGCGATGCTGCGCCGGGGCGGGCGGGCCTGTCTGGCCGGATGGCTCGGTGGTCTCGACCCGATCCCCGACTTCAACCCGCTGGCGCAGATGGCAAGCGGCGTCTACCTGACCTTCTTCGCCAGCTTCGTCTTCGGCACCCCCGGCTTCCCACTGTCTGATGTGCCGCTCCAAGCCATCGCCGACAAGGTGGCGGCCGGCCGCCTGCGGGGGAAACCCTCGCGGGTGTTCGGCTTCGAGGAGATAAGGCAGGCGCATCGCGTGATGGAGGCCGGGGAGGCCGGCGGCAAGATGGTGGTCGTCGTCCACGACTGAACCAGCGACTTCAAAGCCGGCGTCTACAGCTCCGGGGCTTCGACATCGGTGACCACCAGGTACAGCCCGCGCGCCGACCCGGCGGCGCGCATCCGGCATCGGCGCCGATGTCGCCGAAGAGGGTGTGGGTGCCGATTACCTTGTCCTTTGCTCCGACCTGCCACTGCAGGGGAAGCCGGCCGCAGCCGTTCGGCTGCGTCCGCTTGACCGCGGACGGTGTTGCGTTGGCACGCTCACCTGGTGAAACGCCGCTGGACCTACCCGCGGCGGCGGCCGGGCCGGCCACGGACTGCCGCGATGAAATGGGTCCTTGTGTGTCGTTGTGCACGCTGGTGATGATGTGTGCCTTTGTCCGCAGAACGGAAGATCGCCGCTGCCTAGATTGAGTGTCGTCCGGAGCGATCAGGCACCCGAAACGGGATCGCCCCGGACGGTGGAAACGAGATTCCCAGCACTCTCATATCAAGGGACAGGTCATGTTGAAGCTTCGCAACGTTCTCGCCGGCACGGTTCTGGCCGGTGCTCTGGCGGCCGGTGTGGCGGCCGCCCCGGCCCAGGCCGCCACCGCGACCACCACCACGACGGCCAACGCGAGCACGGCGGCTCAGACGCAGTACACCAAGCACTGGTTCGAGGGCTACTCCGGCTACAGCCGGGGCGAGTCCCGCGGCCACCGCTCCTACTACAAGGGCTACTACTACTTCTCCAACGGCCGCTACTACTTCGACATCGACGTCTGGGACCGCGACCGCGACCGCGAGAACACCTACGTGGACTTCTGGTACCACGACGACCGCGGCTGGCACCAGGGCCGCCGATTCACCACCGGCGGGCACAACGAGTACCGATTCAACTACAGCGCCCGCGGCGGCTTCGACGGCTTCAAGTTCCACATCGGCGAGGGCAAGTCGGGTCACTTCGACTGGGGCACCTACTACAACCGCTCCTGGTGACCTCTGACTTCTCCCTCTGACCACGAGGAGGCATCCGCCGGCGCGGCCGGTGCCTCCCCTGGTTTCGGACCGTTACACAGTCGGCCTTGTCGAGCGGTAGTTGTGGTGCCCGTTGATGGTTGTGACGCGTGTTCGCCGCGCTTGCCGTCCCAGGCGCTCCAGGTTGCGATCGCGGCGATGGTGGTGAGCAGCAGGGCCTGAAGGCGGATGCCACTGCGTCGTACCGCACGGATCCCAGGCTGTCACCGTCGCGGCTGCCGATGGACGATCGGGACAAGGACCTCCGGAACGCGCATCCCGCCATGTGCGTGACGGGATGCGCATCCCTCGTCTGACTACAGCGCCAGGTTTCTGCGCCGGAACAGCGCCAGCCCGGCCGCTGCCAGCGCGGCGGCCACGACGACCAGCGCCGCGAGCGGCCCGGCTGTGACCTCAGCCGCGGGGATCGGCGGCACGTGGCTGAACGGCGACAGGTCGCGTATCGCCTCGGGCAGTCCGAACACCTCTCCGAGCAGCCCGCAGACGATGCTCACCACGAGTCCTGCCCAGGCGAGCGTGACGGTCAGGCGGGGCAGCAGGCCGAAGACAAGCACGACGAAGCCGGCCAGAGTCAGCACGGCGGGCAGTTGCGCCAGCCCGGCGCCGATCAGCGGGCCCACGCCAGTGACGCCGCCGACGGCGGCATCGGCCACCCCCATGCCCGCGCCTGCCAGCACCAGCAGCGCGGTCGCGCCGATCGCCGCACATGCCAGGTGTGCGATCACCCAGCGGACCCGGCCCACGGCGGTGGCCAGCACCGCTTCGGCCGGTCCGCCGGCCTCTTCCGTACGCAGCCGCAGCAGCGCCTGGACGACGAAACCTGCTGCCAGCACGCCGTATACGTTCATCATCGCGGCGTAGAAGGTGTCCACCAGGTTGGCGACGCCGGCGCTGGAGAGCTGGTCAAGGATCTTGGTGGCACCCGTGTTTCCGGTCATCGCCTCGTTGACGGTCTTGCCGAGCGTGCCGATCCCCAGGCCGAACAGCGCACTGCCGATCACCCAGCCGAACGTCGCGCCACGGTTCAGCCGCCACGCCAGCCCGAGCGGGCTCAGCAGCGAACGGGTGGCCACCGCCGGCCCCGCCCTGTCGGGAATCAGGCCGGCGCCGAAGTCACGGCGGTCGACCAGCGCGAACGCCGCGGCCACGCATGCCGCCAGCAGCACGAGCGGCAGGGCGAGCACCCACCAGGCCTCCTCGCCGAACGGGTGCACCAGCGTGCCCCAGCCGACGGGCGACAGCCACGACGGCCAGGCGCTGGTCACCTGGATGCCGTCCGGCGCTCGTTCACCAAGCGCGTCGCCGATGCCGCGGACCAGGTAGCCCACGCCGACGGCCGTCGCGGCGAACGCGTTGGCCCCGCGTGCGCTCTGGAACAGTTGGGCGGCGAGCGCGGCCAGCCCGGCGAAGGCCAGACCGGTGGCCGCCGTCGCCGCGCCGAACGCCAGCGCGCCGTCGGCAGGCAGGCCGGCCCCCAGCAGAGTGCCGGTCAACGCGGCCCCGAGCAGCAGGTTGGCTCCCGCGACCACGACCACGGCCGCGGTGAGACCGGCGAACCTGCCCACGCTTCCCGAGCCGAGCATCTCGGCTCTGCCGTTCTCCTCGTTCTGCCTGGTGTGCCGAACGATCGCGAAGGTGCTCATGAGCCCGGCCAGCACCAGCATGGACGCGAAGTTGCGGAAGTTCACCAGCGCGCCCAGGTCGGTGCCGACCGGTGTGCCGCGCATGAGCAGGACGGCCGGGCTGGTGCCGGCGCCCTTGAGCGCGGTGATCCGTCCGGCCTCGTCGGGGAACTCGTCGGCCACTGCCGCGGCTCCGGCCGCCATCAGCAGCACAGAACCGACGATCCAGATCGGCAGCTGGACACGGTCACGCCGTAGGGCCAGCCGGATCAGCCGGCCGGTGCCCGCGTAGGCGCTCATCGGGCTGCGCCGATCATGGTCGCGTCGCCGTAGTGGCGCATGAACAGCTCCTCCAGCGTCGGCGGGTGGCTGGTCAATGCCTGGACATCGAAGTCGGCCAGGTGACGCAGCACGCTGGGCAACTGCGCTGACTCCACGTCGAACTGGGCCCGCGTGCCGTCGGCCACCAGATCGTGGACGCCGGGCAGCCCGGCCAGCCCGGTGATCGGCTCGGTGGCCTCCACGGTGAGCGAGGTCCTGGTCAGGTGGCGGAGCTGGGCCAGAGTGCCGTGTTCGACGGTGACGCCGTCACGGATGATGCTGACCCCTGAGCAGAGGGCTTCCACCTCGGAGAAGATGTGGCTGGACAGCAGCACGGTCGCCCCGCGGGCGCTCACCTCGCGGACGGTCTGCTGGAAGGCCGCCTCCATCAGCGGGTCCAGGCCGGAGGTGGGCTCGTCCAGGACGAACAGCTCAACGTCGGAGGCGAAAGCCGCGACCAGCGCCACCTTCTGCCTGTTGCCCTTGGAGTAGGTACGGCAGCGCTTGGCCGGATCCAGCTGGAAGCGGTCCACCAGCTCGGCGCGGCGGGCTTTGTCCAGCCCTCCGCGCAGGTCGCCGAACAGGTCGATGGCCTCGCCCCCGGTCAGGTTCGGCCACAGGCTCACATCGCCGGGCACGTAGGCCAGTCTTCTGTGCAGGTGCACCGCGTCACGCCAGGGATCGCCGCCCAGTAAGCGCACCTGTCCCGCGTCGGCCCGCAGCAGGCCGAGCAGCACGCGGATGGTGGTCGTCTTGCCCGCGCCGTTGGGCCCCAGAAAGCCGTGCACCTCGCCGGTGCCGACCGTGAGGTCCAGGCCGTTCAGTGCCCGGGTGGTGCCGTACGTCTTGACCAGACCGGACACCGAGATGGCGTCAGTCATTGTGACTCTCCTTGAGGGGATGTGGCCTCGGCCTCGTCGATCGCGGCCAGGATCCGGCCCGCGTCCTCGAGGCTGAGCATGGGGTGCGAATAGATGTCGATGAGCCCCCTGGCCAGCAGGCGGTCACCTTCCGGGCTGAACACGTCGACGCCCATCGCCCGCGATATGTGCTCGTGCAGCACCCCGATGGACAGGGCCATCGCGGTGACGAGGGCCGCGCGGATCTTGGCGTCGACGGCGGGGGGATCCGGCCGGCTCTTGTCGGCTTCGAGCAGCCACGGCACGGTCAGCCGTACGAGCTCGTCGAACGGAGCGCTCGCAGCGCCCTCGGCCAGGGCCCGGGTCAGGTACAGGTGGTAGGGCCCGATCGCCGCGCGCGCGCTGAGCACGGAGTTCAGCGCACCGGCGGCGAGGCCCTCCCTGGTCTGGTCGTTGACCTGGCGGATCATCTTGATCAGGTGCTCGTCGCAGGCCTCGCGCAGGCCCTGTTTGGACCCGAAGTGGTGCCGCACCAGGCCGGGTGAGACCCCGGCCGTCTCGGCGATCACGCGAAGGCTGGCCCGTTCGTAGCCGAGCTCGCCGAAGTGCTGCATGGCCGCGCCTCTGATGCGCGCCCGCGCTGTCAGGTCCTCGGCAGCCGCTGATGTTGTCACGTCGCCCACTCCTATTCGCACGTAGAGCTTACTACTCGATCTTATAAAAAACTATCTGCTTGGGTAGTCATTGGCTTGCAGCGCGCCAAAACGCCTTGCGACGGTTCTGAGCTGGGGTCTGACTGAGTCCGCCACTGCCGTCGCGACGGATGCACAGCACCCGGTCGGCCCGCGGTTGCCCGTGCCGCCGTCGTTCAGGCCCGCGCCCCTGCATCATCTGAGCGACGCGGAGCAGGCTGCCGTTCACCGTCCACCGCCACCGTGCTCCCCGTCACGAACGAGCTGTCGTCCGCCGGTCGGTCAGCTCCATACTCCGCGGGCCACCCGAGGCTACATCGCGGGCGCGACGGAGCCGCCCGAGGTGCGTGGGCTGAGCCGCACCACGACGCTCTTGGAGGTTGGGGTGTTGGAGGTCTCCGCGACCGAGTCCAGCGGCACGAGCACGTTGGTCTCGGGGAAGTAGGCCGCACAGCACCCGCGCGCCGTCGAGTACGCGACGATGCGGAAACCCTCCGCCCTGCGCTCCCCGTCGGGCCACTCGCTGATCAGGTCGACGATCTCGCCGTCGGCCAGGCCACGCTCGGTGAGGTCGTCGGGATTGACGAAGACGACCCGGCGGCCACTGTGCACGCCCCGGTAACGGTCATCCAGGCCGTAAATGGTGGTGTTGTACTGGTCGTGGCTGCGTACCGTCTGGAGCAGGAGCCGCCCCGCGAGGACGCGCAACACCTCCAGGGCGTTGACGGTGAAGTTGGCCTTGCCCGTCTCGGTGGGGAAGCGCCGTTCGTCGCGTGGCGCGTTGGGCAGGGCGAAACCTCCCGGAACGCGGACCCGGGCGTTGAAATCGCCGAACCCTGGCACCACCCGGGCGATGCGGTCGCGGATGGCGTCGTAGTCGGCCTCGAAGCTTTCCCAGGGGATGTCAGGGCCGGGATGGTCGCTCGGGTTGAAGATCTTCCGTGCCATCCGGCAGATGATCGCCACCTCGGCCAGCAAGTCCGGCGAGGCCGGCCGCATCCGGCCCCGGGAGGCGTGGACCATGCCCATGGAGTCCTCGACTGTGACGAACCGGTCTCCGTCCCGTTCGGTCCGGCCCAGCGTCGGGAGGATGAGCGCCTCCCTGCCGCACACAGCGTGGGACCGGTTGAGCTTGGTCGACACCTGCACGGTGAGCCGGGCCCGGCGCATCGCCGCCTCGGTCACCGCCGTGTCCGGCGTCGCGGCGATGAAGTTGCCGCCCATCGCCAAGAACACCTTCGCGTGCCCATCGCGCAGGGCCCTGATCGACTCCACGGCGTCCGCGCCGTGATGCCGGGGCGGCTCGAACCCGAATTCGTCGCGGAGCGCGTCGAGGAACGCCGCCGAGGGCTTTTCGTAAATACCCATCGTACGGTCGCCCTGGACGTTGGAGTGTCCCCGTACGGGGCAGACCCCAGCCCCCGGCCGCCCCACGTTGCCGCGCAGCAGCAGGAAGTTGACGACCTCGCGGATGGTGGCGACGGAGTTCTTGTGCTGGGTGAGGCCCATCGCCCAGCACACGATCACCGACTTGGCTCCGAGCACGTCCTGGACCGTGTCCTCGATGGCCGTCCGGGGCAGCCCGGTGGCCTCCTCGACGTCCGCCCAGTCGAGGTCACGGATGTCCTTGTCCCAGTCGTCGAACCCGTGGCTGTGGGCCTCGATGAACTCGCGGTCGATCGCCGAACCCGGAGCCGCGTCCTCAGTCTCGAGCAGCAGCCGTGACATGGCCTTGAACAGCGCGAGGTCACCGTTGAGCCGGATCTGCAGGAACCGGTCGGCCAGCCGCGTGCCTCGCCCGAGCACCCCGCCCGGCCGCTGCGGGTTCTTGAAGCGCAGCAGCCCGGCCTCCGGCAGGGGGTTGACCGCGACGATGCGCGCGCCGTTCCCCTTGGCCTTCTCCAGCGCCGACAACATGCGCGGATGGTTGGTGCCGGGGTTCTGGCCGACCACGAAGATGAGGTCGGCCTTGTACAGATCTTCCAGCGACACCGTGCCCTTGCCGATGCCCAGTGCCTGGGTGAGCGCCGAGCCGCTGGACTCGTGGCACATGTTGGAGCAGTCGGGCAGGTTGTTCGTGCCGAAACGGCGTACCAGGAGCTGGTAGAGGAACGCCGCCTCGTTCGAGGTGCGCCCGGAAGTGTAGAACAACGCCTCATCCGGGCCGTCGAGCGCGCGCAGCTCCCTGGCGATGATGGCGAAGGCCTCGTCCCACGTCACCGGCAGATATCGGTCCGAGCCGGCCGGCTTGTGCATCGGCTCGGTGAGCCGGCCCTGCTGCCCTAGCCAGTAGTCCGTACGCCGAGCCAACTCGTCCACGGTGTGCTCGGCGAAGAAGCCGGGGGTGACCCGGCGGAGTGTGGCCTCCTCGGCCACCGCCTTCGCGCCGTTCTCGCAGAACTCCGCCGGGCTGCGGTGCTGCCCCTCCGGCCACGCGCAGCCCGGGCAGTCGAAGCCGTCCTTCTGATTCACCCGGGCCAGGGTCAGGAACGTGCGCTTGACCCCCATCTGCTCGTACGACATCAGCAGCGAGTGGGCCACCGCAGGGACTCCCGCAGCCCACTCTTTCGGCGATCCGACCTGCAGACCCTCGTCGCCGACATCCTGCCGTGGAGCCTTTTTAGCCACCCCGAAACCTCACTTCCGGCTGTCCGCCACGCTCAAAATACGCTCTCGTGCACACCACGGGAGCCCCGGGGCATGGGCCCAGGTCCTTCTTGCGGATCAGCCGGCGACGTCGTCGCCCACCACCCGGATGATGCGGTCCGCTGGGCGCAGGCCAGAATGTACGGGCGCTGGAGCAAGCCACACCCCAACAGTGGACAATGAGGTATTTACTACCACATACTACGCTTTCATGCATGAAGATGGACAAAGGCTGACAGTCGCCTCTCCAGGTGGTTTCCTCAGCCGTTCACGTACGGTGGCACCGCCCGCATGGAGCCGCTGGCTCGTCCCCCCGGCAGCCCTCTCGGTGCACCTCGCCATCGGCCAGGCCTACGCGTGGAGCGTGTTCAAGCTGCCCCTGGAGTCGGCGCTGCACCTGTCTGGTACGGCCAGCGCTCTGCCGTTCCAACTGGGGATCGTCATGCTCGGCCTGTCCGCCGCCTTCGGCGGACGAATGGTCGAACGCAACGGCCCGCGCTGGGCGATGTTCGTCTCGATGATCTGCTTCTCCTCGGGCTTCCTGCTGTCCGCCCTCGGCGTGGCCACGGGCCAGTACTGGCTGGTCGTCCTCGGCTACGGCTTCGTGGGCGGGATCGGGCTCGGCATCGGTTACATCTCGCCGGTGTCCACGCTGATGAAGTGGTTCCCCGACCGGCCCGGCATGGCCACGGGCATAGCCATCATGGGCTTCGGAGGAGGAGCCCTCATCGCCTCGCCGTGGTCCACGCAGATGCTCGGCACCTTCGGCACCGGTACGAGCGGGATAGCTACGACCTTCCTGGTGCACGGGCTGGTCTACGCGGTCTTCATGTCGTTGGGCGTGTTCCTGGTCCGGGTCCCGCCAGACGGCTGGCTCCCGCGGGGCTGGGTTCCCGCGAAAGCCGCCGCGCGAGCGCTGATCACCACCGCGAACGTCTCGGCCCGCAACGCGATCCGCACGCCGCAGTTCTGGTGTCTGTGGATCGTCCTGTGCTTCAACGTCACCGCCGGCATCGGCATCCTGGAGAAGGCCGCGCCCATGATCCGCGACTTCTTCGCGAACACGACCACACCAGTCTCGGCCGGTGCGGCGGCCGGCTTCGTCGCCCTGCTGTCCCTGGCCAACATGACGGGCCGGATCGTGTGGTCCTCGACCTCGGACCTGATCGGCCGGAAGAACATGTACCGCGTCTACCTCGGCGTGGGCGCCCTGTTGTACCTGACGATCGCGCTCGCCGGAAACTCGCACAACTTCCTGTTCATCCTCTGCGCGATCGGCATCCTGTCCTTCTATGGGGGAGGATTCGCCACCGCCCCGGCGTATCTCAAGGACCTGTTCGGCACCTACCAGGTGGGAGCCATCCATGGCCGGCTGCTGACCGCCTGGTCCACCGCGGGCGTCCTCGGCCCGCTGATCATCAACGCCATCGCCGACTCGCAGGCGGCCGCAGGCAGGACGGGACCCGCGCTCTACACGACGTCCCTGTACATCATGATCGGGCTACTGGCGATCGGTTTCCTGGCCAACGAGCTCATCCGCCCGGTGAATCCCCGCTTCCACGAACCTCCGGTCGTGGAGATGGGCCGGCAGAATACTTTGGCCGCTGGACAGGGAGGCTCATGATGGCAGACCACGGAGAGACGGCCGGGGCCACCCCCTTGATGATTCTGGCCTGGGCTTGGGTGGTCCTGCCCTTCGCCTACGGCGTTTACGAGCTGTTCATGAAGCTCACCCAGCTCTTCGCCGGCTGACCGTGCCCCTGCAGGGTGCCGATCTCCGCCGACGCCGTTCACCTGCGGATTCGCTTGCTGCGTTCAGCAAGGCCGGAGGTCAAGACCGCCGGCAGCCGGCCCTATGGGCGGACTGGGCCCGGAAACCAAGGGATTCGACGGTCTCGCCGGGGTTGATCCGCCGATTCTCCCCGAGAACGGAGAACAGCGGTCGTGAGTAGAAGCACCAGGATTCTTCGGTCCGGTTCTGCACGCTGGATACGGGCGGGTCGATGAAACCTGCGGCTTCCCACTGGTCGTAGACGACTTGCTCGCCCTTGCCGTAGGGCATTGTCCAGGCGCACACCTTGCCGTCCGGGCAGGGCATTTCCGCTGGAGTGTGCGCGGCGGCGTGGGCGATGTCAGGCGGGGTCAGGCCGGCGGTGGCGATGGCGGCGACCAGGGCCGCGCGGCGGATGAGGCTGGTCATGGAGGTCTCCCTTGCTGCTAGTCAGGTGTGGTGCTCACACCAAACACTCATAGCAAAGAGTGACGGCTAATAACAGAAAGTACCTACGAGGTCCTGGGGTGTCGCACCGGCGCGTACGTTCGGCCCGCCCGGGCTGATCGGTCTCGGCGCGTGCGCGGAGTACGGCATGGCCGTCCGCACACGCGACGGGTGGGTACGGGCGTGCCCGACCAGCTCGGCGTGCCGGAGACGATCAACAAGATCGTCATCCTGCGGAGCCGGCTCACAGGCTACGACCAGCCGCCCATTCCGACACCGCCCTTCTCGGTCCTGACTGCGCAGAACGCGTCGGAGCACTACAGGTGAGGGCCGAGCAGGGTGAGGTCGGCGGGTGAGAGGCGGTCGGAGGCCGTCGCCGCCTGGTGCCAGTACGGGTAGAGCAGCGGCTGGCGGCTGACCACGTCCAGCCGGGCACGCTCCTCCTCGGACAGCTCCAGGCCGGCGGCGGCGAGGTTGTCGGCGAGTTGCTCGCTGGTGCGGGCACCGACCACCAGTGACGTGACCGCCGGCCTGCCCAGCAGGTACGCCAGGGCCACCTGCGCCGCCGAGACGCCGCGTTGGCCCGCGATGTCGATCAGCACGTCCACGGTGTCGTAGAGCTGTTCCTGGTCGCGTACCGGAGGCTCGTTCCACTCGGTGAGCTGACGGCCCTCGGACGGCTGCACGCCCCGGCGGTAACGGCCGGACAGCAGGCCGCCGGCCAGCGGGCTCCACACCAGCACGCCGAGGCCCTGGTCGACGGCGGCGGGGATGAGCTCGTACTCGGCGTCGCGCGCTTGAAGGGAGTAGTAGATCTGCTGGCTGACGAAGCGCGGCAGGCCCAGCCGGTCGGCGATGCCCAGTGCCTTCATCAGCTGCCAGCCGGCGTAGTTGGAGACGCCCACGTAGCGGACCTTGCCAGAGCTCACCAGGTGGTCGAGCGCGGTAAGCGTCTCCTCCAGCGGGGTGCGGCCGTCCCACTCGTGCACCTGGTACAGGTCGATGTGGTCGGTGCCCAGCCTGCGCAGGCTCGCCTCGGCCCCGGAGATGACGTGGTGCCGCGACAGCCCCGCGTCGTTCGGCCCGCCGCCCATCGGCATGCGTACCTTCGTGGCCAGCAGCACCTCGTCGCGGCGGCCCTCGATCGCCTTGCCGACGATCTCCTCCGACAGGCCGGAGGAGTAGACGTCGGCGGTGTCGATGAGGTTGACTCCGGCATCAAGACACATGTCGATCTGCCTGCGCGCCTCCTCGACGCCCGTGGTGCCGACATAGGCGAACTTCCCCGTGCCACCGAAACTCATGGTCCCCATGGTGAGCACCGATATCCGCAGACCCGATCGACCTAGCTCGCGATATTCCATCCCACTATTATTGCTAATCTGTGACGGCGTCGCCAGCATCTATCGTGACCGATGTCAAGGCGGGCAACGGACACTTTGTCACTCACCAGCACTGGGTAAAATGCGGGCGCCGGACAATTAGCGCTTTCTGAGCGGGCCAAGGAGTTTCGCCTTTCCAAGGTGCCACCGAACCGTCGCGTGCACCTGCCGCCTCGGAGCTGCCGACCCCGCCGACGAGCTGCCTGACGCGGTCGGCGACCTGTGCGCCTGCCATGATGTCATCCGCGCTGCCCCGCGGAGTCCTACACAGGCTGCGGCTCCTCGTCCGCCCAGACCGACGAGAGCTAACCCTCATTAACAGCAGCCCCACCAGCCCAATGCCTGTCAACGCTATCAATATAGCGCAAAGGAAAACGCGTAAGCCAAGAGCGAGGTCAGCAAGATATCAAGGGGAGGGAATTTGTGTCGCCAATAGGTGAGTAGGGCGGGGAGGGGGCATAATGGGCATGGTCAGGACGAATCCACCCGAGCAGATGTAGGGGGTAGTCATGTACGGATACCTGCCATCGGAAATGTACCGGCCGGCTCCGCGTACGGGTGTGCGTCGCTGGTATGAGGCCATCCTGCTCGGTGAGCGGGGCTGAGTGATACGGGTGCTGCGGCCGAAATTCGGCCGCAGCACTCATGAATGGCAAGCCGGACGATTGTCCTGAGGAAGGCTTTCTCCATGGCGCGACCAGTTTATCCCAAGACTCAGCGCGACGGCACGGTAGAAAATCTATGCGGCTTTTCGATTCTTGACCCTTATCAATGGTTGGAAGTCGGTGATGACGCACGTGTGCGGGCGTGGGCAGCACGGCAGGATGAGTTGTTCACTGCGCATCGTGCTGAATGGCCCGAAACCGAGAATTGGAGGTCCATGATCGAGGAGTTGTCCACCTTCGGGGTGTGCGATCCGCCGATGGTGCGTGGATCGCTCATGTTCATCACCGAGCAACTGCGTGACGATGAACAACGCCGCCTGGTTGTGGTGGACGACACGGGAGACAGGCTCGTGCTGGTGGATCCGGTTGAGACGGATCCATCCCGCCAAACGCGGCTGCACACCTGGTGGCCGTCAAGCGAGGGCGAGCGGGTAGCGGTTCAAATGGAGGTCGCTGAGCAGCCTGCCAGTGACATCGTGGTGCTGGATGTCCGTACGGGCGAGGTGACGGACGGGCCTTTGCCGCGCGCGCGCAACACCTCGCTCGCCTGGCTGCCGGGCGGAGACGCCTTCTACTACGTCAGCCGAGTCCCCGCTGAGGAATTGGCTCCAGGAGACCAGCGGTTGCACCGGCGCGTTCGGCTGCATCGGATCGGATCCCCGCCCGAGAGCGACCCTGTGGTGTTCGGCGGCGCCGATGCCCCCGACTGTTACTACGGGCTCACCATCAGCGCCGATGGCCGCCACATCGCGATGACGGTGGCGGACGGGCCCGCCCCCCACAATGACGTGTGGATTGCCGAACTGACCGATCCACAGGCTCTTCGCTTCGTAAAGACGGTGGATGGACGCTCCATTGGCGCCCACGTCTTGCCGCGGTTTCTGCCTGACAACAACCTGCTGCTGGTCACCGATCACCAGGCTCCATGTGGCCGCATCTGCACAGCGCCCAGGCACGAGGCCGACCCGTCAGCATGGCGCACACTAGTGCCCGAAGACACCCAGGCTCCCTTGGACGACTGTCTGATCCTGGACGATCCAACGCTGCCGCATCCTTTGCTGCTGGTAGCGCGCGCCCGCCACGGCGTCTCCACCTTGACGGCGCACGATCTGGCCAGTGGCCGACCACTCACCACCGTGCCCCTGCCCGGCGTAGGCGTGGCGACATCCCTGCGGACCGAGTTCCCTCATGGACGTCACCTGTGGTTCAGCTACTGCGATGCCGCCACCCCTGCGGCCGTCTACCGCTACCACGCCGCCACGGGGAAGGTGGAACCCGAAGCCACCAGTACAGCAAGCAAGCCTGACTCGACCATCAGCAGCCACACCGTTCGTTATCCGGCCAGCGACGGCACCGAGATCACAATGTTCCTGTTCACGCCGTCCGAGGAGCTTGACGGCCCCCGCCCCGCTCTCCTGTACGGCTACGGCAGCTTTGGCCTGACGATGCGTCCGCTGTTCTCTCCGATGGCGGCCGCATGGGTCCACGCCGGTGGAACCTACGCGGTCGCCTGCGTGCGCGGCGGCGGCGAAGAAGGCCAACACTGGCACGATGCCGGTCGCGGGCCGCACAAGCAGCAGGCGATCAGCGACTTCAACGACGCGGCGAGCTGGCTCGTCCGCGCCGGCCACACCACCCCCGGCCAACTGGCGATCTATGGGATGTCAGGTGGTGGACTGCTGGTCACCGCCGCCGCCACGCAGCGCCCGGATCTGTACGCTGCGGTCATCGCCGACGGCCCGCTGTGCGACATGGTTCGCTACGAGCGCTTTGGCCTTGGAGGCACCTGGACCGAGGAATTCGGCACCGCCACACAGCCAGAGCAACTCCAGTGGCTGCTCACCTACTCCCCCTATCACCACGTCACTCCAGGAACCGCCTACCCCGCGTTCCTGCTCGCCGGAGCGGTCACCGACCTGCAGACCGGTGAGGCCCACGTCACCAAGATGTGCGCGGCCCTCCAGCACGCCACCAGCAGCGATCGCCCCATTCTGATGCGCCGCGAACCCGACAGCGCCCACTCCGGGTCGTGCGCGAGCAAAGAACGCGCTTTGGCTACCGACATCCTCGCCTTCGCCGGGAAATACACTGGCCTTTCACTCGATGCTGACCAAAAAACCGCAGGACAACATCCCGGTACGCTCGCGGCCGGTCAGCCGGCCGTGGCGGGGCCGAACGGGCGATCCCCGCGCAGGGTGATGCGGTGCATGACCCGGTGGGTGGTGCCGTAGTCGCGGTTGGCGTAGTGGGCGGTTGCGCGGTTGTCCCACATGGCGACATCGCCGGGGCTCCAGCGGTGGCGGATGATGTGCTCGGGCTTGGTGAGGTGGGCGTAGAGCAGGTCCAGGATGGCGCGGCTCTCGGCCTCCGAGACGCCGACGATGTGCGAGGTGAAGCCGGGGTTGACGAAGATGCCCTTGCGTCCGGTCTCGGGGTGGACGCGGATGACGGGGTGCTCCACCGGGTCCAGCCGGGTCACGACCTCGCCGTCCCAGACGCTGCCCTTGCCGCCGCGGCGCTGGGCCAGGTAGTAGCCGAACTCGCGATTGCCGTCGTGTACGGCGGTGAGCTGGTCGGCCAGCTCGCGTACCGGCGCGGACAGGGAGTCGTAGGCGAGCTGGCTGTCGGCCCAGCTCGTGTCGCCGCCGGTGGGAGGCAGGATCACGGCGCGCAGGATCGATCCGAGCGGGGGGCGGGGCATGAACGTGACGTCGGTGTGCCACACGTCGGCGAAGCCGTTGTCGGCGCTGTCGAGCGAGTAGATCTCCGGGTGAGCCTCGTCCACACCGCCGACGACGGGATGGGAAGCGGTCAGCTCGCCGAGCCGTCGCCCCAAAGCGACCTGGCCGTCGTCGTCGAGAGTCTGCCCGGAGAAGAAGAGCACCTTCCTGTCGACGAGCGCGGCTCGTACCGCGACCAGGTCGTCGTCGTCGGCGTTGGCCAGGTCCAGCCCTCCGACCTGGGCGCCGAAGTGCGGTCCGAGCGGGTTCAGGGTGAGCTTGGCAGCGGTTCGCGTGGACATGTGCTCTCCTCAGGCGGTTGTCAGTCGGCGGCGGCGCGGACGGCCTGGCTGACCGTGGCGCGCAGGGCGGCGTACTCGGGCAGGGCGCGGAGCTCGTCGGGCTCCAGGCCGGTGCGTGGCAGGGGGATGTCGAGGTCGAGCGCGATCCGGCCGGGTCTCTTGGTGAGCACCACGACGCGGCTGCCGAGGAAGACGGCCTCCTCGACGCTGTGGGTGACGAACACGGAGGTACGGCCCGTACGCTCGCTCACCAGGCGCAGGTCCTCCTGCAGCCGCTCTCGGGTGAGCGCGTCCAGGGCGGCGAACGGTTCGTCGAGCAGGAGCAGCGGGTTGTCGCTCGCCAGCGCCCTGGCGATGGCGACGCGTTGTTGCTGGCCGCCGGAGATCTGCCAGATCCGGCGATGGGCGACGTTGTGCAGGCCGACTCGCTCCAGGAGCTCCGGCACCCGGCGAGCACGCTCCTCGCGGGGGACGCCCGCGTAGCGCAGGGCCAGGTCCACGTTCGGCGGGCGTGCCGTCGCATGGACGCGTACATATGTATTTCCTACCAATTTATAGTGAATTAGGCAACCGCCGGTCCAAAGCGAACCGGCGGAAGGGCGCCTTCACCTCGCCAGAAGCCGATCTCCTCGCGGACCAGCACCACGGTGCCGCGCGTTGAGATCACGGTGTTGCGTCACGAGGTGGCGGTGTTGCGGCGTCAGGTCGCGCGTGCTCGGTGGACGTGCGCAGCCGCCCAGACCGAGTTCCGGCTGCTCCTTCCCCGCCTGGCGAGTGCGGAACTCACAGCTGATACACAGGATGACGAAAGGACTCGCACAGCATCGTGCCTGACGATCGGACCATGACGATGGCGAATGCGGAGGCTCGCGGGCAGCCGCGCCGGCCGGACGGCAGCCCGGTACGCGTGCTGGTGGTGGACGACGAGCCCACCCTGGCGGAGCTGCTGGCCATGGCGCTGCGCTATGAGGGCTGGGAGGTGCGCAGCGCCGGAGACGGGCTCAGCGCCATCCGGGTGGCCCGCGACTTCCGGCCGGACGCCGTCGTGCTCGACGTGATGCTGCCCGACATCGACGGCCTGCAGGTGTTGCGGCGGCTGCGCGGGGAGTCGCCGGACGTGCCGGTGCTGTTCCTGACCGCGCGGGACTCGGTCGAGGACCGGATAGCGGGGCTGACGGCGGGCGGCGACGACTACGTGACCAAGCCGTTCAGCCTGGAGGAGGTGGTGGCGCGGCTGCGCGGCCTGATGCGCCGGGCCGCCCGTTCGGAGCTGCGCTCCGACTCTCAGCTCGTCATCGGTGACCTGGTCATGGACGAGGACAGCCACGAGGTCCGGCGCGACGGCGAGCTGATCACTCTGACGGCCAAGGAGTTCGAGCTGCTGCGCTACCTGATGCGCAATCCGCGCCGGGTCCTCAGCAAGGCCCAGATCCTGGACCGGGTGTGGAACTACGACTTCGGCGGGCAGGCGAACGTGGTGGAGCTGTACGTCTCGTACCTGCGCAAGAAGATCGACGCCGGCCGGGCTCCGATGATCCACACGCTGCGCGGTGCGGGGTATGTCCTCAGGCCCGGTGAGTGAGCCGCCGGCCCTGAGGAGCCGGTGGCGCGGGCCCGCGCGCTGGTCGCTGCGGGCTCGGCTGGTCGCGGCCATGGTCGTCCTGCTGATACCGGCGTTCCTGATCGTCGGCGTGACCGCTGAGGGGACGCTGGACAAGGCGCTCTACGATCGCGTCGACGGCCAGCTGACCTCGGCGGCGGACCGAGCGCCGCGCGCTTTCGACCTTTCCCCCCGTCCCGACCTGCCCGGCTGCATGCAGCCACGAGGACGGGGGTTCCCACCCGGGCAGGTCATCGGCACCCTGGCGGCGCGGATCTGCCACGGGATGGTCGTCAACGCGGACGTGCTGATGGAGAACGGGCAGATACAGCCGGACGTCAGCCACCTCGACGCCACGCTGCTGACGGTGCCGGTGGGCGCCGCGCCGCGCAGCTACGCTCTCGGCGAGCTGGGTGACTACCGCCTGGTCGCGCGGACCATGCCTGACGGCGCGGTCCTGGTCACCGGGCTGCCGCTGGCGGACACGAAGGAGACGCTGTACCTGGTGGCCGGCGTGGTGGCCGGGGTGACCGTGCTGGTGCTGCTGGCGGTGGCCTACATCGGCGTGGTGATCGTAGGGCGGGCGCTGCGGCCGTTGTCCCGGGTGGCGGCCACCGCCACCCGGGTCTCGCAGTTGACTCTCGACCGCGGCGAGGTGGAGCTGCCGCAGCGGGTCGCCGAGGACGACGCCGACGTGCGCACCGAGGTCGGCCAGATGGGTGCGGCGCTGAACCGGATGCTCGACCACGTCGGCAACGCGCTGGAGGTACGGCAGGCCAGCGAGATGCAGGTGCGTCAGTTCGTCGCCGACGCCAGCCACGAGCTGCGCACGCCTCTGGCGGCGATCCGTGGGTACGCCGAACTGAGCAGGCGCACCGGGCGGCCCGTCCAGCCCGAGGTCGCGCAGATGATGAGCCGGGTGGAGTCGGAAGCGCGGCGGATGACCGCCCTGGTCGAGGACATGCTGCTGCTGGCCCGCCTGGACGCGGGCCGGCCCCTCGCTCACGAGCCCGTCGACCTGTCGAGGTTGACGGTCAACGCAGTCGGCGACGCCCACGCGGCGGGCCCGCAGCACGACTGGCGGCTGGACCTGCCCGAGGAGCCCGTCACGGTGATCGGCGACCCGGCGCGGCTGCAGCAGGTGCTGGCGAACCTGCTCACCAACGCGCGCGTGCACACGCCCGAGGGCACCCGCGTCACGGTCCACGTGGGCGCCCGCGGAGCGCAGGCGGTGCTGCGGGTCGTGGACACCGGGCCGGGCATCCCGGCCGAGCTGCTACCGCACATCTTCGAGCGGTTCGCCCGCGGCGACGGCTCGCGCTCCCGGGCGGCCGGCAGCACCGGCCTCGGGCTGGCCATCGTGCACGCGGTGCTCGCCGCGCAGGGCGGGACCGTGGAGGTCTACAGCGTGCCCGGTAAGACCCGGTTCACCGTGCGGCTGCCGCTGGCCGCCGTCGTCGGGAGCTGAGGCAGGTTCACAGCTTGCGCACAGCGTCGGCACAAGGCACGGACAGGCTCGCGGGCGACAGTTCTGACGTACGCATGGATGAAAGGACGCACCGATGAGCTCCACGTTGCCCGCGACGCCGATAGACCGGTCGCCGCCCGACCCGGCGCGCGGTGGAGGGCGGCGGCGCGCGCGGGCGGACCACGTCCCCTGGGTACGTCCGGCCCTGCTCGCGCTGCTGCTGGCCACTGCCGTGCTGTACCTGTGGGGCCTGGGCGCCTCCGGCTGGGCGAACTCGTTCTACGCGGCGGCGGCGCAGGCCGGATCACAGGACTGGACGGCGTTCTTCTTCGGCTCCTCGGACGCGGCCAACTCGATCACCGTCGACAAGACGCCCGCCTCGTTGTGGGTGATGGACTTGTCGGCGCGGCTGTTCGGCGTCAACGCCTGGAGCCTCCTGGTGCCGCAGGCCCTGATGGGCGTCGCCACGGTCGGGCTGCTCTTCGCGGCCGTGCGCCGCTGGTACGGCCCGGCGGCGGGCCTCATCGCCGGGGCGGCGATGGCGCTGACGCCGGTGGCGGTGCTGATGTTCCGCTTCAACAACCCCGACGCGCTGCTGGTGCTGCTCATGGTCGCCGGCGCGTACGCGGTCGTCCGGGCCGTGGAGAGCGGCGCCACCAAGTGGCTGGTGTGGGCCGGGGTCTTCGTCGGCTTCGGCTTCCTGGCCAAGATGCTCCAGGCGCTGCTATTGGTCCCGGTGTTCGCGCTGGTCTACCTCATCGCAGGGCCGCCCAAGCTCGGCAGGCGCATCCTGCAGCTTCTCCTGGCGGGTGTCGCACTGGTCGTCTCGGCCGGCTGGTACGTCGCCGTCGTCGAGCTGATGCCCGCCTCGATGCGCCCCTACATCGGCGGTTCACAGAACAACAGCCTGCTGGAACTGACTCTCGGCTACAACGGCCTGGGCCGGCTGAACGGCAACGAGAGCGGCAGCGTCGGCGGCCGGCCGGGCGGCGGCTGGGGCGAGACCGGGTGGATGCGCATGTTCGACGCCGCGCAGGGCGGCCAGGTCGCCTGGCTGCTACCGGCCGCGCTCATCCTGCTGGCCGTGGGCCTGGCGGTGACGGCCCGTGCGGCCCGCACCGACCGCACCCGCGCCGGGTACGTGTTGTGGGGCGGCTGGCTGCTGATCACCGCCGGGGTGTTCAGCTTCATGGCGGGCATCTTCCACGCCTATTACACCGTGGCCCTCGCTCCGGCCATCGGCGCACTGGCCGGCATGGGCGCGGTGACGCTGTGGCGGCGGTGGAGCGGCGCATGGGCCGCACCGGCCGCGGCCGTCACCGTGGTGCTGACGGCCTGGTGGTCGTTCGAGCTGCTCGGGCGCAGCGGTGACTTCCTGCCGTGGTTGCGCTGGGTGGTGCTCCTCGGCGGGCTCCTGGCCGCGCTCGGATTGCTGGCGTCCATATGGCTGCCCGTACGGGTGGCCTGGGTGAGCGCGGTGCTGGCGCTCGCCATGGTCCTGGCCGGGCCAGGGGCCTACGCGATGGACACCGCCGCCACCCCGCATGGCGGCTCGATCCCGTCGGCCGGTCCTTTCGTGACAGGCGGTTCCGGAGGCAGGGGCGGCCACGGACCGGGTGGCATGCCACCGGGCGCGGCCCAGGGCGTACCGGGCGTCCAAGGCCAAGGCGGCACGGCGCGGAACGGCGGTGCGCCAAGGGACAACCAGCCCCAAGGTGGCGCGCCACGTGGCGGCATGGGGCGGGGCGGCGGCATGGGCGGGCTGCTCAACGGCACCACCCCCGACCAGGACATGGTCGACCTGCTGCGACGCGAAGCCGGCTCCTACACCTGGGTGGCGGCGACGATCGGGGCGCAGAACGCCTCGGGCTACCAACTGGCCACCGGCCATCCGGTCATGCCCATCGGCGGCTTCAACGGCAGCGATCCCTCGCCCACCCTCGCCCAGTTCCAGCAGTACGCCGCCGACCAGAAGATCCACTACTTCATCGCCGGCGACCGCGGCCCCATGCGCGGCGACAGCGGCAACGACACCGCCGCGCAGATCTCCGCGTGGGTGGCGGCCACGTTCAAGGCCACCACGGTCGGCGGCGTCACCGTCTATGACCTGACGTCATCCACCGGCTCGGCTTCCTGATCGGGTCGGTGCAAGGCGGCTCCCCGCAACCGGGGAGCCGCCGCTTGCCGCGATTCGGGCGCGGTGCGACCTTCACAGGCTCGCCACAGCAACACCACAAGGCCCTGACAGCCACCCCGACAACGGTAAGGTCATGAGCACTTCAGCGCTTCACACCCATGTCGCGACCGCAGGTCCCGCGGCGCGCACGCCGGTCCTCGATGTCGTGGTCCCCGTCTACAACGAGCAGGACGACCTCGAACCGTGCGTGCGCCGCCTGCACCACCACCTGGTCCGCGAGTTCCCCTACCCCTTTCGCATCACGATCGCCGACAACGCCAGCACCGACCACACCCCGCAGATCGCGGCCAGGCTCGCCGCCGAGCTGCCGGAGGTCGCCTCCGTACGGCTGGCGGCCAAGGGGCGAGGCCGCGCGCTCAAGCACACCTGGTCGGCCTCCGACGCGTCGGTGCTCGCCTACATGGACGTCGACCTTTCCACCGACCTGTCCGCGCTGCTGCCACTGGTGGCGCCGCTCATCTCCGGCCACTCAGACCTGGCCATCGGCTCGCGCCTCACCCGCGGGGCCCGCGTGACCCGCGGCCCCAAACGGGAGATCATCTCCCGCTGCTACAACCTGCTGCTGCGCGGCACCCTCTCGGCCCGCTTCTCCGACGCGCAGTGCGGCTTCAAGGCCGTCCGCGCCGACGTGGCCGCGCGGCTGCTGCCCCTGGTGGAGGACACCGGCTGGTTCTTCGACACCGAGCTGCTCGTACTCACCGAACGCGCCGGGCTGCGCATCCACGAGGTGCCGGTCGACTGGGTGGACGACCCCGACAGCCGCGTCGACATCCTGCGGACCGCCATCGCCGACCTCAAGGGCATCGCCCGGCTGGCCAGGGCGCTCAGCACCGGCCGGCTGCCCCTGGCGCGGCTGCGCGAGCAACTCGAGCGCGCCCCGCTGCCCGTCGACGGCGTGCCCGCCGGCCTGACCGGCCAGCTGCTGCGCTTCGCCACCGTCGGCGTCGCCAGCACCCTCGCCTACCTGCTGCTGTACGCGTTGCTGCGCACGGGGACCGGAGCCCAGGCCGCCAACCTCATCGCCCTCCTCGTCACCACCGTGGCCAACACCGCGCTCAACCGCCGCTTCGCCTTCGGGGTGCGTGGCACCGGCCGCCTCTGGCTGCATCAGGCCCAGGGCCTCGTGGTGTTCGCCGCGAGTCTCGGCCTGACCGGCGGCTCGCTCGTCCTGCTGCACGCCCTCGACCCCGAGCCCGCCCAGCCGCTGGAACTCGGCGTGCTGGTGGCGGCCAACCTGGCCACCACCTGCCTGCGATTCCTCCTCCTGCGGACGTGGGTCTTCGGCCGGGCGATCCGGAATCGCTAGCGAGCTGGTCCGGTCACCTGGGCCGATGCGCAGTGGTCAGGGCCCGGTTCGCCGTTCACCTTCGTGGCGGACGAGATCGAGGTCATCCGCTGAGGGCACGGTCAAGGGGCGCAGCGCCTGCCGGGGCGACGGTCGCGGTCGCCGTCGCCCTCGCGTCCCGTGATGGTGCGATGACAGGCAGGTCACCCGTTCGGGGGC
Source organism: Nonomuraea marmarensis (assembly GCF_043197025.1). NCBI lineage: Bacteria > Bacillati > Actinomycetota > Actinomycetes > Streptosporangiales > Streptosporangiaceae > Nonomuraea > Nonomuraea marmarensis. The sequence continues at coordinate 291,127 of NZ_JBICRM010000010.1, forward strand.
CGGTTCCCCCCTCGGGGCATGAGCGACCGGCAGGCCTCATACGCCTTCTGCATCTCGGGCGACATCGAACCGAAGCCTCCCGGTCCACCGCTCGGCCGGTCGGTCGGCCGAGCGGTCAGACGCGCTGTCGGACGTTCGCTCGGCCTCGCCGTCGGACGCCCGCTGGGCGGGGTCACCCCATTCTGCTTCAGGCAGTCGTTGAAGGCGGCCCGCTGGTCGCCACCGTCATTCCCGCCACCACCGGTGTTCGTGCCGCCGCCTTGGGACGTCCCGTTCCCCGAGGTCGTGTCACCACCAGAGGTCGAGCCGCCGGCACCTCCGCAACCGGAGACCAGCAGGGCCACAACCGTCAGAGTCACGGCACACAAATAGCGCATTTGACATCAACTGACCTTTCACACGAGCTGGGCAAAGAGATCACTTACTAAATGGGGCAGGACGTAGCGCGCCGATCGGAACTTCGCCTGCAGCCGAGGTTTTGCATTTCACGATCCCTGTCCCCGTGTGGCATCCTCGGCGGGCTTGCGTCTGATGCGGGTGGCGAGCAGCAGGAGGAGGGCCGACTGGCCGAGCATTCCTGGGGCGAGCGGCGGTGCCGGCCCCACGACCTTGGTCAGCGCGTACCACCAGCGCGTGACGACGGGCAAGATGTCCCAGGTGGCCGAGTAGCGCTGGTCGAGCGGCCCCGCGTCGTAGTTCGCCGCGACGTGCGCGTAGACGCCGAAGACCGAGGCGAGCAGCACGACCAGCGCCAGCAGCCGGGCCGCGGCGACCAGCCGAGGCGAGTCATTCCCGAGCAAGAGGAGCACGGCCATCCCGAGCAGCACGATGGCGCCCCACGGGATCATTTGTTCCGTGGTCTGCCAATGTTGCTCTGCGGCGAGTTCGAAAGCGGCGCCGAAGACGCCGATCGCCGTCAGCGCCGTCAGCGCGTGCCGGATGAAGGTTTCGCTCACGGCACGAGCGCAGAGACGATCTTGTCGACGGTCTGCTGGCCGGGGTTGTACTTGGCGAGGTTGTCCCGCAGCGAGGTGAGGTTGGGGTCGTCGGCGGCGTACGGGCGGTACTCCATCACCTCGCGCGTCCACCGCGCGGCGTTGTCGACACCTGCGGCCTCGAGCGCCGCCGTGATCTCGCTCTCGCTCGCGGTGTTGGCAGAGACCTTCCCGGCCTGGCTCGCTCCACTGGATGCGGGGGCGGCAGTCGACCCTGTGTCCTCGGAGGTCGCCCCGCACGCTGTGAGAGACACGGCCGTCGCCAGAGCGGCCAATGCCACCCTGAACCTTACTGATGGCATGATGGACTCCCTCATGTTCCTGCCGGTCCCTGGTGTCCGAGCGTTCCATAGAGACCTGTGTAGAAGATGTGGGCAGGCTGGGAGATAACCGAGGGGCGTGACAGGCGGCCGTTCACTGAGATCCACGCCGACACGTCCATCCGGTACGTCCTGAACCATCCCGGCGTCGTCGCGACCAGCTTCGCGGGCGAGTACGACCCGGCGACGCGGCCCAGGTGGAGGTGCTCAAGAAGTCCGGCAAGACGGTCACGCGGGCCGTCGAAGCTGCTCGCGGACCTGCCGCGATGACCGCCATGGGTACCCGGGACTGGCGCACGGTCGTGCGCGTAGGGGCAAATCGACCCTCCCGGCCGCCGAGCAGGTCGCCGCCGACACGATGGACGGGGTGCTGACGAGTCTCACGAAGCTACGGCGGGCGGTGCCGGGCAGCGCCCGCCGTAAGGCTCCGCCCGATCCGCTAGGCGCGGCCGGGGAAGCTGACCGGGCTGCGGTTACCCGCCTTGTCGACCGCCCGTACACCGAAGAAATGGTTGTCCTTGAAGATGTTCTTCAGGGTGACCGTGGTGACGTTGCCGACCTCGATGGTCTTCGTCCATTCCGGGTCCGTCGTCGCCCGCATCACGACCTCGTAGCCGGCCAGGTCGGGCTCGGTGTTGGCGATCCAGGTGAGCGTGGTGTCGGTGTCGAAGCCGCTCGTGTCCATCACGGCACGGGTGGGCGCGGCCGGCGCGAGCGCCAGCGAGGCGAGCGAGATGGCGTTCACCCGGGCGACCCGGGCGATGTAGTCGAAGTCGCAGAATTCGGGCAGGTCACCGATCTGCACGCCGTTCTCCACACGGACGTCCTGGTGCTGGTGGCGCCAGTCTTCGTTGGTCTCGGTGAACCGCGCCGCGGGGTAGCCCTGTTCCAGGAACGGGATGTGGTCGCCGCCCCGCCCGAACCGGTCGCGACGGTAGATCATCTTCACTTTCATGCGGGTCGCTTCGTTCTCGGCGACCTCCTTGACGAACCTGGCGAGCTGGCGGGCGGGCGACTCGGTCTCGCCGCCGCCGTACCGCCGCCAGTCGGCCTCGGCCGCCGCCGGAGTCGACGCCAGCCCTTCGGCGAAGATCCGCACCGTGTACGGGTCGCGGATGCCGTTCTGTCCCACGGAGCTGCCGATGATGTCGTTGGTGAACATGCCGGCGATGTCGCGATTTTGCTGCTTGGCCTGTTCGGCGAAGTAGGTGGCGCCCCACAGGCCCTGCTCCTCGCCGGCGACGGCCATGAAGACGATGGTCGCGTCGAACGTCCGGGTCGCCATCACCCTGGCCATCTCCAGCACGGCGGCAACCCCGGAGGCGTCGTCGTTGGCCCCGGGCGCGTCGCTGCTGAAGTCGGTGACCCGGGTGGGCATCGAGTCGTAGTGGCCGCTCACCACGTAGGTACGGCCGGCCGACTCGGCCTGGGCGCCGTGCAACGTTGCCACGACGTTGGTGACCGGCGTCGGCTGCGGGAACCGCGGGGGTTGGGCCGGCTGGACGAAGGTCTGCAACTCCACGGTCATCCGGCCGCCGGACGGCGCCGCCGCCTTCTTGAACTCCGCGAACAGCCAATCCCTGGCGGCGCCGATGCCGCGGCTGGAGTCGTCCTGCGCGGAAAGGGTGTTCCGGGTGCCGAACGAGACGAGCTTCAAAACCGTCCGCTTGATGTTTTCGGCACTTATCTCGCGCAGCATCCGGCGTAATTCGGTGGTGGGTTCCTGGCCGTGGTATCCGGTTGACGCCGATGCCGGAGCCGCCGCTCCGATGATGAGCGGTGCGCTGCCGACGGCCGCTCCCGCGAGGGCCTGCCGTCGGGTGAGTCCCTGATCCGTCGAAGGCTGATGGTTCATGGCGCTCCTGCCTTTTGCGAGGGTGCCGTGGTACCGGCTCCCCGAAAATATGCGCCCGAACTGGGTCCGTCCAGATCACTTGACAGATCCCGTTGATTCGGCGTCCGGGTGCGCGACCGCCCATTACAACGACGTATCGGGCCAAGGCCGGCTCGGTCAACGTGCTGGGCGGCGCCCCGTTCGGCTCCCGCCCGGGGGACGACAGCGTCGTGTACGACGCGTAGCTTGAACCACGGATAGGTGGCCGCTCGATCAAGGTCACCCCGCCGCCACACCTCTCCTGAAGCCCCCACACCTTAGCGGCGATCCACCGAAAATCCCGGACCGTAACCCACGCGACGCGGTCAAGCCCACAACCGGTGCCCGGCAGGACTACAGCGCGGAATGCCCGATGGCAGACCTGTGTTAAGTCGGGCAGTGATTGAACATTCAACAAACAGGAGGCGCCATGCCCGCCATCACCGCCGACACCCTGACGCTGCCGCGCGTCGCCGTACCCGATCCGGCCGCCGTCGGACGGCGGCCCGTGCGGTCGGTGACGACCGCGCCCAGCGGGTTCGAGGGTGAAGGCTTCCCGGTTCGGCGCGCGTTCGCGGGGGTGCCGCAGTCCATGCTGGACCCGTTCATCCACATGGACCAGATGGGCGAGGTCGAGTACGCCCCCGGCGAGCCGAAGGGCACCTCCTGGCACCCGCACCGCGGCTTCGAGACCGTCACCTACATCATCGACGGCATCTTCGAGCATCAGGACTCCAACGGTGGCGGTGGCGTGATCACCAACGGGGACACCCAGTGGATGACCGCGGGGTCCGGGCTGCTGCACATCGAGAAGCCCCCGGAGCACCTGGTGATCTCGGGCGGGCTGTTCCACGGCGTCCAGCTGTGGGTCAACCTGCCCCGTGCCCACAAGTTCCATTTGCCCCGCTACCAGGACATCCGTGGCCGCCAGACGGCGCTGCTCGCCTCGGCCGACGGCGGCGCGCTGCTGCGGGTGATCGCCGGTGAGCTGGACGGGCACCCCGGTCCGGGCGTCACGTTCACCCCGATCACGATGGTGCATGCGACCGTGGCCCCAGGCGCGCGGCTGGAGCTGCCGTGGAACCCCGGTTTCAACGCGCTCGCGTACGTCCTGGCCGGGCAGGGCTTCGCCGGCGACGAGCGCAGGCCGGTACGCAAGGGACAACTGGCCGTCTTCGGCGAGGGCGGGGCGCTCACCGTCGCCGCCGACCCGGCCCAGCCCCAGGCCGAGCCCAACCTGGAGGTGCTGCTGCTCGGCGGGCAGCCGATCCGCGAGCCGGTCGTGCACTACGGCCCCTTCGTGATGAACACCCGCGCCGAGATCATCCAGGCGATGGATGACTACCAGGCCGGCCGCCTGGGCGTCGTCCCCGCCGAACGCCTACCGCACGCCGACGGGCCCGTCCCGGAAGGAGACTGACATGCTCGCCGAAGAGTACGAGCGCGGCCGCCTGTTCTTCGACTCCCAGGACTACATCGGAGCCGCTCGCATCCTGGCCGGAGTGGTGGCGGCGGCCCCGGAGAACGTGGCCGCCCGGCTACTGCTGGCCCGCGCCTACTACCACTCGGCCCAGCTCGGCCGGGCCGAGGCCGAGCTTCGGCTGATCCTGGAACGCGACCCGGCCGAGGGGTACGCCTGCCTGCTACTCGCCCGTACGCTGCAACGCCAGAACAGGCCGAAGGACGCCGAGCCGTACCTGCGCCTCCATGCCGCGATGACCGGCGAGTAATACGCTCGACGTGAGGCGCCGCCGGTGCGGGCCGAGCGGCGGCGCTGCCGCCCGCGGGGGCTCCTCCTCCAGGTCGAGCCCACGCGGCCGCGGAGATCGGCGCCGGTTCCGATGCAGGTCGTTCATCGAACGTCGCTTCCTCTGAGATCGCCGATGCCCAGCGGCTGCTGGAACGGCCCCGGTCGGATGACGGGTCAATCACGGCGTCGGCGCCCACCGCCGCCCCCGGTCCCGGTCGCGGCCGCGACAGCAGGCGGACGGGGCAGGTCGTCGAGGAGGTCGGCACTCGGGACGAAGAACAGGGAGCCGGTCACGGGGATGGAGAAATCCAAGATCCGGTCGTGCCTGGCCGGCGGATCGCCCACGAACATCCGCTCCAGCATTCGTTCGGTGACGGTCGGAGTGCGGGCGTAGCCGATGAAGTACGTGCCGAACTCACCGCGCCCCACGACACCGAAGGGCATGTTGTCGCGCAGGATCTGGTGCTCGGTACCGTCAGGATCCACGATCGTGGTCATCGCAACATGGGAGTCGGCCGGTTTGACGGCGTCATCCAGCTCGACGTCGGACAACTTTCTGCGACCGATCACCATTTCCTGGGCCTCGACCGGCAGAGCGTTCCACGCCCGTAGATCGTGCAGGTACTTCTGCACGATCACATAACTCCCGCCGGCGAACAGCGGATCTTCCGCGCCGATCAGGACGGCGTCATCGGCGGCCGGGCCCACGGGGTTCTCGGTCCCGTCGACGAAGCCCAGCAAGTCTCGTACGTCGAAATACTTGAACCCGTGCACCTCGTCGCGGACCGTGACCACGTCTCGCACCCGGTCCATGATCTCTACCCCCAACGCGAAGCACAGGTCCGTCCGCTGCGCCCGGATGTGGAACAGCAGATCACCCGGTGTCGCCACGGCGCGGTGTACAGGCCCGGCCAGTTCGCGGAACGGGTGCAGCTCGGCGGGGCGCGGCCCGGCGAACAGCCGGTCCCATGCCTGCGAGCCGATCCCGGCGACGCAGCTCAACCTGCCTTCCTGCTCCCGGAAGCCGACGGCCCGCTGCAATCCGGACAGCTCGGATAGCAAGGCCCGCACACGGGACTCACCTCCTGGATCGATCGTCACCACGAGGAAGAGCGCCGATCTCGTCAGCGGGCTCAGCACCGCCTGCGGGATCACCTGATGCCCTGCCTCCGCCATCGCCGTTCACTCCCCCTCTTGATGCTCCGTCACGGCCGCAGCACGGCCTCGATGACTTCGTCGTCGGGTTCTCTACGTCAGTCTCCAGGCGCTCGCGGATCTGACCGACCGGGTCGCCTTGCCGGTAGTCGATCTCGCCTGCCTTGTCCAGCCGTTCGGGCACCGCATCGACGACGTAGACCTCGGCGGCCGAGTTGGAGCGTCGGATCGTCAGTCACATGACGCATCCCTGTAGTCAGTGCCACCTACACGAGCACTCAAGCCAGAACCACCTGCTGAGATTCATTAAGCGCTGCTCAAAATCGATCTTCATACGGGTCAGAGTGGGGTCAGCCCGAATCTCTTGACAGCCGTAGCGGCACTCTGTGAGAGAAATTTTCAGATTTTGCTCCATTCGCCCCGCCGAGCAGGAAGGATCAAGGCCGGCCGCGTGCCCACGGGGGCGCACCGACCGACGATTGGAGCAACATGCGAAGAAGGACCTCTCTGCTCACCGCCGCCTTCGTGGCTCTGGCGACGCTCTTACCCGTTTCGACGGCCAGCGCGGAAGCCGAGGACGCAACCGCGACGGGTGGCATCGCCTGGGCGCCTTGTGAGGAGGAGCCCGCCGCCGAGTGCGGCAAGCTGACCGTCCCGATCAACTGGTCCAAGCCGGGCGGGCCGACCATCGACATCGCCGTCGCCCGGCGCAAGGCCACCGATCCCGCGGCCAGGATCGGGTCCCTGGTGATCAATCCGGGTGGGCCGGGTGGGTCGGGTGTGGAGGCCGTCTACGGCGCTCCCGGGTCCTACACCGAGGAGCTTCAGCGGCGGTTCGACATCGTCGGCTTCGACCCCCGGGGCGTGCGCCGCAGCAACCCGGTGATCTGCTCGGCATCGGTGTACAACCAGATGCCGCACACCGTGATGAAGAGCCAGGCCCACTTCGATGCCTGGAACGCCTTCACCAAGAAACTGCACGCGGACTGCCGGGCCCGTACCGGTCCGCTCTACGACCACGTCGACTCCGTCGACGTCGCGCGTGACATGGACGCCCTCCGCGCCGCCCTCGGCGAGGAGAAACTCACCTACTACGGGATCTCGTACGGCACCCTGATCGGGCAGATGTACGCCGAGCTGTTCCCGAACCGGATCCGGGCACTCGCCCTCGACAGCAACATGGACCACAGCCTCGGCGTCAAGGGCTTCTTCGGCACCGAGGCGCTCGCCGTCGAGGACGCGTTCGACCAGTTCGTCGGCTGGTGCGAGCAGGACACCAGTTGCGTCCTGCACGGACGTGACATCCATGCGATCTGGAAGGGCCTGCTGGAGAAGGCGCGGCGCGGCGAGCTGTACTACCCGGGCGTCCCAGACCGCCCGATGACCGAGCTGCAGGTCATCTACAACGCCGCACTGGGCACCGAAGGGCCCGACTGGCGTCTGCTGAGCGAGATGATCAACGCCTTGGCCGGTGGGCCGCCGCCGGAGTGGGTGCCTCCGCTGCCCGGCCGGCAGCCCGTGGAGGGGGACGTCGCCTACCTGCCGACCGCGATCCTCTGCCAGGACTACAACCTCAGGGTCCGGAACTACTGGGAGTACGCGGAGCTCATGCGCACCTCCAACCGCCTGGCCCCCGACACGCGGTACCACCCGTACCCGACCGACGACATGCCCATCTGCCTCAACTACCCGACCACCAACCCGCCGCACGAGCTGCGGTACACGGGCGATGCCCCGCTGCTGCTCGGGAACTCGCTGCACGACCCCGCCACGCCGTGGATCTGGTCGGCCAACGCGGCCCGTCAGCTCGGCCCCAAGGCGGTGCTGCTCACGTACGAGGGCTGGGGGCACCGCATCTACGGCAAGGACAAGTGCCAGACGGATATCTTCGACCAGTACCTGATCTCGCTGACCGTGCCTCCGCACGGCACCCGCTGCGCCGTAGGCACGGCGGAGGCCACGCTCAAGCAGCAGACGCGGACGTGGCCGTCGGACTCGCTGCCCTGGGCCGGTCCGGTTGCCATCCCGTCTCGCGCTGAGCGAGGCGTGGCCTAGCCCAAGGTCATGGGTACGGCTCCCGCGAGCCGTACCCATGACTCTCACGCGACGGGACCTCGTCGATCGTTGGGTGCAGTCGTGCCGCCGCGAACTCCTTGACCGCGCTCCGTCCGTACGTGCAACGGGGCCGTTCGGTGAATACGCACACGCGCATGCTCACTGTCCAGCCTCCCGGGCCATCGCCGACGTGCCCCACCCCACCAGCAGCTCGTGCAGATCGGCGCTGCATCGTGCGACCTCTTCGAAATGGGCGTCGCGGCCCAGGGTCCGCGGGCGCGGGATGCGGATTTCGACCACCTCCCGGATTCGTCCCGGACGCGGCGTGAGAACCACCACCCGGTCGGCCAGGAGCACCGCTTCGTCGATGGAGTGGGTGACGAAGACGATGGTCGACGCGTTCTCCATGTGCACGCGCTGCAACTCCACCGACAGTTCCGCACGAGTGATCGCGTCGAGCGCGGAGAACGGCTCGTCCATCAGCATCACCCGGGGGTTGCCGATCAGCGACCGGCAGAGGGAGACCCGCTGCTGCATGCCGCCGGACAGCTCGTGCGGCAGGCGCTTCTCGAAGCCGGCCAGCCCGGCCATCTCCAGAAGTCGCACGGCGCGCTCACGATGCGCCGCCCGGCGCCAGCCGAAGATCTCCACCGGGAGCAGCACATTGTCGATGACCGACCGCCAGGGCAGCAGCGCGGGCCGCTGGAACAGCATCGCGATGTCGCGCCGTGCCTTGGTGACCCGTTCGCCGGCGACCGTAATCTCACCTTCGGTCGGCGGCAATAAACCGGCGATAAGCCTCAGAAGTGTAGATTTACCGCATCCTGATCGGCCGACCAGAGCGACGAACTCGCCCTCGGCCACGGTCAGGTCGATACCGCGGAGCGCCTCCACGACTCCGGATCGTCCACTGAAACTGCGGGAAACCCCGGCCAGCCCAATCATGCGCGCAGCTCTCCATCTGACTGAGGTTTTAATCCAGTCGAACCAGAGTATAAGGATTGACAAGAAATGGAAGTCTCATGGGGTTAGATACCATTTGTTGTATTATTTAACGTGATTCCCATCTGAGGGCTCAGGCACCTCGAACGTAAGCATTCAGCAGATCAAGATCATGATGGCGTGAGTGGTGTCCCTGCAATGGGATGATCTTCGTGTGTCGAAGACCCCGGATCGCCGCCCGTCATATGACGAGCTCGCGGCGCTGGTGGTCCGAC